>JBPCXR010000127.1:0-4840 GCA_051027215.1 Pseudomonadales bacterium | reverse complement strand
CGCCGATACTGAAGCAGGCAATGTGTTGCCGTCGGAAGGTCAGCGCGATGACGGTGTATTCAATGTTCCGACTAATGGGCCTCCCAGCCCATTGTTTGGTGCCGAAGCGTTTACTCAGAAAATGTTGCGCTTCGAGGAGTTTGGGCGCAGTCGGCTGAATTTAGCAAAAAAACACAAGCGATCGAAAAAACGCAAAGGACGTGCTCCGCCGTACTGGATGTCGCTGCCGCCACCCATGGATGCTCAGAGTCCACCCAATGGCTTCTTGCTTGACTACTTTCTCAGCCAGCGTATCTGGCCCCTGCCAACAAAATTCGCTAATGATAAAGACTCGAATCCGTGGCAGTCAGAAATCGAAGGATTTGTCGGCCGCCTGTTAGAAAGCCCTCCCGCGGAGGGGCGGCCACCCGGCTTGGGCTGGTCTCACCAGCGATGGGATGAGTTCACACCCGAAGTGTACTTTCAAACAGCGACGACGGGCGCTCGCACCAACGGTGGTTTGCGTGATCGCAAACAGCGGCACAAATATAGGCGAGGAGAGTTCGGCCGCCGTGGCCTCTACCACAATACGGTGGGCATCCCGGGCTTTGCAGGCACGACGAGAGGTATCGAGGTCAAATTTCACCCGAATATGCCGGTGCAAGACGACGAGGCACTATGGACATTTGATGGCACCTTTCCCCCAAAACTCCTTAACGTGCGCTATGGTGAGCCTATATTGATGCGCCACTACAATGCCCTGCCTATCGACGTCGCGGCGAACCGAGGCTTCGGCGTGCATACCCTCTCTACCCACGAACACAACGGCCACAGCCCGGCCGAGAGTGACGGCTACACCAACGCATTTTTCTTTCCGGGGCAGTTCTACGATTATCGTTGGCCGATACCTCTGGCCGGGCATGACTCGATAAACACCGATGCTAGTGACCCGCGGGCTGGTGCGCCAGACGGTAGGGGTGGCATTAAGAAGATCCCGGGCGACTGGCGAGAAACCATGAGTACCCATTGGTTCCACGATCATATGCTCGATTTCACCGCGCAAAATGTCTACAAAGGCGATGTCGCCATGATGAACTACTACAGTGCACTCGATCGCGGCAATGAGGCGTTGGACGACGGTGTTAACCTGCGTTTACCCAGCGGTAGCGCGCTGGATTGGGGCAACCGTGATTACGATGTCAACCTGGTGTTAGCCGAAAAGGCTTGGGACGCCGAAGGCCAGCTGTGGTTTAACCCATTTAACCTAACAGGCTTTATCGGCGACGCAATGACCGTCAATTGGCTCTACAAGCCTTATTTTGAAGTGCGTGCGCGCAATTACCGTTTCCGCTTGCTTAACGGCTCAGTGTCGCGTTATTTCAAGATTGCACTGGTAGACGAGGCCAATAACCCAGTACCTTTCTACATGGTCGCCAACGACGGCAATATCATGGAACATACCGTCTACTTCGAAACCGGAGAGCTGCCGACCCAGGGTATCGCCGAGCGTTATGACATCATCATAGACTTCAGCGAGTTCAAGGAAGGCGACAAGCTGTATATGGTCAACCTGTTGCAGCATAAGAACGGTCAGGCCACCGATGAACCCATCCCGCTAGCTGATGTGTTGAGTGGCACCTACAAACCCGAGCAAGTTGACGATGACGCCGATGGGGTAGCCGACCGTTGGGCGAATGGTGACCCAGTGGTCGGCAAATTCCTGGAATTTCGCGTGCGAAAATACAATGGCAAGGACCATAGCATAGATCCTGCCGAATATGTGGCCGGTAAGAAAAAGCTGATCCCGCTACGCCGGCCTACTGAAGCGGAGCTTGAAAATGCCTTGCATCGCACCTTCGAGTTTGAAAAACAGCCAACCGACGAAAAGCCGTGGGTGATCGAAACCGATGGCGGAAAAGGCTTTACTATGGACCCACGGCGCCTGTCCGCCGCGCCATCGAAAAACTCCGGCGGTCTGGAAGTATGGCGTCTTGTTAACAGCGGCACCTGGAGCCACCCTGTCCATATTCACTTCGAAGAAGGCATTATTTTACGCCGCGATGGAGAGGAACCTCCTGAGTGGGAGAAATGGGCGCGCAAGGATGTGTATCGTTTAGGTCCGCAAGCCGATAGCGGCACCCTGGTTGAGATAGCGCTGCGCTTCAGGGAATTTGCCGGCACCTTTATGGAGCACTGTCACAACACCCAACACGAAGACCACGCCATGCTACTGCGCTGGGATGTCGAGCATCCGGGTCAAGTCAAGCTGATGCCAACACCGTTGCCTACCTGGGATGGCGTGAGTTATGTCGATAGCGTGGCATTACCGACCGCTAGAACCGGTGATGCCGTGGGCGAATATGGTCCGAAGCTGGATCCACTATCAGTATGGCACCGGGATGTGGTTGTCGGTCAGCTCGACGATATCAGGGACATACGAATCGGCGATGCTCTCGATCCGCAACCGAAAAACGAACGTGGCACGGCGACATTTCCCTTAACCAAGGGCACCAACATCGACGCGGCAGGTAAGCAAAGGGAGGTTTTCTTCTTCCTGCATGACGTCAGTGATGAAGCCTTGGCTGAAGAGCTGGGCCTCGCCTGGGCAGGAGCGCTGGAGAATACCCCCGTAGCAGCATCTGCCGAAGCCAGCGTGTCAGAAAGTGGGCATTGGACTTTCTACGGTGATCTGCCAAATCCGGTGTATGCGAATGACGAGAATCCAAAAGGCATTCCACCCGTGAATGACAACAATACTTATTCGCCGCTGCGTCGCGTCAACTACGGCGGTAAAGACGTGGTTTTCAACGCGATCTTCATCCAATGGGGTGACGAGCCCTGGGAGCACAACAGAATCGACGAAAGTTGTACCAGTTTCCCCGATGAACCGGCCAACACAAAGTGCCCATACAATGGCGATGAATGGGGCTGGCTACACAAGTCTGGACATGTGGTAGAGCTTGTGACCGATGGCCCGAACCCCTATGTGACCTTGAAGCTGCACAAGTCGTGGTCGGCAGAGGGCGATTACCTGCCATATTACATCGTAGTGGATACCTGGCCGGCAGGACCGGCGCGGGCGATGGGTGTGCCCAACGTACCGAAGCATCAGTTCCTGGCGGGCATAGCGGTGCCGTTGATTCAATTCTTGCCGCCTGAGCCGATACGATCAAGCTATCCGCCGACCCCGGCCGATGGTAACGGCCTGCTCGGTGGCGGGCCGTTCGGTGGCCAGATTGGTGTGCCATCCTATTTTATGCCTGAGGACGATTACAGCCCCATGTGGCATATCGGTTTTGCCCACTGGTTAGAACCAGCCAATTCTGTAGTGAAAGGTTTGGATGGAATTAAGACGCTAAGGTCCGAAGGTAAGTTAGAAGTCGTAGAGTTTCCACCACCAGCGAATGTTGGCTCGAATAACTATGATTTCGATAATCTGAACTCGCCACATGTGGTCAATTGCCCAACACCCGTGACGTTGGATAGCGCGATTCACAGAGCGCGCCAGCTTGGAAAATAACGCTATGATTAAGCTGCTTTGGGTGACAGCCCTCGCCTTATTTGCTGCACATATCCCTTCATCCAACGCAGCCTCGCCCTGGGGGGCAAACTACTTCCCCAATGTTGCGTTGGTTACGGACGAAGGGACGACCGTTCGCTTCTTTGATGATCTAATCAAAGATAAGGTGGTGGTCATCAATTTCATCTATACCCATTGTCCGGATACCTGTCCGCTGGAGACGGCACATCTCGTCAGCGTGCAACAGATCATGGGTGACCGGCTGGGCAAAGATGTATTCTTTTATTCCATTTCGATTGATCCGGAAAACGACACTCCCGAAGTCCTGAAGGAATATAAAAAAAGGTTTAAGGCGCGTTGGACATTTCTGACTGGTAAAAAGTCGGACATTACACTACTGCGCAAGAAGCTTGGTCTATACATTGACGAAATCCAGGACGGATCTAACAACCACAATGTCAGCATGGTCATCGGCAATCAGGCCACGGGTCGCTGGATGAAGCGTTCCCCGTTTGAAAATCCTCACGTCCTTGCCGATCAGATCGGCAATTGGCTGACCGGCTGGAAAGCACCACCGCAAGGCGATGATTATGCGAACGCACCCGAATTGCGCAGCATATCCCAAGGCGAACAGCTATATCGTACCCGCTGCGTCAGCTGTCATTCACTTACTGGCAATGAACTTGCTGGTGCACTGGGACCTGACCTGCTTGGGGTCTCAATGCGGCGAGAAAAGCAGTGGCTGCTCAACTGGTTGCAGGCGCCAGACAAGATGTTGAAACAGAAAGATCCCATCGCGCTGGCACTTTACAAAAAATACGATAATCTGGCCATGCCGAATATGCGGTTGAACAAGGAAGAGGCATTGGCGTTGCTGGATTATATAGATGAGGAGACACAAAGATTGCCTGGCAAATCAAAGCAAGCAGATTCGCCAGCGCGGGTAAAGACGACGATCACGGCGAGTCAGCAAAAACCATCCGGCGATGTGGTTGCGATTATGAACTCGTGGGTCAGAGAAGCGCATGTTAGTGCGAAAGCGAATGCTGGTTACATGACATTGGTCAACATGGCCCCTGAGCAAGTCACGTTGGTCAATGTCGAAAGCGCCGCGTTCAAGAACATCGAGGTGCATGAAATGGCCACGGTCGATGGTCTGATGGAGATGCGCGAAGTCACCAATGTGGTGATTCCAGCGAACGGGCGAATTGCCTTCGAGCCAGGCGGTAAACATTTGATGTTGATGGGACCGCTACAGCATTTGACCCGTGGGCAGAAGGTCGATATGAGCCTGATCTTTAAATCGGGTAAAAAACAAACGGTGTCGGTTAAGGTAGCTGC
>JBPCXR010000126.1:0-6159 GCA_051027215.1 Pseudomonadales bacterium | reverse complement strand
GCTTGGCGCGGTACATATGTGCTGGCCGCTAACCGTGGCGGATCCGCCGCCGGATGATAGACCCGACCCTGGACCACCGGGCGGACCGGCACCGTTGCCGGCGGGAGTGCCGCCCCAAGGGAGTTCTGGTGGTAAGCCATCTGGTAGCTGTGACGAAAAGATGTATCGGCAGCGCAACGTCGAGCCTTCCGGTCACTGGCTCCTGCAGATGCAAGATCTCACACCACTACGTAAAAAGAAGACGTATTCGGTGCTGGGGCCGGGCGGATACGCGAGCTTCTCAACCGTGACTAATGACGGGCAGGTGCTGGACGTCGTCAACACGGTACATGCTAAGGAGACGGAGATTCGCCACTTCCGTCGTCAAGACGGCAAGCTCTACGCGCAACTCGAGGGGGAAGGGTGGGTGCATCTGCCGCCAATGGCAACGGCAGCCGCGGTGATGCAGCTGGACGGTGCTTCGCCTCAGGCGTTTGCGAAGCGTTTTAACTGGGACACCGACTACATTGGGCACACTATGTGCCCACGTAGCGCAGTGGATGATCCGCAGAACACGTGTTATGTGTTCCGTCCAGTAGACGACGCGTTGTTCTTCGTGCACAAGCCTTCCTGCCGATTGGAGCATGTCAGCTTCAGCAACAGCAACGGCCCAGTGGAAGTCGAAATCTTTTGGTTGGAGAAGCACTTTCGACTTGCACCCATCGGGCAGATCCAGCCCTTGAGCGACAACTTCATTGAGAATGCGACCCTGCTACAGAAGCTTGATGGCAAAGGTATGGTGGATCACGATCTGCACGATACTCGCGATTTCGCCAAGAAAGGGTTGTCTGATCGGTAAGCCACAAATTTGCGCCCGATTCGTTTGATCGGGCGTTGAGTGACAATCTGGGCTACGCGATCAAGTTTTGAGTTTACGACGAACGGCCAGCAGTGCCATGGATAGCATCAGCAGACCGATAGTACCCGGTTCATTGACTGTTGCTGTCGGACCGTCGTTGCCGCCGCCTGGAGTGCCGCCACCGTCGTTTCCGGTGTCGCCATCGCCGATGTCAATGCCGTTGCCATTGCCGCCGTTTGTGTCATCGTCGTTATTGTTGCCGTTGTCGTCATCATCGGGAGCCGCATTGGTCGTGCCGTGATCCTGCGCCTGACCCAGTCCGACGTAGAGATTGGCATCTGCAAAGAATTGCGCAATCAGCTCTTCCCCGGTGACACCAGTACCAAGATCGAAAATACGAGGATCGAGTAGTGGGTTGTCGGGGTCTGACACCGTGCCAATGAACGGTGGCAGGTTGCTGTACTCAGTCTGACCGTTGGCATCTGTGACTTGCCAAAGTATACCCAGGTCCTCGATCTCGTCCCGCAGTTCGACCGGAAAGAGTTCGACGAAAGCTCCAATATTACCAGGCTCTGCTAGATCAGATTGGGTTGGCAACAAAATGGTGAGGTCTTCTATGGAAGTGGTGAACACTGCATTGTACAGGGGCGGAATATCGCCATCCGGATCGAAAGAATAGAGCAGAATGGAGATCGGTAATGCGGTGTCCAACAGATTGTCAGCAATCGTGTGCGGAGTGCTCGCTATGCTGAAGTCCGCCAAATGCCCGGGAAAGTTACCACTCGAGCAGTCCGGGCAGAGATCTTGAAAAGAGTTGTCGTCATCGCCGGTTGGATCGAATCCGAACAGTCCGAAGACGGTAAATTGACCTCCCGTCACCTGCTCGCCGTCTATTACCAGTTGTTCCGGCGGTGAGATGGTTAACAGTGCAGCCTGGGATTGAGACGCTAGCGTCAGGATGCACACTGCGAAGAGCAAGCTTGAGAATTTGTTTCGATTCATTGGTTTTCCCCTCCCTGTAGACCAATTGACGAACAAGTAAACGAACGACAAATGTAGGGGATGCAGCCGTCGCCGTCAATTGCTGCCATAGTGGCTTGCAGCGCCTTCGCGATCTATTTCGGACAGCCTGTTTTTGGTTTTCGCGATTTTGTCCTTATGGCAGAGAAGGAACCCAAACAAGCTAGGACAAAAAGTAAACGCTGCCGCAACATTGCGATGAATCAATCAGCCGTGTTGTTCCGTGAAGCAGAAAGCACGATGTAGTCAACACACAACCGATGCAGTCCTACTTCTGGAAATTTGGGTCACGGCAAGGACATGCTGTTCAGCATGAATTTTACAGAACACAATTTCATTGTATGCAGGTATCGTTGTTGTTAGTAGAGGCCTACTGTTTCGAAACGCTGACAGTGTTCCGTGAATGTTATCTAGTACGTTCTAAGGTGCAAGGTTGAACGCGTGAGCGGCATGGTGGGAGGATACGTGGCTTTTCGAGCTCTTGTTGAAACTGTGGAGGAAGTCTGGTTTGCTCCAGGCTAAGTGTCTTCCTCTCGGCTCCTTGAATAAATTTCGCGCTTTTAGAGAAGTGCGCGTAGAGTCCGATGTCTTACCGCTTCTACCATGTACGATTCTACAAAGCCTTCGAACTTCACTGAGCAAAAATGAAAGACTCCTTTAGCCGATTCTATCTGTGGTATGTGGTCCTTATTTTGACCCTCGCCTCAACCTTCTCAATCATTGATCGGCAAATCCTAAACATAATGATTGGGCCTGTGAAACGTGACCTCGGAGGCATTTCCGATTTTCAAGTCTCGTTGATCATGGGTTTTGCCTTCACCTTCATGTACTCGATACTGTCTTATCCAGCTGGACGCATAGCAGATCGGTACGATCGCAAGAATTTGATGGCCGCTGGCATCGCTAGTTGGAGCCTGCTCACCATGGTTTGCGGCTTGGTCAATCAATACTGGCACTTGTTTTTGGCCCGTATGGGCGTGGGCGTTGGTGAAGCCACCCTAGGTCCGGCCGCGAACTCCGCGCTGGCGGATTACTTCGATGCCAGTCGGCTGCCGTTAATGATCGGTATAGTTTCTTCCGCACCGTTTATTGGCCAGGGTCTCGCCAACATTGCTGGTGGGCGACTCATTGACTACCTGGAGTCCACGCCGAATTTTGTGTTGCCGTTAGTTGGCGAGCTATATTCCTGGCAAATGGTTTTCATCGTGGTTGGTGCGCCAGGCTTGCTGATCGCCCTGGCTATGTGGTTCCTCAAAGAACCTGGCAGGCGCGGGAAAATGAGAGACGCTGAAGAAAGCGTACCCTTTCGCGAAGTCTGGACGTTCGTAGTGGGGCGCAAAAAGTTTTTCGGCCTGGTGTTTCTTGCCTATCTTTGCTTAGCGACCCAGGGCTGGTCGTTGTTTTCGTGGCTGGTTGAATATTACGTACGCAACCATGAATGGACGCGAAGCGAAATCGGCCTTGTATATGGCAGCATCGCCCTCGTCGTCGGTATCGCGGGTAGTGTGATAGGAGGGTTGTGGGCTGGCTGGTTGATCGCACGAAATGTTGTCGACGGCACGCTTCGAGTAGTCATGTACGGCACCATTGTGCTCTTGCCAACAGCCGGGTTGCTCACGATTGTGCCGGATCCTTGGATGGGCATTGCTCTACTGATCCCAGTGACGTTCTGCATGGCTATGCCGCCGGGGCTAATAATGGCCACCCTACAAGCCATCGCGCCGAACGAGTTGCGTGGGCAGATGGTTGCCTTTTACCTAATCGCGGTAAACTTTCTGGCTTACACGTTTGCGCCTACGCTGCCCGCGATTATGAGCGACTTTATTTTTGGCAGCGAGCTAGCACTAGGTAAGTCCATTTCTATTCTTGCGGTCGTCAATTACAGCTTGGCAATAGTGTGTTTCTATTTTGGATTGAAACACTATCGGGTCGCGCTGGATGACGCTAAAGCTTGGCGTTAGCAAGCCAGGGTCGACCCCATTGCTCCCATGCCTCATGAGACTCCCCAGGTAATCCCGCGACGAAGCAACTCGTAGTACACGGGTAAATCCCAGCTGCATTTGACGATGTCGCATTCTTCCATGATGGGCTGCATATCGAACCGACCGCAGCAGTGGCCAAGTGTTAGGTAGAGCACTTGGCCACGTCCGACTTGCTTGAGATACATTTGTGGATGAACCCGATCTAGATCATCCCAGCCCTCAGGCAAGTCTGACATGGTCTCGCTGCTATATCTGGATTCCAGCAGGATGTCGATGTCTCCGATGACATCACAACAATAGGGTTCGTCTTCGGTGGTGAAATTGTCGATCCCGTGGACAAGCGGGTGATCCGGTTGGGCAACGGTTACCTGAAAACGTTGAATAGGCGGATGGGTAACAAACCGTGTACCTAATAGAGCCATGTAGTCGGGCGCCAGGTCTGGTGCGTAGGGTACGCCAGGAATCGTCACCCCGAACGCTTCGATGGGTCCATCCGTTGTGTCAAAATCTAACAGCGAGTTGGTTCCATGTAGTGCGAACCAGCGGCCGCCTTGTTCAAGAAATGTCCGTAGAGTTCGCTGGTGTTCGACCGTTGGTCGTACATCGCAGGTGTAGGTCACAAGGAAATCCGCGGCAAGTATCTGTTCAGCGTTCGAAAAATCTGATCCGACCTGAACGTGCGGCTCCTGCCTTTCCGCCAGTAGCTTTAACAGCTCCAGTCTGGCGAACCCAATATCGTGGAATCTGCCGCCTGCAACCAGATAGACATTGCATTTTTGCGTCACGTATCTGACCTATCAGTTATCGATCGATTCCGGTTGGTAACAAAGTATGCACTGAGACTGTTCGTCTTGTAGCGTTGGAGTGAATAAAAGCTCCAAATATTGTCCTGTGTTTCAATGTACCTGGGCACCTGGGAGTCATATACTCGATATCGGTAGACAAGCTATGAGGAGAGTGTAGTGCGTACTATTCCGCGATCGAGAATAACGTCCGGCCACCTGTTAACTTGCTTCGTTGCCACCCTGACAGCGGGTTCCCTCCCCAGTGCGGTGACCGCCGCTGAGTCCGAAGCGAATACTGGTCTGGCTTTAGAAGAAATCGTGGTCACTGCGCGCCGACGCGAAGAGAATCTCCAATCAGTTCCTGTGGCGGTCTCCGTACTCACCGGGCAAGAGCTCATCGAGCAAGGCGGGATGAAGATCGATGCGATCGGCCAGACGGTTCCCAACGTGCACTTTGAAGCAGCGGGCGGCACCAGTGGGGTGAAGTCCCCCGTGGTCTTTATTCGTGGTATGGGTCAAAACGATTTCATTCCAGTTGAAGATCCTGCCGTCGGCATTTATTTAGACGGCGTGTATATGGGTCGAAATATCGGAAGCGTGTTCGACCTGATTGATATCGATCGGGTCGAGGTTTTGCGCGGTCCCCAGGGGACCTTATTCGGCCGCAACACCATCGGCGGTGCAGTCAACATCATTTCGAAAAATCCAGGGGACGAACTCGGCGGCTCATTGCAAATCTCAGCGGGTGACGAAGGCTACATTGAGACCCGAGGGACGGTGAACTTTCCTTTGGGTGAGCGTACCGCGGGTCGTTTCAGTGCATTTATGCGTGAGCGCGATGGCTATGTAGAAGCCGTGCAGTATGACGACCTCGATCTAGGCAGTGATGACCTCTGGGGCGCTCGCCTCAGACTGCGTTCTGACCTAACGGACAATTTTACGCTCGATTTTACCGCAGACTACTCTGAGGCTGAGGAAACGCCGGGCGGAATCACTCCCATCGGCGGCATCGCTGGCTTTAATGGTGAGGTCAACGCGCTGGGTCTGCCAGCGCAGCCGTTTGCGTTTTTCTGGAATGCTATCTACAGCGGTGATCCGGCATCCTGCGGCACCGCTGCCGGCCAAGCCAGCAACACCGCATGTTACGGTCCAGCTTGGAACACGGATGACCCTTATGAAACGAATGCAGTGTTTGCCGATAACTCCGGCACCAAGGTCAAGCCTGAGCAGAATGTAGAAGTCTGGGGGGGCAATCTAGCCGCAACTTGGCAGATCGGCGCTGTCGAGCTGAAGTCCATCACGTCTTACCGGGAATTTGACATCACTTTGTTCAATGACCTGGACTTCTCACCCTACATTCTGTTTGCGAACAACCATGATGAGTATACTCAAGAGCAGTTCTCCCAGGAATTGCAACTGAGTGGAGAAGCGCTGGATGGGCGCATGAACTACGTCGTTGGCTATTACTACTTTGATGAAGAAGGCCATGAAGCCATCTTCAATCAAATATCCTTTGCTCCGCCATTGTCCGGAC
>JBPCXR010000125.1:0-7659 GCA_051027215.1 Pseudomonadales bacterium | reverse complement strand
GACTAAGGATGCGCTGATCGACGCCGCGTATTCGGCAATGAGATACTCAAAAGCCACGAGAGTAGGAAATGGGCTACCGAGATGGAACAGCTGGCAGAGGGTTACGGCTTGATCGAAGGTCCTGTATGGGATCCGCAACGAGGGCTACTGTTCTCCGATGTGCTCAATGGCGGCGTCTTCGCCTTGGACCACAGCGGCGCGATAAAAACTCTGTTTGAGCACCGGCGGGGCATCGGCGGTATGTCGCTACACGAGTCGGAGGGCTTGATCGTAAGCGGCCGTAATATCGGCTTCAAACCCTTTGGCGGCGGGCCAACACTCACCTTGCTGGAACGAGACGAGTCCGCTGGGTTGGTCGGGTTCAACGATATCACCACAGACGCCAAGGGACGCATCTATGCCGGTAGTTTGGGCTCCAGCCCGGTATTCGACGATGGCCGAGCGCCTCAGGCAGGAGATTTGTACCTGATCGATTTGGACGGCAGCGTGAGGATGGTTGCCCGAGACATTCAGCTCACCAATGGCCTTGGCTTCTCGCCAGACGGTAAAACGCTATATCACAGCGATTCCGGGCGTCGCGCGGTCTGTTGCTATGCAGTGCAGGCCAATGGCGATCTAGGCGACAAACAAATTTTCGCGAAATCCGACAAGGGTGTGCCCGATGGTCTGGCTGTCTCCGAAGACGGTGCGGTTTGGGTTGCTCTAGCGGGTGGCGGACATGGCGTTGAGGTCTACAACGCTGATGGTTCACTGCGCCAATTCATAGAGATTCCTCTACCGATGTGCACCAGCGTTTGCTTCGGAGGCGCAGACCTGAAGGAGCTCTTCATTGTATCGGGGTCCGACGGTGCCCCATCAGATCGTGCCGGCGCTGTGTATCGGTTACCGGTTTCTGTGGCTGGCGTACCCGTTGCTTGCGCGCGCGTCGCGCTACCGGTGCAAGGCTAGCGCCCTTCCCCGAGCGCCGTCGCCGAAGTCCAACGACCCTGTCTTGAAATGTTCCTGGCACACCGGTGGCTGCGGTATCTACTGATTTACCTCGGCTTAGCACCGATGCGACCATTGTCTTTCTGCCAGCGAATTAGCCCATAGCCCTGGAAGAAGTTGCTAGTGGGTAGCTGTACCGGCACGGAGGAGCCTGAAAGTTATGCGTTGTTTTGTCACCCTTGTCTTGCTCCTAGGCTGGACATCTACACACGCTCTCGCAATAGACCTTCGCGACATGCGCGATGGCTCGGAAAATGTAGCGGACGACGGGCTGTCTGCCACACTGACTTTGGATTCAGCTCTATCCGATACAAGCTACGAAATCGTAGTCGGAGGAATCATTCTCATCGCTTCCGACGATAAAGATAGCGTTCTGCAGTTCGACTTTACGATGGCAGCAATCGACGCTGACCTGCCATCCCCCTTTATCAGCAAGGCTGCGCTGCTTTTGGAAGTTGAAGAGAGTCGCACCGCCGTTGTCTGGGTCGAGGGAGCAAACACTCTCCGCAATGGCAGCTATACGTATGACTACCGCACCAATGGCGACTTCGTGGCCAGGCGTATGTATTCGCCAGGTCCTTCGACCCCACTGTACCTTTGGTGGACAATCTTCGTGGAGTCACCAATTCTGGTGGGCGAAGGTTTCAGGGGTTCCTATCGCGCCAGCGTGTCCAATGTCCGCCTGGTCTCACGGCCCCAGTCGGTCCCGGAATCTGGCGTCCTGGCGTTGCTCGGCCTGGGATTTACCGGGCTAGGCTTATCTCGATGGTGGATTCGAAGGCATTACGTCACTACCAGAGATTGAACCGTCTCTCCGAGTTCGCTCTGCCGGAACGGTTTGTTGATGAACGATGTGTTGTTATCGCTGGCGATCAATGAGGCAGCATCTGCCTCCACATATCCACTCATCAGAATAACCGGCACATCTGCAGAAAGGCTTCGAATTCTTGACAGCGTATTCTTGCCATCTATTTTCGGCATGTTCAGATCTAGCAACACGAGCGTGATTTCTGCTCGATGTTCGCGGAATGATTCCAAAGCCTCGATTCCGTTCGCAGCCTGAATCACGGAAAACCCTGCATTAGTCAACATTTGCTGCGCCACCTGCCGCACTCCAGTTTCATCATCTACCACCAATGCAAGCCCTTCCCCGCTCCAATGCAACTCATCTTTCTCACCCTTGGCTTGATTCGGCACATGCGTTGCCGTCGGCAAAGCCACCATCACTTGGGTTCCCTGGCCTGGTATGCTTTCAACTCGGACACGACCGCTGTGAGCTTCGACGATGCCGATCACCATCGCTAGCCCAAGACCGTGTCCGCTAGATTTGGTGGTAAAGAAAGGATCGAACATCTGCTCCTGCGTTACTTGATCCATACCAACGCCGGTATCGATCACTTCCAAAAACGCATACTGAGTGTCTTTCTCGAACAACTCGTCAGCGGCAGCATCCTCTGGAATCACGCCCGTCCGGATGGTGATGGTGCCCGTGGTTTTGCCAAGCGCATCCGAGGCGTTGGTTATGAGGTTCAATATGATCTGCCCGATCTGACCTCGGTCGGCCATCACCACGGGCAACTGATCGGCGAACTTGAATTCGAACTTCACCAATTTCGAAATGGCTGTGCCCAGTAACACGGTCATTTCTCGAATCAACAAGTTGAGATCAACTTCCTCTTTCGTGGTCGGCCGCTTGCCAGTATACGCAAGCATCTGACTGGTAAGAGCTGTGGCCCGTTCAGCCGTAGAAGCGATGGTGTCTAATTGCGAATCGATTGATTGGCCGTCGTCGAGCTTTTGCTTCGCCATGTCTGCGCTACCGAGAATCGCCATAAGCAGATTATTGAAATCGTGTGCAATGCCTCCAACCAACACGCCGAGAGTTTTCAGCTTCTCACCATGACGGACCCAACCTTCGAGCATCTCATTCTGTGCTTCGGCTAAACGCTGAGCAGTAAGATCATGAAGCACCCAAACTCGAGCAATTGGCTCACCAACTTGGTCTCGAATAATCGCCGACGATATTTTCGCAACGTGTCGCTCGCCGATGAGGGACTCGAAACCGACCTCCCTTGCCGACGGGTCGTTCCAGACCGGAGCTGCAAACGCCTGGAGTAACTCTTCATCCTTCACAACGCTTGCCACTGGCCGATCGATTAGGTCGCGCAGATCCTGACCGATGATCCGAGCCACAGCCTTGTTGGCAACTCGTACTAGCCCTTGAGAATCGACCACCAGCACCCCATCGGGCAGCGTGCGAAGAATTTGCTCCGCAGCGTACTCAGGCGTTATCTCGATGAGCCGATAGCGGATCGAGCCGAACACAGTAGCTGCATGCAGCGCGGTTATGATCAAAAAGCCAAATGGATAAACGCCAATTCCGAAGACTACAAGAAAATCCACCATGGCCAAGAAGGCAATGGCATTGCCATGGTAGAAGGCCTTCGCCTTCTGGTAGTACGCCGTACCATGGTCCACCCTCCTCAATACGTCTCGGTATAACTTCAGTACCTCAGCGAAAGTTACAGCTAAGAACGATGCAGGAATGAGGCCCCAAGCCGTGTAATGCGCATACGGTCCCCAGCTGAAGCTATTGGGGCTATCAAACAAACCTGGCCAGGTGATGCAGAAGAAGGTAACAAGCACAGACAGCGCGTAGTGAACCCTGATCGCGCGGCGATGTTCATGAGCCAACCCCGCAGTCGCTACATTTAGGTGAAAGATGACACCTGGGAGCATGCCAATGCTGATATGGACCAAGCGAGCCCAAAACTGCACATCTGCGATCGTTGCCGTCGCGATCATAGACATGCAATAGAACCACCAAGCAACCGTGCCGCCGTAGATTGCGTGCATGCGGGCTGGGGTGGATTGCGGGTTGCGGGCTAGGATAGTCCCAGCGAATAGCAATGCTGCGAGCGTCGCTCCGCTCAGCAAACTAGCGTGGATTGCGGGTGTCATGCCCATAGGCATTGCCGGTCGAACCAAACCCACTTTACTTTACAGCAAATGAGCCAAGACTGGCCAGTGAACGCAAATAAACTTCACATATGGCCATTATATTGCAGAGAGTCCAGCGGCCCAATTCGCGCAATATTCCCCCGAGCTCACGTTCCCTCCTCACTTTTTGCAATCATTTTAATTAGCGTACTTGCTAATTAAATCTTGTCCTGTAATAGTTAGCGTCCTTGCTAACCATCTTGGAGCAAACATGCCTAACAAGGTGATTTGCCAATATCGAGTGGCTCGTGGCAACGAGGGCGCATTCGAAGAACTGCTGTCTAAGCATTGGCCCACGCTACATCGGCTGGGGCTCGTTACTGATGATCCTTCTACCCATTACCGCGGCCAAGAGCAGGACAATGGGGAACCCATCTACTTTGAAATTTTTGATTGGCTACAGGACGCCGTCGACCGCGCCCACGAACATCCAGAAGTCATGGCAATCTGGGAGCCAATGGACCAGCTCTGCGAAGCCCGCAATGGCAAGCCCAACATGGAGTTTCCACACGTAGAATTGCTGGGTGGCTAAGCCAAAAGCCATCGACGACATCGAGACCGCTGACCAGGTGTTCGCCGCGCTGGCCCATCCGGCCAGGCGGCAAATTCTACTGTCGGTGCATTATCGTGGGTCTTGCAACGCTGGGGAGATTGCCCGGCGATTCGAATGCAGCTGGCCAACGACAAGCCGCCATCTAGCGACATTGGTAGCAGCTGGGCTGTTGCAGGTCGAGAAGCGCGGCAGAGAAAGAGTTTACTCCGCCCACACAACGATTCTCCGTGAGGTACTCACTCGCTGGGCGCAGTACTTCAACTGATCTCCCACAGCTGATCCTACTCTACAATGACGCAGCCCTAATCGCTTAAGCACCGACCTTAACTGGTGGCTCGCTAGAGACCGAATTCAACAACGCCTCGTCTGGGGCGTTCATGATCGATTCGTACGCTCCTTCCGGATAGTTCGTCATGTGTGGCCCGGCCGCATCCGCCAAATTCGGCTGAGCCACTTCGCCGCCTTGGTCTTCATAAGCAATGGGATTTTTAAATCGCGCCAGCTCTTCTACGCTGATACCCGCGAGCTTTACCACTTCAGGATCAATCCAAGCTTCATTGTTGATTGGCTCTAACGAATAGCTCAGCTCTAGCGACAAATACTCTGGCCCCGCAAAGTACATCGAGCAGCACATGCCATGCTCCACAGGTCCCATAACAGGCACACCTTTAGAGCGCAAACGATCGCGCATCGCTAATAGTTCTTCGTGATCCTTCACCTTCAAGGCTAGATGCTGCATGGTGCCGCCGGCGCTGTTAGCACCTGGGTTGCCAGCATGGCTCTCGCCGAGAACGCTGGGAATCTCCGATATGTCCGGGTTGCAAACAAAGGCGATGGAGCTTTCGTCATTGAGCCGTAAAAAGCCATGCCAAGTATTTTCAACGCCATGCATCCAGTATAGGGCCTGTAGCTCCATGCCGAGTTTGTCAGTAAAGAATTCGATTTGTTCTTTCATATTGGCTGTACAAATCGCTAGGTGATGAAGGCCTTCAACTTTATTCATTGTGTTAACCTCGATTGGGTTTGATCTACTGTTCTTAGTGATTCCGCTTGCGTGCTGGCCACCTCTAGGGCGTTGTAGCGAAACAGGGCATCCATCGTGTGATGCCGCGCCACCCCTGCCGCTCGATTCCGCAACCAAGCCCTTATACCTGACAGGTGAAAGACCTTGGCGTTACGTCGAGAACCGTTTTGAATGCCTGCGGTCCGTGTGCGGCGCAAGTCTTCATAGCGCTGTATGCAGGTTGGAATGAGCGCACCGCTGCGAAGGCAACCCGCCAACACCGCAGCATCCTCAATTGCCATCGCCGCACCTTGGGCCATGAATGGCAGCGTGGGATGACAGGCATCGCCTAGCAGCGTCACTCTACCTCGGCCCCATTGGCTCATGGGGGGGCGATCGTACAAGGCCCATTTATATAACGAGTCTTTATCTGCTTGGTCAATCAATTGCTGTATGTCGCCGTGCCAGCCAGCGAAGTCAGCCTTTAGCTCGCTGTATTCACCGTGTTCCGTCCAAGACTCTACTTCCCAGCCGTCCTTTTCTACCACGCAAACGCAGTTCACCAGGTCACCGCTGCGCACATAGTAGTGCACGAAGTGTTTGCCAGGACCCCACCAGACCGTGGACATGGGCCGGATTAGACTTTGCGGTAAGCGTTTACGGGGGACTAGTGCACGCCAGGCAACATTACCCGTGAACCGGGGTTTCTGCTCACCCCAGAGCTGGGCACGGACCGCCGAGTGAATGCCATCAGCGCCGACCAACAGATCGCCCTGGTGGACCTTGTCTTCAAGCGTCAGTCGCACCCCATCAGCAATAGCGACAAACTCTTGAACCCAAGCATCGGTGTGCAGCGTGATTCTGGAAGACTGTTGAACCGCCTCGACCAACAGGCGCAGCAGGTCACCCCGATGTATGTGGTAGTACGGCTGGCCATAGCGCTCGAGCACTGAGTCGCCCAGTGCGGATTCTGCTATGACCTTCCCCGAACGCCAGTGCCTGAATTGTGTGCCTTCTGGCAAAAAGGCTTTGGCACGTAAGGCAGTCTCAAGACCCAGGTGATGCAGAACCCGCGTACAGTTTGGCGACAGCTGAATACCGGCACCCACTTCGGCAAACGCTGGTGCTTGTTCGAATACGCTGACCTTGCAGCCAACTTTGGCAAGGCACAATGCGCTCGTAAGCCCGCCAATGCCGCCGCCAACGATCAAGACCTTTGGCTCAGCCACTGGTCTTGCCAATCCCGGCTTCCCGGTTAACAGTGTAGCCAGGCCAGATCAACTTGCTATGCTCAGCACGACTTGCAACAGCAGCTCTCCCACGGCAGCGCGATGAACTCAAAATCGAAGTGAGGATTGAGGCCGCGGCACCAATCAACGGCTTGGGTGAGTGTAGCAAAGATGGTCTGAACCCCGAACAACGGTTGATTCGCGAAGTCAGAGTCTGGCTAGCACTATCAGTCATAGAACGCCATACGTGGATGTACGATCCTAAAAGCACAGCAGATCCCCACTACTATCGTAACTTGCGCCCAGCAGATTTACAGTTGACGGACTGTTGGCGCGCATGCAATCGGAAACGCTGGATGTACTTTCTCAATGAGTGGCACTTGAGTGATGCTTCGGCCTAAATATGGGAGAAGGACCATGTTCGGGAAGTTAACTAAGCTGCTGCTATTGACCGCATTGATAGTGCCGCTCGCGAGCCACGCCTCGCTGATCGGAGACACTATCGATGTTAGTTTCTCATCTCCAGAAGGCTCAGGTTCGGCAAATGACGTTGAGGTAACCAGCGCCGTCGAATTTCAGGGCCCAGGGTTTGGCCTAATAGACGGAGAGTTCATTGATGTTACCAGCGACTCAATCATCACCGCGATTATTGAGCCATTTGATCCTGGTGGCGCGGTCTATGAGTTTTCCAGTCTCGATTGGGTAGGCACAACAGGACAAATCGTCGGCGTCGAACTGACTTTAGACGGTGTAGTTGGGCTAGATTCGTCGGACATAACTTTCGGCGATGACTTCGTGCGGGTGGACGTTACCGACGTCGACAAGGCATCCGACGTTGATCGCGGCTTGGCGACCATCCGCCTGATCACTCAGCATCAGTCTACGAC
>JBPCXR010000124.1:0-27338 GCA_051027215.1 Pseudomonadales bacterium | reverse complement strand
CTGCAGTGACCAGATCAGCGAACAGAGGATTCCAGACAAAGAAAGTATCGAAATCAAACAAGGTCATAGTTTGCGTTCGATTCATAATGCCATGCTGATAGCTGACCAGCTGGAATCCCAGCCTGTGCTTGATCGCGCTTAGCGTTACCCCTAACGGCGACTTCTCGAAAGTACCGAAAACCATACTAGGCTTGATCTGTTCGACGAAACCTGTCAGCGACAGTGCGGTGATCAGCGACTGCATCAAGCTGGTTACGATGGGGGAAACCTCGTGCTTTGCGCTCTTCTCTAGTGCTCGATAGCGAGTCACTAGCTCGGATAAGGCAGAATTTTTGGACAGTGGTAGCTGGTCTAACCGGTAGACACCATCGATGCTCAGGTTTGGGCAAGCCTCCTTCAAACTTGTGACCAGTGAAGGGTTGGCGCGTTTGAGAAGTACCTGACATGCTAGATTCCGCTCGCCGCTTTGCTTGTGGACCTTGTTCAAATATTTCGCGCCGAGGTCGACGTCGACGTCGCTACCTAAAACCACTAAAACTCGGTCGCCTTGTATCGTTGGCTGCTGCAGCGGTGCCCGGGTGAGCGCCTGCTGCAGCAGCTGCGCCAGATCCTCGCTTTTATCACGCGCGGTAAATAGGAACTCGGTGCTGTCGTCTTTTTTATCGGGCCAGGCTGACTCCGGAATCAGGGATTCGACGAGCGTAATCTCATCGAAAGCAGGAGCTTCGCTTAGAACGCCCAGCATGAGTGGCAAGGCATCCATCGCAATCATGAACTGCAGGCTGAATCGAAAAGCCGATAGTGCGGGTTCTAGCTCGCGAGCCTCTTCTATGCCTAAACGAGAAAGCAGTACCTGGTGGGTTCGGCTGGCGACAGCTTGGGCCTGCGTGTAGATGCTGCTACCATCCAGCGCGGACGCGGGCCACGAGGAGGGGGCGCAATAGACACTGGTTGCAGCTGTACTATCATCGAACAGATGGCTCAGTGCTGAGCGAGCCAACTGTTCTGAGCTTGCAACGATCAGGCGTTTCAAAATTGGTTCGATGGCGATTCGATCCTGTAAGTATAGGGGCATTTCCCTGGCTGTGCGCCGCTGCTGTTCCGCCGAACAGCTGGCGCTGGCTGACTTAGAGTGTTTGCGAACGAGGCGATGAACGGATGAGCAAAGACTGGAAGAGTGCCATTGTCAGGCCGGAAGCCTCGATTAGAGATGCCATTGCGATCATCGACAAAAGCACCCTGAAGATCGCACTGGTGGTTGGCGATGATGATCAGCTGCTTGGAGTGGTCACCGATGGGGACATTCGCCGAGGCATATTGCGCCAGGTTGAGATGGACCAGTCTGTTCTTGAAGTTGCAAACCCTAATCCTCTGACGTGTGGGCCTGAACAGTCGTTTGAGCAGATTCGTGAGCTTCTTGCCGAGAAATTGCTACTGCATATGCCCATCGTGCAGGCGGGTAGGATTGTAGATCTCGTAACCTGGGATCAAACGCAGATTTCCCGGCGCTACGAGAACCCCGTTTTTCTCATGGCTGGTGGATTCGGAAAGCGTTTGTTACCGCTCACGGAAGAGACGCCAAAGCCACTTCTGAAAGTTGGTGATAAGCCGATTCTAGAATCCATCATCGAGCGGTTTGTCGCAGCAGGATTTTGTAACTTCTATATCTCAGTGCACTATTTGTCCGAACAGCTTGTGCAACACTTCGGTGACGGGGAACGCTGGGGCGCGAGCATTCAGTATGTTAAGGAAGATCATCCGCTTGGTACTGCTGGTGCCCTTGGGCTCTTGCCCCACGCAAAGCTACCTGATTGCCCGATCATTGTCATGAACGGAGACTTGCTCACTCAAGTTGATTTGCAAGAGCTGCTGAAGTTTCATCACGAGAACCAGGCTCTAGCAACCATGTGCGTACGCCAGTACGAGTTCAAAGTACCGTACGGCGTTGTTAGGGCCCAGGGCACTGCAGTGCATTCGATCATCGAAAAGCCAACGCAAAAGTTCTTCGTCAATGCCGGAATCTACGTTCTCGGCAAAGCGCTGGTACAGACGGTGTCGGCAGAGATTCCAATCGACATGCCGGATCTGTTGATGCAACAGGTAGAGAACCAGGAAAAAGTTGCCATGTTTCCCATACATGAGTACTGGTTGGACATCGGTCAGCCGGAAGATTTTGACCAAGCGCAGATTGACTTCCAAAATATATCTCATGATTGACGGGCTGAGTGTGCTTGCCGTGATCCCCGCGCGGGGAGGGAGCAAGGGCTTGCCTGGGAAGAACGTCAAACAGTTCTTAGGCAAGCCGTTGCTACATTGGAGTATCGAATCTGCCCAAGCCTCAGACTGCGTGGACCGGATCATTGTTTCAACCGATTCGGAAGAGATCGCTGGTGTGGCGAGGAGCGGAGGGTGCGAAGTTCTTGCTCGACCGGAACATTTGGCAGGAGATGCTGCGTTGATTGCTGATGCGCTCAGGAATTTGATTAGCGAGCTCAATTCCCGCGGCAACCATTTTGATCTGATGGTGTTGCTGCAGCCGACGTCGCCAATTCGACCAGTTCGATTGATCGATCGCTGTGTGCGCGAGATGCTCAGGGGCGGTGCTAATAGCCTTGCCACGTTTAGCAAGCTTCCCGTTGAAGCAGAACGCCTGTGGGTGCTGACCGATGACGAGCCCAGAGCGCTATTGGATTCAGCCAATCCGTGGTTGCCGCGACAGGCTCTGAGCGAAGTGGCCTACTTGAACGGTCTGGTTTATGTGTTCGAGGTCGATGCTTTCATGGCGTCCGATCAGCCCTCGGTGCTGGTCGGGAAGAGTCGCTCGCTGCTGACTGAAGATTACGCAGACATCGATACTCTGCAGGATTTCAAAAAAGCAGAGACCCGCATGGCAAAGCTCGGCTTGACGGCCGAATTCAGTTTTTCGAAATAGGGGATTTCGGTGATTAGAATCGCGCTGTTGGGTTGCGGTGCCATTGGATCGCGACACTTGCAGGCGCTCATGCGTTTGCCTATGGATTCGGAGATTTTCGTCATCGATCCCGACGAGCGCTCTGTAGAGATCGCACGACAACGCGCAGATGAAGTTCACAGTGCTGCTTCGATCCAACTTAGGTTTGGCGATGCTCCCGATCAACTGCCTGCCACTGTTGATGTAGCGATCGTTGCGACCTCATCGAGGCATCGTCTGCCGGTGCTCCGAGCGCTGTTGGCCAATACTGGGGTTGCTAACCTGATTCTCGAAAAGGTGCTGTTTCAGCGACTGGAAGATTACGCTGAAGCCACACAATTGATTGAACACTCCGGTTCGGTTGCATGGGTAAACTGTCCTCGCCGCATGATGCAGGATTACGCCCCGCTTGAGCCGTTGCTTCGCGGGCATGGCAAGATCGAGTACAGTGTAATCGGCGAAGGTTGGGGGCTGGCTTGTAACGCGATTCACTTCATCGATCACCTTGCCATGTACCTGCAATGCTGTGACTTCCAGCTCGACTGTAGCGCGCTGGAGCCGGTGCTGCATCAGTCTAAGCGTGCAGGTTACCTAGAGCTGATGGGTACGCTAGTTGCACGGTTTGCCAATGGCGTCGGTGAGCTGACAATGACTTGTCAGCCAGCCGAGACAGCCCGGCTGACCACAACAATAGAGAACGGTCGGTACCGCTTGGTGCTTCACTCAGGAGAGGACTCGGCGACAGTGCTCGAAAAGGCCACTCAGCAAGTGCGAACGGTTAGCCTACGAATGGAACCTCAAAGTCAGTTAACAGACCAAGTAGTGACCAGCCTGTTGGCCAGTGAACATTGCCAGTTGACCCCATATCTGGAGTCAGCGCGTTTGCATCGACCGCTAATTGCTGGGCTCGCCAAGTTCGTGGGCACAGTGAGCGGAAAGGAAGTTGAAGTTGTCGATATTACCTAGCTTGTGAGGTCGTAAAGAATGATCTGGCTGTTCGGTGCGGGACCAATGGCAATTGCTTACAGTGCGGTGCTGCAGAATTTGGGCGCTGAGTTCCGCGTATTTGGCCGCTCGGCGGAAAGCGCGGCGGCGTTCCTTGAAGCTACAGGGCAGAGCGTGGACCTGCAGCCTTTCGCCGAAGCTCAACACGAACACGATTTGGCATTGCCCTCCGCGGCCATCGTTGCCGTGAGCACCGATCAGCTCTGTGGCGTAACGAACGCGCTAATCGATGCAGGAGTTCGACGTATTTTAGTGGAAAAGCCGGGCGCGCTGGCGGTGGCTCAATTGGAGGAATGTCTACAACGGGCGAGTACCGCTGGGGCAGAAGTCTTTCTAGGCTATAACCGGCGATTTTATGCTTCAGTTCACAAAGCGCGAGAGATTGCTGCGGCAGATGGTGGAATTACCTCTGCTTCGTTCGAAGTGACCGAATGGGGGCACGTAATAGCAAAGCTGCAGAAATCCAGTACGGAGCTTGGCGCGTGGTTTTTGGCCAATACGAGCCATGTGGTGGATCTGGTTTGGCACCTGTGTGGCAAACCGACTCAACTCGAGTGTTTACAAAGTGGTTCGCTCGACTGGCACCCCACGGCCAGTGCGTTTGCGGGTGCTGGAGCAACAGATAAGGGTGTGCTGTTCTCGTATATTGGCAATTGGTCAGCACCCGGCCGTTGGTCGATCGAGTGTTGCACGCGTGCCCATCGCTTGATTTTCCGGCCCATGGAGCAGTTGCAAATTCAGGAACTTGGCTCGATCGAGGTAAGCTCGGTGGCTTTGGACGATGCGCTCGATCAAGCGTTCAAACCGGGAGTGTATCGGCAAACCCAAGCTTTTTTGGTGGGTGACGACAGCAATTTGTGTGGCCTAGCCGAGCACTGCGAGTCCGCGCGAACCTATGCGACCATGGCCGGCTACTCTTAGCTTCGGGCCTACGCATTCGGTGCAGCGCTAACATCGTACCAACGCCTAGTCGGCTGGTTTCTCGAAAGGCTGGGCGGGCAGCAGCCAGCGATCGGCTACCAAGTTTCTTTTCGCCGTCGCGCCTGCGCCGACAACGCAGCGATCTCCTAGATCGATGCCTTGAATAACCGCAGCTCCGGTGCCGATGTGAACACTCTCTCCCAGCGTTACTGCACCGCTGAGCACGGCGCCTGGGGCTATGTGACAGTTCGCACCGATTTCGCAGTCGTGATCGATGATAGCCCCGGTATTGATGATGCTGTTCGCACCGATTCGACAGCCGGGTTGTAATATCGCTCCGGCCATTATCTGGGTACCTTCACCAATCGAAATGTCCTCGGCCACAATCGCCGAAGGATGGACGAGAGTTTCGAAGCGGTATCCCTCGGCGCGAAACCGTTCAAACAGTTGCGCTCGCAAGGTATCTCCGGGTACTGAACCGATACCGTTTAGCAGTCTCGTGGAATTTGGTGGGAAGCGCTGAGCGATGTCGTCGTCGCTTAAGCCGGGAACACTGTTGTTCCATAGTGCGCCGACTGCGATTTTGGGGTCGCTAACCCCGCCCAGCGTAATGCTCGCAAGGCGAACAAGGTCTAAGACCACCTTTGCGTGACCGCCGGCGCCAAGCAGAATGTAGTTCTCGGGTGCGCCCAGCTCAGTCAAGGATCAGCTCTCCAACTTTGTAGCTACGCCGCGCTTTTGTTCCTAAAAGTTGCCAGTAATCCATCGGTGAGCGGCCGTTACCAGGTCGCATCGTTGCCATATTTTCTTCAGCGAAAACTTCTCCAGCAGCGATGGGTTTTGCAGCGACCAGGCTTTTACGTGCAGCGGTCATGATCTTCAGCTCGGACTGGCAGGGGCCCTTGAGCGAAGAGCCAAGCGCCTGCTCTACCGAGCGAATACTAGCGACCATATCCGCGAGCGCGGTGGGTTCCAAAGAAGCAGCGTGGTCCGGGCCAGGCAGCTGTCGATCTAAGGTGAAGTGCTTTTCGATCATGCTAGCTCCCCGAGCCACCGCCGCGATCGCGACTGCGATGCCTTGGGTGTGATCGGAGTAACCCACGGGTACGTTGAAAGCCGCTCGCATGCTATCAATGGCGCGAAGATTGACGTCCTCCAGCGGGGTTGGATACTCCGTTGTGCAATGTAGGAGCGTTACTTTCTCGTGAAGTAACATCTGACCGGAGTCCGACGCCAACGCCTGTCGAAGCCGCTGGCTATTCGGTGTCTCTAGTTTACCCTGGGTCCAGCCGAAGGCGATTAACGCCAACGCCTGCTCAATGTCGCCCAGTGTCGCCATGCCGGTAGAAACGATGAGCGGTAATTCAGTGCGCGCATGTTTGAGTAGCAGAGGGGCGTTCAGCAATTCTCCGGATGCGATCTTCAAGGCGGGTACAGACAGCTCGCCGTGCACGAACTTCAGACTCTCGTCGTCAAAGGCGGTAGAGATAAAGTCAAGAGAACGTGACCTGGCGTGTTCAGCCAACTGGCTGAAAGTCTCGAACGGCAGCTCTAGCTTGCTGAGCATTGCCAATTGGCTTTCGCTGTGGCCAACGTTGGTAACCTGATATTCGGCCATATCGGCTTGCTCGGTAACCAGGTTTTTGGCTTTGAAGGTCTGAAATTTTATTGCGTTGGCACCTGCCTCCGCGGCAGCGTCGACTAGTTCAAAGGCTTTAGACGCGTCACCGTTGTGATTCACACCAGCTTCAGCGATGACGTAGGTAGAGGTCACGACCGTTCCTTTAACTGAGGAGGGGGGATGCCAAGATGCGCGTTATATCGCATCAGCTAATGTGGGTCGAGATCATGAAATTGCTTAACTCCGCTGCCCAACTGAACCCGCTTAAGCGTATCGACGATGCGTTGACAGGTGTCGCCCTGCCCATAAGGATTGGTGACATTCGCAGCCATGCTCTGAAATTCTTTACTGAGGCAGCGTTGTATTGCATCAACAATTGCTTGCTTGTTGTCCTCACAGCAGACCACGGAGTCTGCCATTACCCTGCCATCTTGCCGAGCGCCAATATTTACCGTTGGCGTGCCGAGGCTTGGCGCCTCGATGATACCGCTCGAAGAATTGCCAACAACCACATCTGCGTATTGCAGAAGGCTGAGATAGCGTTTTTGGCCCAAAGAGCGGTTTAGACTGACTCGATCCTGGTGTTGCTCGGCGAATCGCTCGAGCAGCGGAATGAGCGTTTGTCCTGCTGCGTCTGCATTTGGATAGGTCAACACGATTGTTGCTTGTGGAAATTCAGCGAACGTATCGAGCATGTCCTGTAGAGCATCGTGTGGTTTTCGGTCAGCAAGCGTTTCGGGGTGATAAGTCGACAGAAACAGCGGCCGCTTGAGACCAATGCCGAGATCCGATTCCAGCTCAGCGTTGCTTAGTGGTAGCAGATTTGCCGCACTCTGTGCGCCGAGCGCGCCGACATTGAATACTCGGTCTGGATGTTCGCCCAGTTGAATGATGCGATTTCGATATTCGTCGGTTGAGGCGAAATGCAGATATGACATCTTGGTGATCGCATGGCGGATTGCATCGTCGACCGCGCCTTCGGTAATTTCTCCGCCATGTATGTGTAACACCGGAATTCGCTGCAGCATTGCTGCCTGGGCGGCTGCCAGGGTTTCGAAACGATCCCCCAAGAGCATCACGGAGTCTGGTGCCAGCCTCGATAGAGCTTCGGCGATAGAGAAGGTTCCGATACCGACAGATTTCGCTATCGAAACCTCGGAATCAGAAGCAAGGAGCATGTCCACTTTTGCGTCGAGGGTAAAACCGTCGGCCTCGATTTCCTGGTAGGTCGAGCCAAATGTGGGTGACAGGTGCATAGCGGTTGCAACCAGCTGCAGTTCAAATGCGTCATCGGACTTAAGCGCTTCTAACAGCGGCTTGAACAGTCCATATTCGGCGCGGCTGCCAGTAACAACGCAGATCTTCATCCTGCGGCGCTCGTTTGGGGTGGAACGCTGCTAGGGATGTTGACAAGGCGATCCGCGAACCACTGCGTGTTGCTTAGCTCGCCGTGCTCAAGTCCAGCGTACATGGGCAGGGTATGTAGCGGTTGCCAAACAGGCCGGGTCAGCACTTTTTGGTCATTGGTAATCTCTAGAAACTGATCCCTCTGTTCGCGGTGTTCACAGACGATCGCGTTCAGCCAGCAGTTAGAATGGCAGTGCTGGGGCTCAGGAAAAAGCTGCAGCTGCATTTGCGGCAATGCTTCGGCATACATTTGGTGCAGTCGGCGCTTGCTTTCGAGGTAAGCGTTAAGCTGCTGGAGTTGCGCGCAGCCAAGTGCCGCATTTAGATTCGGCATGCGGTAGTTGTAGCCAAGCTCGTCGTGAGAAAACTCCCAGCGGTGCGGGGCTTTTGCTGTGGTGGTGAGGTGCTTGGCGCGGGCTGCCAGCTGCGGATCATTGGTGGTGACCATGCCGCCACCACCCGTGGTAATAATTTTGTTGCCGTTAAAGCTGAACACGCCAATATCGCCAATCGTACCAGCGAACTCTTTGGAACCCGTGTCTCGCAACTGGCTTCCCAGCGCCTCTGCGGCATCTTCTAGCAACGGTATGCGATACTGCTCGCACAATGACTTGATTCGATCGGCCTCCACCATATTACCGAAGGTGTGCATAGGTACACAGGCTGAAATTGCTTTGCCAGTGTTGCGATTGATGCATCTGCCTCCCTCAAGATCGGCGTTGTCCAACAACCAGGTTTGCAGGGCGCTTGCAGACAGGCCAAGTGTTTGTCGGTCGATATCCAGGAATATTGGCGTTGCCTGACAGTAGGAAATAGCGTTGCAGGTTGCGACAAAGCTCAATGACTGGGTGAGTACTTGATCGCCCGGCCCGGTGCCGCTGAGAATGAGTGCCGTATGCAAGGCCGCTGTGCCGTTTACGGTGCTTACTGCGAATTTCGAGTTTACTGTCTCAGCAACTTCTTGCTCAAATCGATCCACATAGGCACCGATGCTCGATACAAACGTCGAATCAATGGCGTCGTTTAGAAAATGCTTTTCGTTGCCGGTAAATCTGGGCTCGTGCAGCGGCACGATGTCGTTGGTTTGATAGGTGTCTCGTACCAGCTCGACAAACTGCTCATACATTGTAGATGCCGGACTTATAGGCGCTCGCGTTCTTCGGATCAAGAAACCAATCGATGGTTTGCTGCAAGCCCTCAGCCAATGCCCATGCAGGTTGAAAATCTGTGAGCTCGGTGATCAAGGAGTTGTCACACCAGAGCCGAAAAACTTCCGACTTTGCTGGTCTTATGCGATCAGGGTCGGTTACTACTTCGGTGTCTTTGCCCATCATTTGGGCGATGAGGTTCAACAGATTGCCGATCGATATCTCCTGATTGCTGCCGATGTTAATGGCCTTGCCTGTACAGCCCTCGGAGTTCGCAAGTGCGATAAAACCACGGCAGGTATCTTGAACATAATTGAAGTCTCGGGTCGGTGAAAGATCTCCGAGTGCAATCGAGCTTTCCCCCGCCGCCAGTTGCAAGATGATTGTGGGAATAACAGCTCGCGCCGACTGTCGCGGCCCGAAGGTATTAAAAGGTCGGGCGATTACTAGAGGCAACTCGAAGGCGCTATGGAAACTGGTTGCGACGGCATCAGCTGCAATTTTTGACGCGCTGTAGGGCGACTGCGCCTGCATTGGGTGTGACTCGTCGATCGGCACGTATTGCGCGGTGCCATATACCTCACTGGTCGACGTGTGTATAAATTTCTGCACACCGTTATCCAGCGCTGCCTGACACATGTTAAGCGTGCCGCTGACATTCGTATCTACGTAGCTTTGTGGTGCGGAGTAGGAAAACGGGATAGCGATCAGCGCGGCGAGGTGGTAAACGGTGTCGATCCCTTGGCACAGAGTTCTACAGAACGCTGGGTCTCGCACGTCGCCGCTGACGATTTCAATTTGGTCTAGTACCGAGCTGCCTTCCAGCCATCCCCAGTTGTTGAAGGAATTGTACTGCGACAGCGCTTTTACGTTGTGCCCCTGCCCGGCTAACATCTCTGTGAGGTGCGAGCCGATGAAGCCGTCGGCACCGGTCACTAGGATGTTCTGACTGTTGGGCAAGAGACCTTCCATCAACCCCGTAATAGGCGCGTATGATCAATGAACACAAAGCCCACGGCAAGAGCGGAGTTCGGCACCAAGCCACGGCGCGACGAAGGCGGAGTTGCCTTTGTCCACCTTGGGGTTGAGGGAGGTTGTCCGAGAGCGTCCCGGCTTCATCGATCAATCGGCGAGGCCAGCGCCGTCCAGCTAATCTGCGAAGATTCCCAGCATGTTTGGGTCGAAGTTCGAGCTTCCGGGCTCTTCGGCAAAGCCTGGAATTTGCTGCTAATACTTTTTGGGCATTTCGAACGCTACGTTCACAGCAAATATTGCCTACACGAAGCCCGTCCGCTAGTGGCCAAACAGGTCATCTGTCACGATCTGCTGCTTTTGCCCTTAGCGATCCAACGTTGGGGTGGCGGCAACGTCATTTTCGATGCCAGGGAGTATTACCCGCGGCAGTTTGAGCACAACCGTGCATGGCGAATCGTTGCTGGCAGGCTGAATCAATATCTGTGCTCTACCTATCTGCCCAAGGTGGCGCAGACCATCACTGTGTCTCAGGGACTCGCGCAGCTTTATGAGCGGGAATACCGGGTCCCGGTTTCCGTAGCGCCGAGTTTCAGCGAATATCTAGAGCTATCCGTTGGTCCGGTGGGTGATCCTGTGCGGTTGGTACATCATGGCAACGCGACGCCGAACCGCCAGCTGGAGAACATGGTTTTGGCGATGGATCTGTTGGGCGGCGACTATGTGTTGGACCTGTATCTAGTTTGGAAAGAGGATCGCTATCGACGCAGGTTAGAACACCTGTGCGCCCAACGTGACAATGTGAACTTGTGCAAACCTGTACACTTTGAACAAATCGTTCCGACACTAAACGGCTACGATATCGGCCTCTTTGTGCCACCTGCGGCAACCGTAAACTTGGATCTGGCACTACCGAACAAGTTGTTCGAATACGTCCAAGCGCGCTTGATGATCGTTGTTAGCCCATTACAGGAAGCCAGCCGCTTAGTGCGAGAACATGATCTTGGCACAGTGGCGGCGTCAGCAGCGGCGCAGGACATAGCCAGTTGCATAAAAGCCGTAGCGCGCCCAGCGGTGTTGCGCTACAAGCGCAACGCCCAGGTTGCGGCAAAAATCTTATGTGCCGATGCTTTCGTAGAAGTGGTGTGTAAGCACCTGGTTCAGGTGCAGGAGCTGAGCGATGCAAGGGTAGATGCTCCAGAGCCAGGTTGAATCTCAGCTCGACATGCCTTGGACTGCGGCTGCGAGCAACCGCGAGGCAATTAACTGGCGATCGTAACGGTCGATCACTGCGCGGTTCGGCTTGATGTGAGGCTTCGTTCCGTCGCGTGCCAGACTACCCAGCGCCTGGCTTATTGATTCGGAATCCTGCCCAAGGTCTATGCCGGTTGCCGATTGCTCGAGTAATTTCGTTGCCACAGTCGAGCGTGCCGGGCCGATACGCCAGACCAAGGTTCCCGAAGAGATGTACTCGAACAGCTTACCAGTGGCTATGCCGGTACCTTTGCTGGGTTCAAAGAACAATTGCACGTGGCTGTCACGCTGCATCTGCAGTGCGATGGGTCGAATCTGTGGGCCGATGAACTTGATGCAGTCGCTCAAGCCCAGATCCTCTGAGCGTTTGCCGAGGTTGGCGATGTCGCTCCCAGCAAAAGTGATCTGCAGCCTTGCGTAGAGCTCAGGTGACGCTCGCCTTAGTTTTGCCACCGCAGTCAGAAAGTGCTTGTAGCTGCCCCAGCTCGGGTAAATGGTGCCGGTATAGACCAGGTGAATCTTATCGTCCGTATACAGAGCCGTGGACGGTAGCTGCTGCAAATCGTCTGGATCGAACCCGTTGGTGAAGACCTCAACTTCTCGCTGGGCGTGCTCGGCCAGATTGCGTGACAGGTCAGCACTCACTGTTGTTACCAGGTCGGCTTGACGCAGGTAGCGGTGCTCGAGTCGCCGCTCAAGCACAGTGAAAGGGAACAGGCCCTTAAACTGGTGGTGTAGGGTCCACAGATCTCTGAAGTCAGCGATCCAATAGTTGGCTGAGCCGTTGCTTCGCAGAGATGCTGCGACTTCGTGACAGTAACGAGGTGCGTAGCTGCTGATCACTAAATCCCACTGTCTTCCTGCCAGCGCCTTCTTAGTGGGTCGAATGAGAAGATCGAGCAGGTCAGGAAGCCTGCCTAATACCAGCAAGCCTCGGCGAGTGCGCAATTGATTTATCCGTTTCAAGAAACTCCTGGAGCGATTGCTTTGAGTGCCTGGGTTGGTACCGCGATTGATCGACAGCCACCGATACAGCCGGGCTAGGAGCTTAGAGTGGACCTCGATGACTTCGAACTTGCTGCAATCCAGAGCGAGATCCAAAGGATTGCTGGGTTTTGCGGCAGTAGCGACAGTCACCTCATGGCCCTGGTTGGTGAATGCCTTAGCGAAGGAGTACGGCCGTAGAGAAGCAACAGAGTTTAAAGGTGGGAACCCATAGGTGATAATGAGAATTCTCATGAGCAAGATGTATAAAAGCAGACGCTCTTCATGGATCGTTCAGACACTTCACGTGAGACTTCGCCTTTTTCATCATCGGAGAATTGTATACATGCGCAGCATAATTGCAGTAGTCGCAATAGCCGCTCTCAGCGCTTGCACCACCAATCCTTATACAGGCGAACGCGAAGCCACGAATAAGGCCAAAGCCGCGGGAATCGGTGCTGCCATCGGTGCCGTTGCCGGGATTCTGATTGGCGACGACGCCGACGATCGGCGCGAGAAAGCGCTCATCGGCGCCGGTGTCGGCGCGTTAGCCGGTACTGCAGTTGGCGCCTACATGGATGCACAAGAAAACAAGCTGCGCCAACAGCTTCAGGGTACCGGTGTGAGCGTAACCCGCATGGGTGATGACTTGGTTCTGAATATGCCGGGTAACGTTACCTTTGGTGTTGATCAATCCGATCTCCGGCCAGACTTTATCGAGGTGCTAAATTCTGTTTCGCTAGTGCTGGCGGAGTACGATAAAACGTTGGTCGACGTCACCGGGCATACAGACAGCACCGGGTCGACTAGCCACAATATGCAGCTGTCCGAGCGCCGCGCGCGCACTGTCGGTCAGTATCTGCAGGGGCAAGGTGTACGCTCAGAGCGAGTGTTGACTCAAGGCTTTGGACCGCACTATCCGGTCGCATCTAACGATGATTCAAACGGTCGGCAGCTGAATCGTCGAGTGGAGCTAGCTCTTAAGCCGATTCAGCAAGGCTAGACCGAACACCACGGCAACGGAGTCGATGCGGCGGGTAGCTGCCGATCAGCTCCGTACGTGCTGTGCCTCAAGTAGCCATTTGTAGGTTGCTGCGAGGCCATCTTGCAGGCCCACTGTAGGTTGCCAGCCCATAGAGTTTAGTTTCGTGGTATCCAGCAGTTTGCGCGGTGCCCCATCGGGTTTGGACTGATCAAACACCAACTTTCCTGAAAAACCGCTGATCTCCTTCAGCAAATCGGCCAACTCGCTAATGCTGATGTCCTGGCCCGTACCCACATTGATGTGTGAAAGCTGTGGCTGGAGATTAGACCAGTACTGGGTTTTGGGCTGGTCCATGCAGAACTCCACAGCGCTGGCCAGGTCGTCGACGTGCAGAAACTCTCTGCGTGCATTGCCGCTGCCCCAGATTTCTACGCTGGGGGCGTTGGTGGCCACGGCCTTGGCGAACTTAGTCATAAGCGCTGGAATAACGTGGCTATTCGCGCCAGAAAAGTTGTCGTTGGGCCCGTATAGGTTGGTCGGCATCAGCGATCGATAGTCTGTGCCATATTGCCGGTTGTACGACTCGCACATCTTAATGCCCGCGATCTTGCTTATCGCGTACGCTTCATTGGTCGGTTCCAAGGGTCCGGTCAGCAATTCAGATTCGATCATCGGTTGCTGGGCCAGGCGCGGGTAGATGCAGGAACTGCCGAGAAAAATCAGCTGGGCTACTTCTGCGGTGTAGGCTTCGTGAATGATGTGAGTCTGTATGAGTAGGTTTTCGTAGATGAATTCAGCAGGATAGGCATCGTTGGCGTGGATCCCTCCGACTTTGGCCGCTGCGACGATTGCACGATCGATTTTGCCAGCCTGGGTATAGGTGGCACGGACTTGCCGTTGATCCGTGAGATCGCAATTCGCCCGAGTAACTTCTAGAGGCCGAACGCCGCGGGAATTCAATCGCCTGGAAATTGCTGACCCGACCATTCCTTGTGCGCCGAGCAATAGAATGTTTTCCATGAGCTGCTCCGACGCTACTCGTTGAACACGTAGGTCTTGTACCCTTCGCTCGTGACCAGTGAATCCCTTTGTGCTAGCTGGAAATCTGAATCCGTCATCTCAAACAAGAGTTCTTCGAAGCTGATTTTTGGCTTCCAGCCCAGGACTCGCTCTGCTTTGCTCGAATCCCCAAGCAGCGAGTCGACTTCCGTCGGACGATAGTAGCGGGGGTCGACTTTGACGATTGTTTGGCCGACCTTTACCTGCTCACAAGTCGACGCTGCGACGCGCCCGATCTCTGACTCCTCGGCGCCTGTCCACTCCAACTCAATGCCTAGTCGATTTGCGCTCAAGTTAACGGCTTCCCTGACCGAGTATTGTTTGCCGGTAGCAATGACGAAGTCATCAGGCTGGGCTTGCTGCAGCATCAACCACTGGAGTTCTGCGTAGTCTTTTGCATGACCCCAATCGCGCAAGCTGTCGAGGTTGCCGAGATACAGGCAGTTCTGCAGACCCGTGGCGATGCGCGCCATGCCTCTGGTGATCTTGCGTGTGACAAAAGTTTCACCACGAACCGGTGACTCATGATTGAACAGTATGCCGTTGCAGGCGTAAAAGCCGTAAGCCTCCCGATAGTTGACGGTGATCCAGTAAGCGTACAGTTTTGCCACTGCGTAGGGAGATCTAGGGTAGAACGGTGTGGATTCGGTTTGCGGAATTTGCTGTGCTTTGCCGAATAGCTCCGAAGTCGAGGCCTGATAGAGCTTAGTCTTGTCACCGAGGTTCAGTATTCGAATAGCCTCCAACAACCTTAACGTGCCCAGGCCGTCGACTTGAGCAGTGTACTCGGGCGATTCAAAAGATACGGCCACGTGGCTTTGCGCGCCGAGATTGTATATCTCGTCCGGCTGGCTTTCTTGCACGATTCGGATCAGGTTGCTGCCGTCTGTCAGGTCACCGTGATGCAGATGCAGCTTCCTGTCTTGGTCATGAGGATCTTGATATAAATGGTCGATGCGTTCTGTATTGAACAGTGACGATCTGCGCTTGATGCCGTGAACCACATAGCCTTTAGCGATCAGCAGCTCGGCGAGATAGGATCCGTCCTGTCCGGTTATCCCCGTGATCAGTGCGACTTTTGTCATGGAGTGCAACTTGCTTGGGTTCGAGGTTACTGTACCGCAATCGTAATGCCGACAAAATCCTGCTGGTTCTCAGATCGGTTCGCCAGGTTAAAGCCCGAGCCTATGTGGCCGCTAACGCAGAGCTGCTCGCAGCTTACTTAGCCTGGGACTGAAATTCTCCGTCCAGATCCTGCTCCAAGCAGAACTCCTCAAAGGCACTGGTTAACTCGGCTGCGTTGCTCGCGCTGGGGAGTTCGACTGTCATGTGCAAGCTGAATATGGGCGTGCCCGTGTGGGCGGCTGGTTGAGTTTCGGTGCTCAGCTCAAGAATGTTAATGCTGCGCTGGGAAAAGAACGAGGCAACGCTGCGAACGATGCCTGGGTGATCCATGGCGGTAACCGTAACCACATAAGGCGTCGCATCTACGGCCTGACGTTCGCTGCTGTGTCGAAACAAAAAGGCCATGCCTTGGCTGTCGCAGTAGTCGCGCAGCCGACCTTCGAGATTGGCGAGGGCGGCAGTGCTACCAGTTACCGACATAAGCACTGCAAAGTCGCCGCCAAGAATGCTCATGCGCGAGTCATCAATGGATAACTGCAGGTCGGTGATCAACGTAGTAATACCGCTAACCAGGCCTGGTCGGTCCTGACCGATGGTAGATATAATGGCTCGGCTAAGCCCGTCCGGGTCGCTACCTTCAGTGGTTGTGATATCGACGACGTTGGCGCTCATTCGCTCAGGTAGTCCCGCAGGTAGGCGGCCAGCTCGGGGACTTTGATGCGCTCCTGAGCCATGCTGTCGCGATTGCGGACAGTCACCGTGTCGTCTTCTTCGATGGTCTGAAAGTCCACAGTAATACACAAAGGCGTGCCCACTTCGTCGTGTCGCCGGTAACCCTTGCCGATGTTGCCGGTGTTCTCGTAGAGAATTCGGCCCAGACCTAACGCTTGCAACTCCTGTTTGATTTGTCGGGCTTTGCTAACGATGCCTTCATGGTTACGTTTCAGTGGCAGAACGGCTGCTTTGATGGGCGCTAGGTGCGGCTTAAATGCCAGCACCGTGCGCTCAGAGCCGTTCTCCAGCTGTTCGACCTTGTAGGCTTCGTTCAAGACGGCTAGTACACCACGATCAACACCTGCAGATGGCTCGATCACGTAGGGCACAGCCCAGGCTTTGCTTTCCGGATTCTGCAGCGCCAAACGAGCATTAGAGTCACTGTTCGGGGCGACCTTGGCAAACAGATTCAACTCGTCCTGGTTTTTGGTGTGAGAGCCAAGGTCAAAGTCTGTGCGGTTGGCGATGCCTTCCAGTTCTTCCAAGCCGTGGGGAAACTGATACATCAGGTCGACGGTTGCCTTGGAGTAGTGGGCGAGCTCGTCTGCGGGCACGTGATATTGCTCGATGCGGTCTCTGGGCACACCCTGGGCCTCCCACCAGGCCAGTCGGGCCTCAACCCAGCGAGTGTGCCAATCTTCGTCAGTTCCCGGTTCAACGAAAAACTCTAGCTCCATCTGCTCGAATTCACGCACTCTGAAGATGAAGTTGCGGGGGGTGATCTCATTGCGGAACGCTTTGCCCATCTGAGCGATGCCAAAAGGCACTCGCCGTGCAGTGCTGTCTACAACATGCTTGAAGTTGGTAAAGATCGCCTGGGCCGTTTCCGGTCGCAGGTAGGCGAAACTGGTGCCATCGTCCACTGGACCAACAGCGGTTTTGAACATCAAGTTAAAAGGCCTGGGGTCAGTGAGATCGTCGCTGCCACAGTTTGGACATTTGCCATCCAGGTGGTCTGCGCGCCAGCGGCTTTTGCAAGCGCGACAGTCGACCAGTGGGTCGGTGAAAGTGGCCTCGTGGCCTGAATGTCGTAGGGTCGTAGCGTGAGTCAAGATGGCCGCGTCCAATCCTTCGACGTCATCGCGCTCGTAAACCATTGAGCGCCACCAAGCAGCCTTGAGGTTGTTCTTTAGCTCAACGCCTAATGGGCCGTAGTCGTAAACGCCCTGCAGCCCACCGTAGAGGTCGCTTGAAGGAAAGATAAAGCCTCGGCGTTTGGCCAGGGCGACCAGTTCGTCCATTGCTTGAGCGGGCACGATGTGTTCCTTGGGCGTTGGCAGCCGAGCTGCGATTCCGGCCGTGGACTATACCGGAATCGCTCGAGAACTCGCAGCGTCTGGCCAATCTGGCCCACAGAAGGCCCACAACAGGCCGTCGATGTAGATGGGGGCTTACATGCTTCACAGGCTGAGCACAATTTCGGGAGACTCATAAGCAAACGGGCACCGTCAATTTGCTTCAATAGCAGCATGAGACGTAACGACCCAAAACAGTCAGACCGAAGCTACTTTCGCTCGAGCGCTAGAACGTTTCAGATGAACGGCAGCTGGTACTTTTCTACCCGAGAAGGCGACCAGGGTCCCTGCACGACAAAGTCTGCGGCCGAGCGTGAGCTGGGCCGCTATGTTAGAGATCTACGGGAACTCAGGGGCTTTCAAAAGTCTCGAGAGCACGCCCCCAAGCGTCCTCGACCTTCAGCCAAGGATCTCGCTTTCGCGAAGCTCAAGCAGCGTGCAGAACCGCGCCGAGATCTGGCGCTAAACCTTTCTGACCTCGCCGCCCAGGGCTAATCCTGGGTCGCTATCCGTCGGAGCGGCTCGATGCTGCTACCTTGTCGATGCCCTAGCTAGCCCTGAGAGGTTGCTGACACTATGATTCCCGATTGAGCAATCGATTGGGGGCCTGACGTGGGCTGGAATTACGGAGACATATTGGATGCCTTGCCAGTGGCGTTGGAACCTGAAGCGCCGGCGCTGATTCATGATGGCCAAATCACCACTTGGCAGGAGTTCACAGCGCGCTCGAACAACCTGGCCAGTCGCTTCTTAAATCGCGGCGTGCAAGCCGGCGACAAGGTCGCCTTCTACCTACGCAACTCCCCCGCCTATTCGGAGACATTGGCCGCCTGCTTCAAAGCGCGGCTGGTCCACGTCAATGTTAACTACCGCTATGTAGACGATGAGCTGTGGTACATCTTGGACAACTCCGATAGCAAGATCGTGGTCTACGATAGCGAGTTTGCTGATCGCATCGAAGGACTGCGGGAGCGCTTGCCCGACGTTGGTCTGTGGGTCGAAGTCACGCCTCAAGGTGCAATGCCTAGGGCCGAGTTTGCCGTTTCCTACCATGAGCTCGTCGAGATCGGCGATGGTAAACCGCTGAACATCAAACGCTCTGGTGATGATCTGCTGTTTCTCTACACGGGGGGCACGACGGGAATGCCAAAGGGGGTGATGTGGGCCCATGACGATCACTGGCGAGTAGGTACAGCGGGGGCGTTGGCGGCAGGTGGCGAGGCGCCAGCAACGCTTGCCAAGCACGCCGATAATGTGAAGAACGCGGAGTCCCGCGCACGGCTGTGCCCTTGCTGCCCGATGATGCATGGCACCGGCCTTTTCACCGCGATTGGAGCCCTCGCTCAGGGCGGTTGCGTAGTGACCCTGACCTTACCAAGCTTCGATCCCGAGGAGCTGTGGGATGCCATCGAAGCTCACAAAATTACTGGACTGGCAATCGTTGGCGATGCTTTCGCCAAACCCATGCTGCGCTCGCTTCAGGCGCAAGACCCTGCCCGGGATCTGAGCTCGTTGGTTTCGATCATTTCCAGCGGAGTCATGTGGAGCCCGGAAGTAAAGCAGGGCTTACTGCAGTACAACCCGCAGATGGTGCTAACCGATTCCTTTGGCGCTTCTGAGGCTGTTGGCTTTGGGCGCAGCGATACCACTGCAGAGGGCGGTGCCGAAATCGCGAAGTTCACCCTGGGTGAAGACTGCAAAGTGTTTACCGAAGACTTTCAAGAAGTAGAGCCAGGGTCCGATCAGGTCGGCTACGTTGCTCGGGGCGGACCGATCCCCAGAGGCTATTACAAGGACGAAGAAAAGACCGCGAAGACGTTTCCGGTCATCAACGGCGTGCGCTATTCCATTCCAGGCGACTTCTGCAAGGTCGAAGCCGACGGCACCCTGGTACTTCTAGGACGGGGTAGTGTTTGTATCAATACTGGTGGCGAGAAAGTCTTCCCGGAAGAGGTCGAAGAGGTTCTGAAAACCCATTCCCAGGTAGCCGATGCATTGGTGGTGGGAATGCCGGACGAAAAGTGGGGACAAATGGTGACTGCCGTGGTGCAGCCAGAGTCTGGTGCATCGCTAGATGAAGACAGCTTGATCGCTCACGTGCGAGAACACCTTGCGGGCTACAAGACCCCGAAGCGAATACTGCAAAAAGACGACCTGGCTCGGGCCAGCAACGGCAAAGCGGACTACAAGGCGATCACCGAGTTCGCGAAGAGCCAGCTGGGCATTGCCTGACTAGCATGGCGCTGTAGGCCGGCGCAGAAATTAAAATCATCTTCTAACTGGAGTATCCATGAGCAGCAGCTTGTTTGACCTGCGCGGCAAGACCGCGTTGATTACCGGTTCTAGCAAAGGCATAGGCAAAGCCATCGCCTTCGAAATGGCCCGGCACGGCGCCCAAGTCGTCATTTCTAGCCGCAAGGCGGATATTTGCGCCGAAGTGGCAGAGGCAATAAACCGGGAGCTCGACGGTCAGGAGGGGGGTGCGGTCTCAATTCCGGCGCACATCGGACACAAAGAAGAGCTGCAACGGCTGGTTAGCGAGACTCGGCAACAGCTCGGGCAAATCGATTCGTTGGTCTGTAATGCAGCCGTTAACCCTTATTACGGCAGCATGTCGGAGCTGCCTGATGACGCCTTCGATAAAATACTGGACGTCAACATCAAGTCCAACCACTGGCTCTGCCAAATGGTGATTCCAGAGATGCAAGCGCGTAAAGACGGTTCGATTACCATCGTCTCTTCGGTGGGCGGTTTACGCGGCAGTGTGGTATTGGGTGCGTACTGCATCTCTAAAGCCGCAGACGTGCAGCTGGTCCGCAACCTAGCCTGCGAATATGGACCAGACAATGTCCGGGTGAATGCCATCTCGCCAGGCTTGGTGCGTACCGCTTTTGCTCGAGCCCTTTGGGAGAACCCGGAAATTCTCGAGGCTCGAACGGCGAACGATCCATTGCGCCGTATCGGCGAACCGGAAGAAATTGCTGGCATCGCGGTGTATCTGGCGTCCAAGGCTGGTGGCTTCACCACGGGGCAAAACTTCGTGATAGATGGCGGCGCCACCATCTCCTAAAGGTGGGTTCTGCTATTCTGCCCGCGAATTCAATTGGTTGAGGGGAAGGCGATGACTGTCTGGTGGTCGAAAGCGATTCGGATCGGCGCGATCATAGCCGCAGTGTGCTTACCGCTGGGTGCATTAGGCACCAAGTTTGGTGTCTGGTCGTTCATGACCGGCTTTGGCGTGCTGCAGATTGGGGTGGTGCTTGCGGTAATCCTGCTGGTAGGCGGCATTGTGGGATTAATCGTGGCCAGCAAGCGTAATATGGCCGACGATAAACCCGGATTGGTCTTTGGTACGGTGGTCAGCGCCTTGGTGCTCGGATTGATGGGCATGCAGTTCTATACAGCCAACACCGTACCGCCCATACACAACATCAGCACCGATACGAGTGATCCGCCACAGTTCGATGCAGTGGTCGCGGTGCGTGGTGAAGGCAGCAATCCTCTGGATTACGATGCGGAAAAGCTCGCGGTCCAACAAAGCGAAGCCTATCCGTGGGTGCAACCGCTGCAGGTCAGCTTGGCACCGGAAGAAGCGCTGACGCGCAGCGCTGCTGTACTGGAGGGAATGGGTCTCGAAGTCGTGGCAACCGATCCAGAACAGGGACTGATTGAAGCCACCGATACGACGTTTTGGTTTGGTTTTAAAGACGATGTTGCCGTGCGCGTACGCCCAGCGGACAGTGGCAGCGTTATCGATGTTCGTAGTGTCTCTCGAGTGGGGGTTAGTGACCTCGGCGCGAACGCTGAGCGCATAGGCAAATTTCTCAAGGCGATGGGTGGCAGCTAAGTTCTTCGCGTCGCGCCCGACGCTTACAGGCAATCAGTGAACGGGCGTCTAATCTGGCTTTGAGTTTTATCTCAGAGCCGATCCTTGAACGATGCCGCTGTACCAGTGCCGGAGGCTCCGGCTAAGCACCCGAGGCTGTTTCGCCCCGAGGCGTTGCTTGCCCGGAACCAAATTGTCGATGCACCGCTGCGACTGCGAGCCCCTAGTTTGCATGTGGCAGCGCTGTTGTTGCTAGCCGTGGCGCTAGTGGGTGGCGGTCTCCTTGCGCGCCAGCCATACACCGAGAAGCTAACCGTGAGCGGTTTCGCGCAGCGGGCTGCTGGACACGTGGCGGTGCGCGCGCCGGTTGCTGCCGTCGTGGACGATGTTGCGGTAAGCGAAGGTGATTGGGTCGATTCAGGCAGTGCGCTGGTTAGTCTTAATACCGATCTTAAGCTGGTGGATGGACGCAGTGCGGCGGTTGCGCGCATGCAGGCTTTAGCTGCAGAGCAGCAGGCTTTAGAGCACAGTGTTAGCTTGGCGCAACAACGTCGGCAGCGAGCGCTGTCTCGAATCGATTCAGCGTTAGCCAACGGCCTGCAGCGACGCAGCCACCTGCGCCAAGAACACCACACGAATCGGGCCCAGTGGCGCTTAGATCAGCAGCAGTTAAAAGACATTGAGCTGCTGGCCGCCAAAGGTGCCGTCGCCCAAACCGAGCGCGCTCAGTATCAACGGCTATTACTCAGCAGCGAAAGAGTGCTCCATGGTTCCGCCAGGGCCATAGCAGAGCATGATGCCAGTCAAAAACAGCTGCGCCTGGATCAAACATTGCTCGAGCAGGAGCACGCGGAGTCGAGTGCGCAAATTCGTGCGGCCCTGGCGCGTCTAGAGCAACGACGCATCGACCTGCAAATGACGGCGGATCAACGGCTGGGAGCGCCAGTGGGCGGGATTGTCAGCGGTCTCAACGTTCGCCCGGGGCAACGGCTGCAGGCCGGTCAGTTGGTCTTACACCTGTTGGACAAAGAATCCCAGGCCGGTGTCGTTCTGCTCCTACCCTCTGAAGCAATGGGCAGCATTGCTGTTGGTCAGCGCGTTCGCTTGCGCTACGCGGGCTATCCGTATCAAAAGTTTGGCATGCCCATGGGACGGATTGAGCGCATCAGCCACACGCCGATCCGCGGCGCGGATCTCGAATTGCCGGTGAATCCCTCGATCTCGGTTTATCAGGCCCAAGTGCGGGTGCTGCATTCGGCGAAAAGCCAGGGCAAGCCGAGTTTTGCGTTGGCTTCCGTAGCGCCGGGTATGCAAGTTGAAGCTGACGTTTGGGTACGTAGCGATCCCGTTTGGCGTCGAGCACTGGAACCCTTGCTCGATCTGTGGCGTTGGACCTGAATGGCTCGGCAACTGCAGCAGTACTGCCGCTCATGTTGAATTTGCGATTGCTCGGTCGCCGCCGGCTCCCCCTGGTACGGCAGGGTGAAATTGCAGAGTGCGGACTTGCTTGCCTGTCGATGCTCAGCCACTGGTTTGGTAAGCCGGTCAGCCTCAATCAGTGTCGCGAGCAGGGCATGATTACTCCTCGCGGTGTGAGCCTTGTGACATTGCGCCATGCGGCTGGGGAGCTTGGATTCCACTCCCGAGCATTGCGCGTATCGTTGCCGGAACTGCGCCAGTTCAGCACGCCGGTGATTCTGCACTGGCGTTTGAACCACTTCGTAGTGCTCGTTAGTGCCGGGCGACGTTCGCTGTTGATCTACGATCCGGCCGAGGGGCGCCGGCGAATATCCTGGCAGAATGCCGATGCGGCCTTCTCCGGAGTTGCACTGGAACTCGCACCTAAGTTTGCGTTAACACCTAGCGTACCCGTGCCGCGCCTGCGGCTCATGGACTTTGCCCGAAACCTCATAGGCCTGGGTCGGGGCATCGCCCAGCTCGTTGCATTGTCGTTGCTGCTGCAAATCATACTGTTACTGAGCCCGCTCTACGCCCAAGTGGTTGTGGACGATGCTTTACAGCGTGGCGATGGGCACCTGTTGGCGGTGTTGGCGCTCGGGTTTGCTTTATTGGTGCTGCTGCAGGTAGCGGTGTCGGTGGTGCGTGGTTGGTTGGTAGTAGTGCTGGGCACACAGCTAGCCAGTGGTGCTGGCGTTGCTTTGCACAAACGCTTACTAAGGCTGCCCTACGGCTGGTTCGAGCGGCGGGCTACCGGGGACGTGCTCTCGCGCTTTCGCTCGTTCCGACCTATAACAGACTCGCTGCTGCAGGGGTCTGTCTTGGTGCTGGTTGATGGCCTGATGGCTGTCCTCGCTTTGCTATTAATGTTTTCCTACAGCCTTGAGCTGGCAGCTTGGGTGTTGACGAGCACGCTTGTGTTCATCGTGCTGCGAATCCTCCTTTACCCCAGTTTGCGGCGCGCAGCGCTGGCCCAAGTTAACGCTGCTGCGCGGCAGGAATCGCTGTTCCTAGAATCCCTGCGCGGCATTGGCACCATCAAAGCCTTTGCCCTCGAGTCCCAGCGTGCGCAGCGCTGGCAGCGGCGCTATGTGCACGAACTCAACGAGGGCGTTGGTGTCGCACGATTGCAGTTGAGTTTCGCCAACCTCGAAGCAGGGCTTTTCGGGCTGGAGCGGGTGCTGGTGGTTTACTTGGGTGCAAGTAGCGTGTTGCAAGGGACGCTCAGCGTCGGCATGTTGTTTGCGCTGCTGGCCTATCGTAGCCATTTTGTCGAGCGCATGAGTGCTCTGGTTGATGGCGCTATCAACTTGCGCGCCCTAGATGTGCATCTAGAGCGCCTAGCTGACATTGCGCTGACCGCGACTGATGTTGCCAGCGTCGATACAGCTACTGGCACAGCTTACGGTGCAGATCAGCTAGCCGCTGGCCTTGACGGCGATCCCGGCCAGGTGATGATGCCAATCACTGCCCAGGCGCCTCGGCGTCTCGAGTTGTGCGACGTCAGCTTTCGCTACGGGCGCTACGCCGAGCGCGCTTTTGCGCCAATACGTTTGTGCATCGAGCCTGGTGAGATGATTGTGGTGTTTGGGCCGTCCGGCAGTGGCAAGACGACCTTGGCGAAGGTAGCAATGGGTTTGCTACCGGCGAGCGAAGGCGAATTGCGCATTGGTGGTGTGGCAGCGACGCCCGCAGCAACGGGCGAGTTTCGTGGTCGCAGCGCAGCTGTTTTGCAGGACGATAAGCTTTTTGCCGGCTCAATCTTAGAAAACGTCTCGCTGTTCGCGGAGCAAGCGGACGAGCAGCGTGCCCAGGGTTTACTGCAGCAGTTAGGCGTTATCGTGCCGTCGAGCGCGCTGCCGATGGGTCTCGACACGCCCATTGCCGAGCTGGGTGGCGGCCTTTCGGGCGGTCAGGTACAACGCTTGTTATTGGCGCGGGCGCTTTACCGCCAACCCCAGTATCTATTCCTGGATGAATGCACCGCACACTTGGATCCTGAAGCCGCAAAGCGAGTACAGGATCTGGTGCGTTCGTTGTCTATGACGCGGTTCGTCATAAGCCACGACCCGGCTTTCGTCGCTCGCGCGGATCGAGCCTTTGAGCTGACTCAGCAAGGGCTCATTGCCCACGCACTGTAGGGCGATGCCAAGCGCTAGAACTTCACCAGTTCTGTACTAAGGGTTTCCAGGTCGATCAGCCCAACGGCATTGTGGCCTGGCATATGGCCTGCGCATTCCCCGGGATTGAATACCAGTGTCTCGCCGATGCGTTCGTGCCGGTAAAGGTGTGTGTGACCATGCAAGGCCAAGTGGTGGTCATCATTCAGATGATCATCGAATTCCAACGGGTCGTGCACCACAATGATTTGGCGTTGGTGCCAGTGCAGGTGCAGTGGTGGATCGACGAACTCGAAACCGTGTCGAGTTATGGCAGCATCCAGTGCAGTGCGCTCCTGATCGTTGTTTCCAAATACGCCAAACAGCGGCGCGTTCAGATTTGCGAGCACCTCTAGTGTTTTTGCTTGAGAGATATCACCGGTGTGAATGACCCGCGCAACATCAGCATCATTGAACAATTCAACAATGCGACGCACGTTCTTGAGATTGTTGTGCGTGTCGCCAACGATACCGATGCGCATCTAAGGCTCTTTTCCGATCTTCGCTGACCTTGGGCAAACACGCCTGACGGTTGCCCGGCGTGTTTGCTAGCAAGGGGCGGGCGTTAAGCCTTTTCTAGAATGTGGATGCCACAAGCGCTGCCTAGGCCAATAACGTGGGTCATGCCGATGCGTGCTCCCTCGACCTGCCGTTCCCCCGCCTCGCCGCGCAGATGGGTAGATACCTCGTAAATGTTGGCGATACCCGTCGCACCCAGCGGGTGTCCTTTGGAGAGCAGGCCGCCGGAGACGTTCACTGGAATGCGGCCGCCGAGTGCTACCTCACCTTCATCGATCATGCGACCGGCTTCGCCGTCGCCGCACAAGCCAAGGTTTTCGTAGTGCAGGATTTCTGCAGTGGCAAAACAATCGTGCAGCTCCACCAGGTCAATGTCGTCGGCGCCGAGCCCGGCCATTTCGTACGCGGCTTTGGCCGCCAGACGGGTGCAAGAGTTAACGTCTGGCATGACCAGATCGCGCTCCTGCCAGGGATCGGAGGTCAGCACCGAAGCACGAACCTTGATCGCGCGCTTCATCAAGCCGAGCTCTTTCGCCTTCTGCTCCGAGCAAATCACTGCAGCCGCTGATCCATCGACGTTCACCGAACACATTAGCTTGGTGTTCGGATAGGAGATCATCTCAGCGTTCATGACCGTCTCGAGGGGCGTTTCGATCTGGTACATGGCTTTCGGGTTCATGGTGGAGTGGTGGTGATTCTTCACCGACACCTTGGCGAAGTGCTCAAAGGTGGTGCCGTACTTACGGCTATGCTCCATCCCCGCTTCGGCAAATACCGCCGGCATAGTGCCAGAGCCGAGTAGGCCTTCTTTAGAAATGCCGGTGGCACCACCGGCACCGCCCAGCAAGCCTTTGCCCATCTGCTCAACCCCGACTGCCAAGACACAGTCATACAGGCCGGCTTTCACCGAAGCCCAAGCTTCACGAAAGGCGGTTGCACCGGTAGCGCAGGCATTAGAGACGTTTACGACAGGAATACCAGTCTGGCCGATTTGCTGCAGAATCCGCTGGCCGACCATGCCGCTTGCTTGGCCGAGGTTGCCGCTATACAACGCCTGCATGTCCTGAATTTTCAGGCCGCAATCATCCAGCGCCAGCAGCGCAGCCTGAGCACCGATCTCCGGGACGGTTTTGTCCGGGAAGCGCCCGAACTTAATCATGTCTACACCAACCACGTATGCGTCTGTCATGTGTTGTCTCCTTGAATTCGAATGTAGGTCTTGAATTGGATCCTGGCCGCTTTGCGCCTAGCCTTTAGGTTGAAAAAAGTAAGAAAGGTAACTGTTGCCCTCTTTGTCTTTGCGACCTAAGGCATCGCCGTAGACGACCTCTACAGGCATATCGAAACTAATCTTCTCTGGATCCGGATCGATATTAATCAAGTTACCCTTGATCGCGGTGCCGTCGTCCAGATCTACAATGGCACTGACATAGGGCACTTCGATGCCCGGAAAGGTTCGATGCACGATGCTGTATGAGTAGAGCTTGCCGGAGTTGGGTAACGTGACCGCTTGCATCTGCTCCCGTGCCCCGCACTTAGAGCAGGTTTCCCGCTCGCCCAGGAACGTCGCCTGGCAAGTGCCACATTGATGGCCTTCTAAATAGGGATCTCCCTTTTCTGGGATCTTCAGGAAGGGCACCGCGGGTAGGGGTTGGCTCATGGTGGAGTCTCTTGGGTCGGGCTAATCGGTAAATTTAACAGAAACTGGCGGTGGTGCGTGGGCGGCTGCCGACGGACCGCTGTTCGCCATCCTTGGCCGCTCGCGCACGCGCCTCCTGCGCGTGAGCGTCCGTCGGCAGCCGCCCACGCACCACTGCGGGGCTGGGTACATTCAGCAGTTTTGGTTGGTGGCACCTCGACACCTCCAGCTTTGGTC
>JBPCXR010000123.1:0-2580 GCA_051027215.1 Pseudomonadales bacterium | reverse complement strand
TCTCCATACAGGCCGAAATTCGGCTTGATCATCTTTCCTAGTTGCAGTTCCAGCGTTGAAGAAAAGTCGTTACCTGCCTCGTGGTCTATTAGGCCCTTCCAGTCGACACGGAGCCAGCCCTTGATCTCCGGGAACGAGTGCAGCCAAATGACCCGTGGGCCCGTCTGGCGAACGTCCGAGACGCCAGCTTCCTCCCTGTAGGAATGGAAGTACTGCGCCAACGTAATAACCGTGTCTTGTGGGGACACAACCCAGGCAACGCCAGCCAGCGGTGCAATCTTGTCTGACCCGGCGCCAGTGCCATCCTTGACGTCGCCAAGGTCCTTCAGCCATTCAATGCCAAGCGCGTATTTAGCTTTGACTCCGAACAACTCGCCTGGGGTCAGAAGAATTGGTTTGAGTGACAATTCCTTGAAATCAGTCTCGTAGGTTCCGGTCCGGTTCGTATGCACGCCGACAAGCTTGTGTGAGATTTTGAATCGCGGGTTGAAAGCGTACGATCCCCCGGCTTCGAAGATGTGCTCCTTACTATCGGTTGTCAGGTCGAAGTAGCGGTATTTAAAGTCCTGGGAATTGACTGACGAAGTTGGATCAGACGCAGCCGCTCCTGAGCTGCCGGATGACGAACCCGATTGCTCCTGGGCGATTGCTCCCGAATGACCCAGCCAGATGCCCACGGCTGCAATCACAAATAGGACCGACTTCAACTCTCCCCCCCCCCTAGCTTGATGGCGCCAATTCAACTTTTCCGAAGTGTTGTCGTAGGTTCGAAGCTTGCCCTTTGAACGTCCAGGCTCTATGGCCCTGCGCCGCCGAGGGCGGCAATCAATTTGCAGATATTGCGGCTTGCAGCAGCGTTGAAGGCGTTTTGAACCAAGGGTTTCCGTACCGCGCTTTTTTGTAGCCGTGGTTGTAGAGTTCGGTCATGTATTGCTGATTGAACGGACCGACATACTTGAGTGGGAAGTCGCGGCCGATGGCCGTGACATTGAAGTCGGCGCCCCGTTGCTTGACCGCCAGATAGTCCATGTAGAGGTCGGCGTTGCCCTGATACTTGACGGTAGTTGAGCTGGCCCGCGCAGCGATTTTCAGAGCGCTGTTGTCCACGTTTTGCCACTCCGGACCCACCGTATTGTTGCGAACGATATAGATCGTGCGGCGAGGCTTGAGTTTGCGGAACACATCGGCGGTGTTCAAGGTCCAAGCACTGAGCCCGGCTTGCTGCGATACGGTGCCGCCATCGACGTGCATCTCTTCATAGAATTCTCCATCGACTTCAACCTTGATCTGGACGGGTGGGAAGATCGCTGGAATGGCAGCGGATGCAAGCAAGACACGTCGGAACAAATCTCTTGCTTTCGCTGAGCGATTGATCGCGATCGCACCCATGTCCCAAATCACTGGTCGCTGCGCGTCAAGATTGGTCGTTTGCACAAAAAAGCGTCGACCTTTGTTATGCTCGCGTGCGATTTCATCAATCATTCGCCTGTCCGCATAACGCGTGATCAGCTCGAACATTGGCCGGTTGTCTGCCACCGACGGACCACCGAAGACCCCCTGCAGAGGCTGGGCTGTGAAATAATCCTTCGCCGTATATGCTGTGTAGGGCTCCTTCAATTGCGCATCATATTTCGAACCCAGGAACGCGAATGGGCCCATGAGAGCACCAGTGCTGACGCCCGTCACAATATCGAACTTTGGTCGAGAGCCGCGATCCGACCACCCGTTCAGCAGACCGGCACCGTATGCACCATTGTCACCTCCACCTGACAGGATCAAAACTCTGACATGCGGTGTCCCTTTGCGTCTAAAGGATCGATCTCCAGACGCCATTCTCTGTCGAGCGATTTCGGCTGCCAGGGCTTTAAAGTTCTTCGGTGGTACATCACCCCAATAGCGAATATCTTGCAGGTCCGAGGCAACCTTGGCCTCCGAGGCCAAGGCCTCCGGCACAGCGACCCGAGGCGCACCCGAACACCCAGCGACAATAGTCGCCAGAAGTCCGGACGCCGTGCCAACCTGGACTGCCCACCAAAACATCATGCTTCCTAAGACTGCACTCGTTGACGGTAACGGCGACACCGTAGAGTCTTAATCATACTCGGTCGCCAGCGCATAAGAAGTTTGGCAAACCACAGCGTCAAATGGATCGACACCCTGGATCTTAGAATGACTAAGAGCATATGCCACCACCTCACTTGGCTCCGCCATTGATGTATTTAATACCATAAGGTATGAACTCAACAATCGCCGCGGGGAGATTGTCCAGTGGTCTTGGAAACATTCGTCCAGCACTGAGGCGCAATGGCTACACGAACTGGCGGTGGACATCGCCGGCTAGCGCCACCGAGTTCTCGACATCAATGTTCCAATTGGCTGGGGTGAAACCTGCCGATATCGTAGCTGAACATCGACAGCCTTTGCCGAGCCGTCGGCGTGAGCAAGGGCTACTGATGTGCATGGTCCGCGAAAACCGATTGGCTCGATTTGATGTGCCGGTCCGTGCATGGGCGGCGCAGGAGGAACGCGTCGCAGATGCAGTCAAGCACGTCGACGGCATCAGGATAGGTACAGTTAGCA
>JBPCXR010000122.1:0-8196 GCA_051027215.1 Pseudomonadales bacterium | reverse complement strand
GGTGCTTGGCGGGTCAGGTGGCAAAGGAGTGTCCCTACCAACGCTAACGTTGCCTGCGACGGCTCCACCCCAGCAAGCTTTGCAGCCGCAGGTTGGTTAATGCCCAGCAGAGTTCGAGCCTCGTGAGTTTCCAGCTCTGGTGATCTCTTGCGAACGCGCGTTGTCCTTTAAGGCGATCACATCGCAGGACTTATACTCCAGGCGATCACGTTCTTCTGAATGGGAGACGGATCCAGCCACTTTCTCCAAGGTCAGCGTCACTTCATCACGGGGCGAAAGGCTCACCGGTACCTCATGGGGTGGAACACTGTCGAGTTGAACGCGGTAATCCCCTTCAGGAAGCAATATGGGCTCATCCGAACCCAGAGCACCTTTGGCGACTACGCTGTCTCCCTGATACACACGAAATTGCGTACCAACGGTGACTGCGAGTGCATCCTTCAGCTCTTTGGAGTTACTTGCCGTAAGAAACTGACCGCCTGACGCGTCTGCTACAGCCTGGAGTTTGTCCGTGTCTTGGTCGGCATCATTGTTGAGTCCAAAGCCGATCAAGTGAATCATTATATCTTGCTTACGCAGCTCGCGAGCAACGGCAACCGGATCCCCACCGCAGCTTTCTATGCCGTCAGTAACTAAAACCAATGCGCGTTCACTTTCGAGATTGTCAAAATCTTCAGCCGCTTGGTTTAGCGCATAGGCGATTGGCGTTTGACCTTTAGGTTGCAGGTCTGAGATTGCCTCGCGAATAGGTTCGCGGTTTTCCTCGCCAAAAGGTACAAGCAACGTAGAATCGGTACAATCCTTCTTCTCACTATGGCTGCTGTTGCCGTACGCTCGCAGCGCGAGGTTTAAGTCATCTGGCAAAAAGTCAGAGGCATCTTCAAGAATTTCTTTGGCAACTTCCATTTTGGCCTGGCCATCCATTTGCCCCCACATACTCCTCGACGCATCCACCACAATTTCAACGGATCGCTCGTTGAGTGACAAAGTAGGCTGGCCATCGTTCAGCGCGGCTACCTCCAATGTGGCGCAACTCGCGTCTCGCACGTTGATCGTCACACTCGATTCTTGGATCTGGTCATCCACGCTTCTGGCACGTGCGACAATACGATTTTCACCAACTTCAAGTGGAACACTGCCACTGAATGTGCCACCAGCCAGCCGGGCGGGAATGGGTTCTGATCCGTTCACGCTTAGCATGACGCTGTCAACGCCAGTCGTCCTCAGATTTAGGAATGTTTCTGGAAGCATAGTCGGATCAGATACCTGAACAAAACTGCCTCCGGTGCCTAGAGCGATTTCTTCAAGAATCGATGCGCCTTTTTGGTTCGATCCTAATTGAACTGTTTGAATAGTGACGCCCTTTGCTTGGGCTGCCAGCGTCGCTGCAATGGCTTTCTTACGGTTTGACTGACCGTCGGTGAATAGCATGATTACGCGTGAAGATTCTGGACGCGCACTTCTTTCTAGTTCTTCTAGCGCAGTATGAATCCCCGCCGCGAGATCAGTCCCACCGGATCGTTTGATGTCTCCGAGCGCTTCGATGACTGTATCCCTGTTTGACGTCAGAGGTTGCAGCAGTTCACTTTCATAGTCGAAACCAACAACGCCAATCTGGGTATCGCTTTTTGGTGACAGACTTTCGATGAGGCCAATGGCACCGACAGACCGGTAGTCATTTGGGTCGCTTTTACGAAGGCTCTGCGACCGATCTAATACAAACATCATGTCGAGGTATTTTACCCCGCCGATGTTCGAGGCAACGCCTTCTACCTCTGCGGTGGTCTCGCCATCGGCTGACCGTATTTCACCAGTGGGCGAATGGATTTCGACTTGCAATTCACCGGGGGTGATCGCTGATAGGTCCGGTCGAGGCGTTAGCGTGTTTTGCTCGGATGTTGTGCATGCACACATTGCGGTAACGAACGCAATGATCACGGTAATTCGCATTGGAGGCCTCCTTGGCTGCCGCGGTTCCATTAAAGCTAGCGTGGCGCGGCACCACGCAATCGGCGCAAGCTTATGAGGATGGAGTACTAAAATGTCAGACCCAGTACACATTTTTGAGCTGAACAGGGCGACTCACGCACAGTGACCGGGACGTTGATAGACAAGCAATGTTGTCAGCGCTCTGCAGATCCGATTTTGCGTCCACTGTCTTTCAATGAGCCTGACAATTGGCCTGTGCTGATCAAGCTGTGCGGATGACTGCGGGGTCTATGATGTCGCAGATCACGTTCGTTGTGCCCGCGCACAGCGGGCATACAGTTTTGTTCGTGTGGACATACCGCAACAAAGAACCACACGCCGTTGTGGGCGATATATTTGACTTTTCTGATTGATCAATTAATGGTGCCTGAATCCGCCTCAGGCCGCGTTATTCGAAGTGCTCGCCATATCCTGATGCAGCGTGCGTGCCGCTGTGAAGTAATGATAGGCACACCATAGATTTAGGAAAGTCAGAATGAATAAGGCCATGCGCAATGACTCTTTGCCGTATTCTGGCGCAAACCAATCGCTCATGATGCCCACCAATTGAGGACCGAATCCCATGCCGATTATGTTGAGTACAAACAGCACAATACTAGAAGCCAACGCTCGCATCCGGAGAGTCACTAGACTCTGAATCAGGGCGAAGGTTGGCGCTAGATAGAAGCCACCAAAAAACGCAGGTACTACATACAAAATCAGCGCAGTGGTCAGGTCGTCTACCATGAAGACACCTGCCAGAAACGGGACGTAACCCCCTTTTGCCGCAGCCACAACCCAGGTACGCCAACGCTCATCGCGTCTTGCTAACACATCGGCTAGCTTACCAGCGGTGAAAGTACCCATGGCACCTACAAGTCCTGTCATCAGCGCCAGTGTTAAGCCGACTTCGGTGGGGCTCAACCCGTGAGATCGGATCAGGAACGTGGGCATCCACAGTGTGAATCCATAGCCAATAAAGCCTGCTAGGGCAGCACCTATAGTCAGGTGGCGGGTTGATCGCACGCGCCACATATGGCGCGCAACGGTTGCAAAAGCTGGTGCCTGGTCAGCGTCAGTCGGATTGTCATCCACTGGCTTGATTAGCTTTTGCTCGGATGCACCACGGCGCGGTTCTGAAACGGTCGCGTACAACAATAGTGCTATCAACAAGCCCGGAAGCCCCACAACCACAAATGTGGTGCGCCAACCGTAGTTTTCGCTTATCCAACCACCTCCGAGATAAGCGATTAACAAGCCGAAGTTCACGCCTAGGGCAAAAATTCCCATTGCCGTCCCGCGGGTCTCGGGTGGGAACAGATCGGAAATAATGGAATGCGATGGGGGTGTGGAACCAGCTTCGCCAATGCCCACGCCAATGCGGGCCAACGCCATTTGGGTGAATGTCTGAGCATAGCCGCATAAAACGGTCATGCCGCTCCAGATGGAAATCGCGATGGTGATGATATTTCGGCGGTTGCTACGATCGGCCAGCATAGCTATCGGCATACCCAAGGTCGCGTAGAAAATGGCGAAGGTCAGACCCACGAGAAAACCCATGGCCGTGTCACTTGCCCCTAACTCAAGCCGAATAGGCTCCAGCAGCATGCCCATAATCTGCCGATCGACCTGGCTGGAGGCATATACCAATGTCAATACACCAACGGCATACCAGCGGTACCAGGACTTTCGTTGCAGATAACTTCTGAGGCCCCGATGCTGTGCGGCATCAGCCTTCATGTAGAATGACTCATGTGGTGTTCCTCCTAACCCCGCCTTTTAGTGTATCTACATCGAAACACGTGCGCAGCACCACATTCGGGTCAGGACCCAGTACCAGACCACAGATCATATTTGTAGGCCGTGCATTACCCCATCGCAAGCCCACAGGTAAGTGTTTGATCGGCGTATTGTCTGGAATATCTGTAGACTGCGATCAATCATGGAAGGATAAGCGTCCCGTCTGTCGTAGGCTCAGAGGGCTCGAAGCGTGTTCAGTTTGGCTGGATATCCATTGCCAACACTAACCTTGAGGCTACCCCACTGGTGGATGCGTGAATCGATCCCACCGGCTGAAATGGTGGCAGAAGGTGACCCACGATCAAAAACTTAGGTAGCCGAGAATTTTACATCTGGGGGATCAGTGTCCACTGGCATCTGGACCTCTGAGCCAGGCACGCTTAAGATCAACAGCTATCCGGTTGATGAAGTGTTTACCGTTTTGTCAGGAAAAATCGAAGCAACCAATGAAGATGGTAGTGCCGTTCATGTAGGACCTGGGCAGACGGTGGCTTCCAGTCGTCCTGGCCAGATTCTTCGGAAAATCAATTGGTCACAGACGATCTAGTTCCCCCTGGTTATCCCGATCGAAGTGTTCTCATTTCAATTAGTCGCTGAATACGTGGAGTAGTTTGTTGACGGAAAAAGTAACGCGTCTTAAAAACTCCACGCTCTTCTACTACAGTTTGACCGAGATGCCGGTGATGATGGGCTTCTTTCCGGCATTGGTCTTTATTCCGCGTTTTTATGCCAGCGATGTGGGTGTGCCTCTCGCATTGGTGGGCACCTATATCTTGGTAGCGCGAATCGTAGACGTGTTCACAGATCCATTGATGGGTTTTATCAGTGATCGCGTGCAAACGCCTTGGGGTCAGCGCAAACCTTGGGTGTTTCTATCTGGCCCGGTCATGATGCTTGCCGTCTATATGCTCTTTATGCCACCGGAAGGCGCGGGTGGCGGTCATATGTTGTTGTGGATGTTGGTCTTGGGCCTGGGTCAGACCATGGTGATTATCACTTACTGGTCTTGGGGTGCAGAGTTATCCACCGACTATAACGAGCGTTCAAGAGTGACTGGGTGGCGGGCGCAAGCCGGTATCGTCGGCAATTTTGCCACGCAGTTTATCCCGATCACCGCTGCTGCACTGTTCGCGTACTCCACAGATGCTGAATCTGTTCTCGAGTTGGTTGGCATCACCATCATCATCCTAATGCCGATCTGTATCCTGGCCACAGTGACCAAGGTGCCGGAGCCGGTAAGACCGCCTCAGGAGCGCGTGCGAGTCCTCGATGGTCTCAAACTCATGTTTACCAATGGGCCATTTTTGCGCTTAGTGATTGCTTTCATGATTGGCTACATCGGGTTAAACATCACCACGCCGCTGTATTTATTCTTCGTCGCGGATGTCTTGGGCGCGGAGGATAAAACGCCATACATCCTGAGCATATACATGGTGACGAGTTTTGCCTCAGTGCCTTTCTGGGTCTGGTTATCCACCAAAATCTCCAAGCACCGCGCGTATGTGGCTGCCTACGCGTTGATTGCCTTTGCCCATCCGTTCTATTTGTTGTTGGGTGAGGGTGATATTTGGTGGATGATCCCGGTAACGGTGGTAACCGGGTTTGCTTCTGGTGGCTTCAGTCAAATGCTACCCAACGCAATGAAAGCGGATGTCATTGACTATGACACTTTGCGTACGGGTGAAAATCGAGCTGCCCTATATTTCTCAGCTTGGTCCTTCGCGCAGAAGTCCACGGCATCCCTAGGCGCTGCTATCGCTATGTTCGGGCTTGCGTTTTTGGGGTTTAACGCCGAACCAGGAGCTGTGAACGGTGCCGACGAACTTCTTGGTCTTAGATTCCTGTTCTCTGCATTCCCTTCAATATTTTTCTTAGGTGGCGCATTGATCATCTGGAACTTTCCGATAACCCCGGAGCGTCAGAAAGAAATCAGGGCGGAGATTGAAGCCAGAGCGCAAGCTTAGCTGGGATTAGGTAACGGCCGAGGGGCTGTCTATTACGCCGGTGGAAACAGCAAGCGTGCTGATGCCCTGAAACGGCTCGCGGAGGGCCGAGTCCGTGGCAAATATCACCTACCCAATAGCCCAATATTGCCAGGCTCTGCCAAAGGCTTAGCGTCGCTCAAATCTAAAACATCACTGGCTTCACTTAGGAAATCTTCGTAGCTGGTGGCTGCGCCAAGCTCAACGCCAGTGTTGGCAAACGTCTCGGATCTAAGGTAGCGGCCACTCAGCGCATGCAGGACCATTCCCGTTGGAGCCTCGTCACCCGCAAGATAAAGCGCTACGGGCGTCACCAGTTTTGGGTGAGATGATGGTCGCGGGTTGTCGGGATCGATTCCAAGTTCAACGTCAAGCGCCGTCATGCGCGTGTCGGCACCCGGTGAAAGGCAATTCACCTTGATGCCGTGACTACGTCCTTCGAGTGCCAGTACATTCATGAGCCCCAACAGACCCATTTTGGCCGAGCCGTAAGCACTTTGGCCAAACTGTCCGAATATCCCGGATACCGAAGTGGTTAGGATAATTCGGCCATAGTTTTTCTCGTACATAATGGGCCAGGCTGCGTGGCTCACGTAGGCTGAGCCGAGCAAGTGAACCTGAACTACGAGTTGAAAGTCCTCGACTGACGTGTTTTTGAAAGTACGATTTCTGAGTATACCGGCGTTGTTAACCAGAATATCGATGGTGCCGAACTCTGATACGGCTTGGTCAACGATGGCGGCAGCCTGATTGGGATCGCTGACAGAATCGTAGTTGGCGACCGCGATACCACCTTCAGCTCGGATCTCTTCGACTACGGCATCGGCCATCCTACTATCAGAGTCACTGTCAGAGTCGCCGTCGCCTTGACCACGGACGTTCAAGCCGAGATCGTTGACCACCACATGCGCGCCTCGTCTGGCAAATTCGAGAGCGTGCTGGCGCCCAATACCGCCACCGGCACCGGTGACAACGACGACCTTGCCTTCGAATTCACTCACCGCGAGCTAATCCCGACATGGTGCCGTCTTCACGCCATGCCTTAGTGATCCTAAAGTACGGCCTGGAGCCTTTTCCGTATGGACTATTTTGTATGCTCTTTGGGTTGGGCTGGCCTTCGTTGTTGTAGTAGCCCGGGGTGCAAGCGACTAAGAAGTCTTCGTTATAGCGAGACACGGAGATAATCTCCTCCACCCATGCATCTTCTGCTTCTTTAGTCGCTTCAACGGTCTGTATGCCTTCGGCAAAGCAACGATTGAGGATATAGCCGATATGTTGTGCTGTCTCATCCATTGAGTGTGGGAAGTTTGTGGTAAAGCCAGATTGCGAATTGCTGATGATGAACAGATTCGGAAATCCATGGCTGTGTATGCCGTGCAGCGTCCGCATCCCATCTGCCCATTTGTTACTGAGTGTTTGTCCAGCTTTGCCAATGACGTCGTAACCCGCACGGCGGGTATACTCGGTACCGACTTCGAATCCGGTCGCGAAGATGATGCAATCGACCGCGAACTCTTCGCCATTGGCAATGACGCCGCGAGGCGTAATCTCCTCAACGCCTTTGCCAGCAGTGTCGATCAGCTGGACATTTGGGCGGTTGAACGTTTGTAAGTACGCGTCGTGGAAGCAGGGTCGTTTGCAGAACTGCCGATAGTAAGGTTTTAGGGCTTCTGCCGTATTCGGATCCTCAACGATCGCAGCGGCGCGGGCCCTGATCTGCTCCATTTTCTTGAAATCTGCAAGCTCCATGAGCCGAGGGACATCATCCCAGTTGGTGTCCTTACCTCGATAGTTTGCCATAGAGATCAAATTGCGGATGACCTCGGTCCAACCGTCTTTTACTAAGTCTTCTTCGACGATGCCGCCTGAGCACAGCGTATTGAAGTTTTCCATCCGTTCGCGCTGCCATCCCGGCTTTAAGTTGGCTGCCCATTCTGGATCGGTCGGTCGATTGGCGCGGACATCAATGGATGACGGTGTCCGTTGGAACACAAAGAGCTCTTTGGCACCTTCGCCTAGATGAGGAACACACTGAACCGCTGTGGCACCGGTGCCAATGACCGCAAGGCGTTTGTCGGCAAGTTTATCGAGTCCGCCGTCGGAATCACCGCCGGTATAGTCGTAGTCCCAGCGGCTGGTGTGAAACGTGTGTCCTTGGTAATCGCTGATGCCCTTGATGCCGGGAAGCTTGGGTCGATTGAGCGGACCATTAGACATGACAACAAATCGCGCCTGCATAGCGTCGCCGCGATTCGTTCGAACTGTCCAGCGCGATGCTTCTGCGGACCATTCGAGCCCGGTGACCTCCGTCTGTAGGCAGGCGCGATCATAGAGGTCGAACTTTGCGGCGATGTTGTGACAGTGTTCTAGAATTTCTGGCGCGTGGGTGTACTTCTCTTTGGGCATGAACTCGAGTTCTTCGAGCAGCGGCAAGTAAATGTAGGAT
>JBPCXR010000121.1:0-7770 GCA_051027215.1 Pseudomonadales bacterium | reverse complement strand
AGATGGTGCCGGCTTCCATCTTGTCTGCGACGGCATAGGCGCGATCGAGGTCCGATGACCACACAGACCCACCTAGCCCGTAGTCCGTACCGTTTGCGCGGCCAACGACTTCTGCTTCCTCGCTGTATTTGATCACTGGTAGCACAGGACCGAACTGTTCTTCGTCAACGATACGGCTGCCTTCTGCAACGTCGCGAACGATGGTCGGTCGGATGAAGTACCCAGGTTGATCTGGCACTTCGCCACCTGCGGCGATGCTGCCGTTCTGGGCCGCATCTTCCAGCAACTCGCGAACACGCTCGTACTGCATCTTGTTCTGCAGCGGGCCGTGCGTTGTGCCCTGTTCGAGACCGTCGCCAATCACAGCGTCGTTGGCCAGCGTCGCCAGCTCATCGACCATCTCGTCATAAACAGATTCATGAACGTACAAGCGCTTCATGGCGATACAGACCTGACCACTATTTTGGAAGGCACTTTGGAACAGTGCTGGTGCAACGGTTTTCGGGTCAACATCATCCAGCACGATACCCGCATCGTTACCGCCCAGTTCCAGGGTGATGCGCTTGAGCAGTCCTGCTGCACCGGCCATGACTTTGGAGCCAGTTGCCGTTGAACCGGTGAACGACACTTTGCGCACATCGGGATGTGCCGTCAGGGCCGCACCCAGGTCGTTAGCGTCGGTAACGATGTTTATTACGCCGGCGGGAACGAGGTCGGCAATCAACTCGCCCAGGCGCAGCGATGTTAGCGGCGTGGTGGGTGAGGGCTTTAACACGACAGTGTTGCCCGCAATAAGTGCTGGTGGCAATTTGAAGGCCATCAAAATCATGGGGAAGTTCCACGGCACAATGGCCCCGACTACACCCAGGGGCTTGCGATGGGCTTCCACCAGCCTGCCTTCGTTGTCGTCAATGGTTTCAATGGGCAGGTCCAGCGAAGTAAAGTAGCGGAAAAATGCGGCAGTGCCATACACCTCACCGGTGGCATCTGCCAAAGGTTTGCCTTGTTCAGAGGTGAGTAGTTGGGCGAGCTCGGTCGCGTTGGCTTCGATGACATCGGCGATCTTGCCGACAACCGCTTTGCGCTCATCTATCGAAGTCGAACTCCAGGCGGGAAAAGCAGCCTTGGCTGCGGTAACCGCTTCATTGAGTTGAGCCTCTGAGGCTCTTGGGCAGGCAGCCAGGGTCTGTTCGGTTGCTGGGTTCAGCACATCCATGGTTGATGCGCCATCTGTAAGCTCACCGTTGATTAGTAGTTTGTAGTCACCCATGCGTGAACGCCTCTGCCGTTGATTTTCGATCGCGCATAGTACGCGCTGTAGCAATGGCAAAGCAAAGTTAACCCGGCGTGCCAATCCGGTTTTCCAGCGGCATCCAGAATCCGGGCGTGTGGGTGTTCTAGGGCAGCGCCTGAGATGATTGTTGTTGGTCATGTTTGGGTCGAGCACGTAGTATCTAGCGAAGGATCAATCTGGGGAGATGTGATGTTCTGTCTTGCTGATATAACTCGTCGCCACGCGGTCGCGCGGGCCGACAAACCTGCGCTCATCTGTGACGATCGGTCGTTGAGCTACGCAGAACTGGATGCGGAGTGTTGTCAGGTAGCCAATGCGCTGCTCGCCGCCGGCGTGGGTCCACAGGACCGAGTGGGGTTCGTTGGTAAGAACATTTCTGAGTACTTTACCTATACCTTCGGCGCCGCAAAATTGAATGCGGTAACGGTCGCGGTGAACTGGCGCCTAGCACCACCCGAGATGGCCTACATTCTCGATAACGCTGAAGCCAAAGTAGTGCTGCTCGAAGCCGAGTTCCTTGGTCATCTCGAGAAGATGGAGCTGCCAGGCAAGCCACTCATCGTGGTGGTCGGAGAAGCTGGGCTTCACAGCAGTTATGCCGATTGGATCGCCGAGCAACCGACGAGTGATCCGAATTACCCAACCGCCCCAGACGATACTGCGCTGCAACTGTATACCTCTGGGACCACCGGGCTGCCTAAAGGTGCAGAGCTCAGCAATCGAAACTTCGAAGCTATCCTGGGTTCGATCAGTGAAATGATGAGTCTGCACGATGCCAGCGTGCTATTGCACGTGCTGCCACTGTTTCATATTGGTGGCAGTGGGGTGGCGATTATCGGCTTGAACGTGGGCGTCACCAACGTGGTCCACCGTGACGTGGATCCGCCGCGGATATTCGCGGACATACCGGCGTACAAGATTACCTCTGGTTTTATGGTGCCGGCGCTGTTGCAACTACTCCCAACGCTACCGGGCGCGCAAGAGGTCGACTTTTCTTCGTTGGATACCATTTTGTATGGCGCTTCGCCGATTACTGAAGAGGCACTGGTCGCTTCAATGCGACTGCTGAAGTGTGGCCATGCCCAGGCCTACGGGTTGACTGAAACCACCGGTGCGATCATCTGGCTGCCGCCGGAAGATCACGACCCGGGTGGCCCTCGTGCGCGATTGCTACGAGCGGCTGGCAAACCAGTTCCAGGTGCCGAGATTCGCATAGTCGACTTTGACGGCAAAGAGGTGGGCGAAGGCGAGGTCGGCGAAATCTGGTCCAGAACGGCGCAGAATATGAAAGGCTACTGGCGCAACGAGAAGGCAACGGCAGAAGCATTTCCGGAAGGTCGCAATGCCCAGGGATTGGGTTGGTTCCGCACCGGTGATGTGGGCTACTTGGAAGACGGCTACCTGTTCATCCACGACCGAGTGAAAGACATGATCGTCTCCGGCGGGGAGAACGTGTACCCAGCGGAAATCGAGAACGCCATCATGGCCCATCCCGAGGTTGCCGATGTCGCGGTCATCGGCATTCCCAGCGATCGGTGGGGCGAATCGCCGCTGGCGTTGATTGTGCCCGTGGACGGTGCCGACCCCTCGGAAGCTGACATTATTGCCCATTGCCTGGATCGATTGGCGCGCTTCAAGCTACCCAGCGCGGTGCAGCGCATCGACGCCATACCGCGTAATCCTTCGGGTAAGATCTTAAAGACGGAGTTGCGAAAACCCTATTGGGAAGGGCGAGAGCGAGCGGTGAATTGAGCTTTGCGTGCAAGGGAAGGGATTCGATGCCGAGGTGCACAGGTTCAAGATGGCGGTACTAAGAGCGCAAGGGAGAACCGGGGGTCTAGACGGGGTGACAGTCAATCCTCCAGAAGACGGAAAGTAACTGTGGATATTGTGCGTGGTTGAGGAACCGTGCTAGGGAAAACGTATATGGACAAAGACACGAAGCTAGGAATAAATCTCCCCGAGAAAGAGAAAGCACAAATTGTCGCGGCAGCAAAGGAACAGGGATTTAGTACTCCAAGTGAATATTTGGTTCACTTGATAGAGAAAGATTTAAAACGCAACAAAAAGCGTGAAGGCAGAAGAAAGTAGCATTGGCGAATGCAGGCGATGTCTTTGGCTCGAATCCCTAGGAGAAGGGTGCTGCCAACACTGTATCGATTGAACAGTTCGCGCAGCAAAGCTGACGCTGCCAGGTCGGCAGCACTATGCTCCAGGAAATTACCCAGCGTGCCAGCATCCTCAGCCGTCGTGTCACCAACATTCCACTGCACATGGAGCCCGATGATCTAAGGCACTAAATGTCAACACGGATCGCCTGCGACGACCGCATGTCAGGCCAACCGCTAAATCAACGAAAAGGTCGGGAGATCGAAATCAATGAAAGCTGAATTCGACTGGCAACCCACCTTGCACGGCGAGCAAGTGATCATCCGGCCCATCGTTGCCAGTGATTGGCAGGGCATGTTTGAAGCGGCAGCTGATCCGCAGATTTGGGCACTGCACCCGGTGAGCGATCGATACAAGGCCCCCGTGTTCCGGGACTTCTTTGACGGAGCGATGGAATCCGGTTCGGCGTTTTCCATCGTAGATTCACGCAGTGGGAAGATCATCGGATCAAGCCGATATCACGGACTTGCCGCTGCGCTGAGTGAAGTCGAAATTGGCTGGACCTTCTTGTCTCGCCAATATTGGGGTGGTCAGTGGAATCGTGAGATGAAGGAGCTGATGTTGGCTCATGCGTTTGGCTACGTAGAGAGCGTCATTTTTTTGGTGGGAGAGACGAACTGGCGATCACAGCGAGCGATGGAGAAAATCGGGGGGATACGTAGAAAAGACCTGGTGCAGAGGGTGCTCAATGATCGAGCCTCTGCCCACATCGTTTATGAGATCACTAAGGGAGCGTTTCAACAACAATCAATGGCATAGCTTTGATTGGTCATGAATGCCCGAGAGGCAGTATCAGCAACGGGTGAAAGAGGAGGTTCGGTTCCTAGATCGTGAGTATCACCCTCGATGGGTCGAATCCACAATCCTATCCCGCCATGCCGAACTATTCCTCCATATTCATCTTCCTATGCTTCTAGGAATACGGAAGAATCTGGAAAAGTCATAGAATATTGTGCTCATGAAACTTGGCGACAAGCTACGAACTCACCGAGAAAAACGACAATGGACCCAGCCAAAAGCCGCTGAGGTGATTGGTATCGAGCAATCTTATCTATCGAAACTTGAGAATGATCATTCGATTCCATCTCTCGAGGTTTTCCGGCGAATCGTCGATGCGTACGAGACCGATGTTGGAGAACTCATGGATGGCATTGATCCTAAGGACTTTGCCCATTTAGTCCAAATAACCGATGTTGCGGACTACCTCAACGCCGAACGCCGCGCTCGGGGAGCGAGGAGGCGCCGCCGCACTACACTGCAATCGTTCGCCGTTGCAATCGGCGCTTGTCTAATTTATGCGGGGCTGGCAGATTTGTTCTTCCCGTTCGCCAATTCACTCGGGCAGGCTTGGCGCAATCAAGCGGTCACTTTCGTTGGCATTTTTGCACTAACCTATGGGCTTATCGGACTCTTGGTTGCTTCTGCGAGACAGCAGGCTCGAGGCGATTAATGGAATCCTCGACCTATATCCATGTCGGCGCTGCGACGCTCGCTCTGGTTGCCGGTGCAGTCGCCCTGTGTGCCCGTAAGGGAGCAAAAGCTCACAAACAGTCAGGATATGTATTTGTCGCGTCTATGATCGTCATGGCCATTCCCGCCGGGCTCGTCTCTTACACCACCGGCAAACCATTTGATGTTCTATCTAGCATTCTTACTTGTTACATGGTCCTAACCGGGCTACTCGCGTTTAGGATGAGTGCGAAGCGTGCATCAATAGCATTAATGAGTTTGGCTGGACTGTGTATCAGCGGCTATGTAGCTGTGGAGATCGGCACCATAGTCACCGACGTGCGCGATACCGATGCACCAGTCGGTGCCGGGTATGTTTTCGCCACAATTCTTGGACTAGCCCTTTGGGGTGACTTCAGGGGACTTAGTCAGTCCTTGTCGCCACAACAAGTGAGAATTCGACATCTCTGGCGAATGAGCTTTGGCCTATTTATGGCCACCGGTAACCTGTTTGGGGTTCGACCGCACCTGTTCCCAGATTGGATGCAAGATTCTGGCGTCTTAGTTTTGCTCGCGATTGCGCCCCTATTGGTCATGGTTTATTGGCGATTCAGGCTGAGACCTCAAACGCTGACAGATGTTTGACTGGGATATTGAGTTTGTGAACTGTTGGGAAACCGCTGCGCGTGGGTAGACTGTTCGCCGTAATCGAAAGCAGTACAGGGTAGGCTGACGGCCGACTATCGAGAAAGCTGCCGTTCAATGACGCGGGTTGAGCGGCTCTTGACGACCCGTAGCCGACAATTCGTTTTCCCAGCATGATCGTTGCGACGCAAACAAAGAGATAGAACCAATGAAGGCTTACACCAAACTCGGATCAATCACCTTACTGCTCGTTGCGGCCTTAGCGATAACCGGATGCGCGCAATCGGCAGCAGTACCGATCTGGGAGACACTTCCTAAGCCGGCCGCGCTGCCGCTTGCCGATGAAAGTGGACTCGCAAACATCGACGATATTCAGATGTGGTATGCGATTTTCAACAAGGGCGGAGGTGAGCCGGTTCTGCTTGTTCATGGCGGTTTAGGTAGCGCCGACAATTGGGGGAATCAAGTCTCGGAACTGGCCCAACATCATCAGGTTATCGTTGCAGACTCTCGTGGACATGGTCGTAGTACACGCTCGGACAAACCGTTTTCCTATGAATTGATGGCGAACGATTATGTTGCACTGCTGGATTACCTAAAGATCGAACGTGTAGCCATTGTAGGCTGGAGTGATGGCGGCATTATCGGATTGGATATAGCCATGCGAAGCGCGGATCGCGTTGCCAAACTGTGGGCGTTCGGTGCTAATACGAGCCACCTGGGCCTCAAGGAGAATTTCGGCGAACACCCTGTGTTTGTCGCGGCCACTGCGGAGCTTGGCGCGGAATATAAACGACTCTCTCCAACGCCAAATGATTACGATGGTTTCCTCGCGGCTATAGGCCGGATGTGGGAAACACAGCCGAACTATAAACCAGAGGCAATCTCAAGAATTGCCACACCAACGGTGATTGCTGTTGGCGAATACGATGAGGCTATCAAATCAGAGCACTCCGAAGAAATCGTGCGCCTCATTCCCGGGGCGAAGTTGTTGGTTTTACCAAGCGTCAGCCACTATGCACCATGGCAGAATCCTCAACTTGTCAATCGCGAAATTCAGGCATTTCTGGATTCTGAAGCATAAACAGTGGCATTGCGTGATCTACGTCAAATCGAGGGAGTAAGGAGACCCTCGCAGGCATGGCAGCAACAGCCAAAGCCGACAGCAGCATGCTGAAGAGGTCTGCGATCGCTAATCTGCGGCAACCACTCCATCCAGCCAGATAACAAACGCCGGTTCAAAGCAAGCTCTGAACGCCGAGTGCTGCAACAGTGTTTTCATCGGGTCAGCGCCGTACCAGACCTTGCAAATCAGCTTCAATTCCGCGTCGTCTTCGGGCGATTTCATCGAGTGATACTGGGCCCAGTGCGTATACATCCAGTTCCAGCCTTGCAACGTTACGATTGAAGCCTCGTCAACGCTGAGACCGAGGGATTCAGAAATGTCTTCATACAGTTCCCGAAAGGCGGGATCGATTGCCTTGTTCCAAGCCATCCTTGCACCCGCATCGGCGACGAGTCTCCCGTTGAGGTCACGTATGCCTTCAACTCGACTGGTGCGGTTGCCGTCCATCGCTGTCAGGCGGGCATACTTGATCTGATTGGCCAGATAGACCAGCGTGACGAGGATGGCGACCGCACCAAGAATTTCACCAATCGCTCCCCAATCCTGAATTGATAGATTCATTGACGGACACCAGGTTAACTACTGGAGATAGTGACCGCACTACTCGTCAAAAGCCACCCGATTTGGAATGCGGGGAATAGAGGCGACGAACGGCGGTTCTTGGCCGTTCAGCGACGATTGGCGCCGCTCTGGGAACGTCGGCTAACGAGAAAGCCGCCGTTCAGCAGGGGCAGGGCAACTGGCTCAAAGCGACCCGGAGCCGACCTTTGTAGCAACACCCCTCGCGACTGCTTTGTTTACTACTGAACAGCAGCTACATTGGCGCCAATATGGTAATGCATTGGTTCAACCCGAAAACAAATAGGGAGAGCGCAGGTTGCTAGCATGCTCCACCGCATACCCTTTCCAAAAAGGGCGTTCAAATAACGTAGGAGCATGATCTAGCGTGATTGTTTGTGGTTTTATAGGTATTAGTCCAACTGGCCTTCTTCAGTGAATTGGACCCCACTACTTATACCAAGAGCATTACCTGTACCCGTTTGGATTGCGGTTCCCGTTGCTCCCTCAAATCGACCAGTGCCTCCTA
>JBPCXR010000120.1:0-6179 GCA_051027215.1 Pseudomonadales bacterium | reverse complement strand
GCCCAGCCGCGTTGCAGATCATCCGGGTGGAGACACTCAGCGGGGTAGCCAACCCGGGCGCCAGCACACTTAGCGGCCCGGGGTTCGTCGCCAGCGGCCAGGTTTTTCGCGTGATCGTTGAAGCGCGTGACTCTCAAGGCGATACCACACCCAATTTTGGTTTGGAGTCAACGGCGGAAGCGGTGCGGGTGATCAGTGATGGGTTGGTCGCCCCAGCAGGCGGACGGCATGGCTCAACGAATGACGTTTTAGGCGGCGCAACGTTTTCGCGAACGGGCCCAGGTCAATTCCAAAGTACTGCGGTGGCATTCGATGAAGTGGGCATTATTTCGCTGCACGCAGAGCTGCTGGACGGTGACTTTCTCGGCATTGGCGCGATTCCAGGCCCGAGCAGCGGTGAGGTGGGGCGCTTCTATCCTGCGGCTTTTGTCATGTCCTCGAATAGCGTAGGCGCTGCCTGCAATGGTTTCGTTTATCAGGACCAACCCGCGCTGCAGCTCAGCTACACACTACAGGCGCATAACACCAGCGCTGCGGTGGTCGAGAACTACGACACTGGGCATTACGGCCTAGGCAACGTTGCAACGGTGGTTCGTCACGCAGAAGACAATGATTCCGGCGTGGCGTTGAATGCCCGCTTATCGGCAGGTACGGCTAGTTGGAACGACGGGGTGTTAATCGAGACGGATGTGAGCGCAACGTTTTCCCGTGCGCTAGCCGCCGACGGTCCGTTCGATCAGCTCCAAATCGGCTTGTCACTGAACGATCCGTTGGATGCTGTGGACCTGACTGGTGTCAACATGCACGCGGCGAGCAGCGGAGATTGCGCCGTGGCAGGAACTTGCGATGCCGTCATGCTTGGCAGCCCGATCATCGTACGTTACGGCCGGCTTACGGTATTACCTGGCAGTTCATCCGAGCTGGACAATCTGGACGTACCCCTCTTGGCGCAGTACTTCGATGGAACAGGATTCCGACACCATCAAGCTGACCAGTGCAGTCAGTACCAGTTGGGTGCAGCAACACTATCGGACTATCAGGACGCACTCGCTGCCGGAGAGACGACGCTGCTGGCGCCTGCTGTAAGCACTGCCTTGATACTGGGTGGGCCAGATCCGGCGGCGCCGTTGTTGTTGAGTGCCCCAGGGGCAGGCAACACCGGCAGCGTGCTGTTGCAGCTCAACGTGCCAGGGTGGTTGCGCTACGATTGGCTGGGTACAGGCGATGTCGATCCCCAGGGCCGGCAATCGTTTGGCTTGTTTCGCGGGCACGATCGGGTGGTATTCTGGAGTGAGCGACTCGACTAAACGACTCGGCTAAACGACTCGACCGAGTCTATTGCTTGCCGTATGGTGCGGCGCTTGCCAAATGAACGGGTAGCGTCGTGGCCGCAGTCTTAAAACCCTATCTGAAATTTCAATCCGTCAACGGTGTAAAGCTTGCGTACTTTGAGTGGGGGCAGCCTCGCGCGGGCCAGCCGACACTGTTGTTTGTTCATGCCACGGGCTTTCATGGGCGCGTCTGGGATCGAGTGATTGAATCCTTTGTCGATGCTTACCACGTTATCTCTTTAGAGCAAAGAGGCCACGGTCGCAGCGACCCTGTTCCGGTCGAACACTGGCAAACGTTCGGTGAAGACCTGGTCGGCTTCATTGACGCCCTCGGCCTACAGTCTTTGTTTGGCATTGCCCACTCTATGGGTGCCCACGCTATGGTGGACGCCGCTGCACGGCAGCCGAGCTTTGCCCGGATGTTGCTATTGGATCCCACGATCCCGGCGCCTGAAGCGTTTCAACCCAGCGTTGATTACCAAACATCATTTCCTAACGGCGTGCATCCGGCGACTAAGCGACGACGAACGTTCGCTTCTCCGGAAGAGATGATTGAGCGTTTGCGGCCCAAAGGCTCGTTTTCACTGTTCGAGCCTCGCGTGTTGCGGGATTACTGTGTGTACGGGTTAGTGCCTCGCCCAGAGGGTGGTTTCGAGCTGCTTTGCAAGCCTGAGGTCGAGGCCCAGGTGTACCTAACTGCTAGAACCAATGCTGGGATTCATCAGAGCGTGTCGCGGGTAGATGTTCCGGTGGTGGTCATGCGCGCGCAAGAACCGCCTGCCGAACGTAACTTGGTCGATTTCTCCTACTCACCGACGTGGCCGGGATTGGCGGCGCGGTTTCCCCAAGGGGTAGATCTGCATCTGCCTGACTGCTCTCACTTCATCCCCATGCAGGTGCCGGATCAAGTCATTGCACAGATTTACGCGCAACTAGCGTGAAGCGCTAAGCGCCAGCTGTGGCACGCGCTGTTCCGGCGCCATGCTAATATGCCTGGGCAGCGACGCTTGCCACTGGAGTACGTTTTCGACTATGCCGGTCACTGCTAAGAAGAAGTACGAATCAGCCCGCCAGCTGGAACGCCAGAGGAATATTCTTGCCACCGCCCGGGGGTTACTGGAAGAAGAAGGCTACGCTGGCATGACTATGCGTGGGCTTGCCAAAGCTGCGGGTGTCGCCCAGGGCACGCTTTACAACTTGTATTCCAGTAAAGACGAGCTGATTTTGGCGGCGGTCGACGACTTGCTCACGGAGATCGGCGAGCAGGCGGCTGAGCGCAGCGATGCCGAAGGTATCGATGCCATATTAACGCTGGCAGAAGCAACAGGTGAACGTACTCAAAGCATGCCGAAGTACGCGGATGCCATCGCCAGGGCACTGTTCCGCGCGCAACCGGATGATCCCATTGTCGATGTGCTGTTCGCGCGTTCGCTACCGTACTTGCAGCGTCACCTGACGTTTGCCAAGCACAAAGGCCACCTGCGCGAAGACGTCGATGTGGAGGCGCTGGCACGCCATCTCATCGGTCAAGGGTGGGGAGTAATACTGCTTTGGTTGATGGGCCTTGTGCCGCTCAAGGACATGGTCAAAGAGCGGCTGAGGAGCGATCTGATGACCTTGGCGGGCGTCGCCAAGGGCCGGACTCGAACGCGTTTAGAGGCTGATCTGCAAGCGCTGTGATTTGCCGTAGCTAATGATTAAGAGACTGCGCTGCGCGGGACTTCGCGCTGCATCTGCGCTACCCGCGGGTCATTCGGGTACATCCATTCGTCACCGATGACCTGAGGCACCCGCAACTCTTCGGGAATGTTCTCAATGCCGATCATTTTGTCGGCGAATTGATTCCAGTGGTAAATGCGCGCTTCTTGGTAGCTCAAAGGCACCCCTTTGAATCCCCACGATTGCACGGACTTCTGAATCCACTCACCGAACTCGGTATCTTCCAGCAACACGCTGCTGAGCATCTCGCCATTGTTTTGGGTCCACAGATCGGGACCCGGGCCGTCGCCCCAGTCCGGGGCCATGGTCCAAGTTTCGAGTCGACATTTGTCTACGCCATTGGGCCAAAACAGTAGCGGTGGGACGAGTATATGACTCAGCGGTGACACCCAATTGGGGAAGACACCATAGGACTGAGTACAGGTACGGCCGATTTCGCTAACCGTTTCGAACTCTGGAGCGCCTGGTATGCGCTGCTCACGTGCTTGCTCGGCACCTTTTGGTGCCGGGGCGATCATCCGTCCATGGCCTTGGGGGTAGAGCGTATTGACGTTGCGCCGGTCGTCGAGCATGGGCGATACGGTTTTAGGATGGATGCTACGCACATGGTAAACCTCGGTATTGGCCTCCATGGCGATCTTCCAGTTACAGTTCAAATCGAAGATGTGGCGCGCCGAGAGGCGGCACTTGTCGAACTGAAACTCCTGCCATTCATCAGCCACAGGTCCGAGCCACTCCAGCAGCGAGGGCGCTTGTGCATCGAAGTTCACGAAAATCAAATTGCCGAAGCTTTCGCAGCGCACGGGTTGCAGAGCGCGGCAGGAAAAATCTAAGTCACGAAAATCTTCCGGATCTCTGACGGCGAGTAGCTCGCCATCGTGGTTGTAGCTCCAGCCGTGATACTTGCAGGTAAGGCGAGGACGTTTGCCGCGTTGTTCGGTCACTACTGGCGCACCGCGGTGACTGCAGGTGTTGTAGAACGCATTGATCTTGCCGCTCTCTGCGTGAACAAGAACCACGGGTTGGCCAGCGTTCTCCCAGAGCTGAAAACAACCAGGTTCAGGTAGCTCGTCAATGTGGGCAGCCAGCAGCCAGGACTTGCGCCAGATGTGCTGTTTTTCCAGCTCGAAGAAACGCGGATCTGTATAGCGGCCGCCGGGCAGGTCGGGCAATTCCGGGAAGCCATCAGGCGGTGCCGTCCGGCTCGCCTCAAACTCCATCAATGCCCGAATTTGATCAATATTCTGCTGGTCCACGACCCAACCCTCGTGTTTGTGCCCGCCCAAGTCTGCAAGGATTCGGTGCTGCTTGCAAGATACTGAAGCACGTTACAGGATACCCATATGACTTCGGCCCAGATCCCACTCTGGCGCTACCCAAACCACATCTGCAGTAGGACCCAAATCAATGGCTTCACCAGCACCCACCAGCGTTCGCACCATGGATCAAGCCTTCGCCAAAATGCTTGATGCGGACACCAACGCCCAGAACATTACTTCGGCGCTGCGGCGAAACTCACCGTTGCCACCGGGTCCATCGCTAGTGCCGGTTGCGCGCTATACCGACCGCAGATACCACGAGCTTGAAAAGGAGAAGCTCTGGAGTCGAACCTGGCAGATGGCGGCTCACGAAGACGACTTTCCGAACGTTGGTGACGCGGTTCCCTACGACATAGCCACCAACTCTTACTTGATTGTTCGAGTTGCCGAAGACGAGTACAAGGCGTACTACAACGCTTGTCTGCATCGAGGTCGCAAGCTGCGTGAAGACCGAGCAGTGGCGCTGTCGGAGCTGCGTTGCCCTTTTCACGGTTGGGCCTGGAATCTCGACGGCAGCCTGAAGCAGATTCCTTGCGCTTACGATTTTGCGGGCCTAGAGCGTGACGAGGAATCGTTGCCAGAGGTGAAGCTTGGTCGCTGGGGGCGATTTCTTTTCATAAACCCGGATCCCAATAGCGTGCCATTGGAGCAGCACCTGGGCGATCTGGCATCGCATTTTGAAATGTTGCCGTACGAGCGGCGCTTCAAGCAAGCGCATGTCGCCAAAGTAATTCGCGCAAACTGGAAGGTGGTGCAGGAAGCCTTCATGGAGTCCTACCACGTACTGATGACCCACCCCCAGATTCTCACAGGCGGAGCACACGATCTTTGTACCAAGTACGATGCTTTCGAAAACTACTCCAGGGCAATCCGCTGCGGCGCCCTAGAAACTGAAGGGCTCCCTCAGTGGGAGCCTGCTGAAGATGAGAACGGCACCACCTGCCTGCGGCACCCGCTCAACGGTTGGCTGTACAGACACGTCGGCGACGGAGTGGTGGAGGTTACGACACCCAAGGGGCTCAGCGGTAAGTTCACCAGCAACGCCGATTGGCTCGAAGGCGAATTGCAAGATGCCAACCCACACATGTGCCTGTGGGCGGGTGGTCTGCAGCTGACGGACGGCGTGCCGACAGCCCGCTTGAAGGACAACAAGATTCCAGAAGACATCGAGGCGAAGCTCGGCAGTGATGTGTCTCCCCGGGTGCTCATGGCAGAAATGCAGCGGCGCATGCTGAAAGAAGTGGTGCCTTCTATTGCTGATGGTATTCCGGACATCGAGCTACATTCAGCCATGTTCTTTACCGTGTTTCCCAATTGGCACCCATGGAGTTCTTTCAACCTGATTAATTATCGGTTTCGGCCCAACGGTGACAATCACGAAGAGTGCATCATGGAATGTATGTACTTAGCGCCGATACCCGAGAATGGCGAGTACACGCCGGTATCCAAAGTGCACTGGTTAGAGCCGGATGAAGATTGGACCAATGCGCCGGAACTTGGGATGTTGACCAAGATTTTCAATCAAGACGTGCGCAATCTGCCTTATGTTTATGCGGGGATGAAGGCAACGGCGCGCAAGAATCTACGCATTGGCGACTACAACGAGCTAAAGCTCCGGCACTTCCATCAACACTATGCCAAGGCTTTGGAGTTGGACGAGGGCGAGTAGTCGCCCGTAACGCTTTAACCGACTGCGATGATGCCCGGCCCCAACGGTTTGGGGTCGGAACCATCTTGATTCCGAACGGTGTCGGCGATCTGAAACATCGGCGCTTTGAGCATTTGTTTCAGCTCTTCGCTGGCCCCGGTC
>JBPCXR010000119.1:0-2740 GCA_051027215.1 Pseudomonadales bacterium | reverse complement strand
TGACCATCCTCTCCGGTGAGCACCGGCCCACCGCGGTGCGCGCAAGCATTCCAAAATGCGCGAATCTTGTCGTCTTCACCCCGCAAGACAAAGATGGCCGCGCCATTCCAGCGGTCAACCATCTTGTAACTGCCAACATCTGGCAGTTCGTGAACGGTGCCAACCGTCACCCAACATTTGCGAAAAGCCTGTTGCTCCAGGACGAAGAAGTCAGGGTCGCAGTAGCGCGCTGAAGGAATCCTCGGCACATCTGGAAACCATTTCGGCGGCCCCTTGCGGGCAAACTCGTAATCGACCTCAGCGAGAATCCTTTGAGCAGTGTCTGGTTTCACTGCGGCCCCCCAAAAACATGTTCGCAATCAGTTTCAAACATGTTTGATGCGCTGTCAAACGCTTTTCAATCTGCCCTCCCGTTGGGTCAACGTGTTCAGCGGTGGATTGCGTCTAGCTGAGCCTCGACTGCGCCGGAGTGTGCGAGTGTTGGTCACCTCGCTCCCGTGCGACCTGTAATTCGACGCGAGCAAGTCCTAGCACACGAACGGCGGCGCTGATGTTGAGCGCAGCAATGATTGCTGCCACCAGCAAATCCGGCCAGCGCGAGTCACTCAAGAAGACGCCAGCTGCGGCGAGCATAACGGCCAAGTTGCCAATGGCATCGTTGCGGCTACAAAGCCAAATTGACTGGCGATTGCTGTCTCCGGTGCGAAACTGGTAGAGCAACGCGGCAACACCCACGTTCACCACTAGCGCCAGCAGGGCAATGACGCTCATCGTCATCGGCTCTGGCGAGCTACCAACAACCGCTCGATATAGCGCACTGGCGATGACCCACGTTCCAAACATCGCCATGGTTACACTCTTAAATATGGCCGCCCGCGCTCGGACCGCGAGTGCCATACCAACGACAAACAGACTGATGCCGTAGTTTGCCGCATCGCCAAAGAAGTCCAACGCATCCGCCTGCAGGGACATCGAATCGCCAAGCCGACTGGCGTAAAGCTCGACCAAAAACATCGAAAAGTTCAGTACCAGCGCCACCCAAAGCACGCCGCGGAACCTAGGATCTTCGAGCCCAGCCTCAGCTTGGCCAGCTGCACAATCGGTACAGCCAACCATCAGACCGACTCCTCTACGTCTACCGGCTCTCCCACGTGGGCCATCATGTCGGTGATCACGCATTCAATGTGCTCATCGCAAGCGCAATAGAATATCTGTTTGCCTCGGCGCTCAGCTTTTAGCACTCGCGCTGCTCGCAACAGTCGCAGGTGGTGGCTCACCAGTGATGGCGATAGACCCAATTGCCTGGCGATGTCACCAACGCTAATCGGCTCCTGCAGACAAGCGACAATGATGCTCAAGCGACTAGCGTCTCCCATCAGCCGAAACATATCGGCAAGCTGTGCGATGTCTTCATCCGTACCGATCTTCTCTATTTTGACGGCCTTCATATGCTTACATCTGAATAGATGTTCATATGTTGCTATGTTTTGCCGCTCTGGTCAAGGACGCTTTGGAAAGCCTCGCGCTGAGCAGGCCGGCGCCGTTGCGAACCAATGCCACTTTGTCGCGTCTGATGCTTAGTGCGAAGCATCAGGCTAGTGGGAGGCAATCGAAATGCGATCAATATTGCTCGGCTTGGCACTTGCATGTATGAGTTGTGCCACCGGTCCGTCTGCACCGTTGCTGCAGGCCGAGGAAGGACCGCACAGCCTACGGGTGCAAATCACCGGGGTTCGTTGCTGCGATGCTGCAGTGCGTATCGGTGTCTACCGAACCGCCACCGACTGGCTAAAGGAAGGTCGAGTGTTCAAGGCACGCTTACTCATGGTGCCGAGAACTCAGAGTGAGCTTACGTTGTACGGGTTACCAGCGGGAACCTACGCGCTGGCTGCGTTCCAGGACAACAACGACAATGGTCGCCTAGACCGCTGGTTTGGGTTACTACCGCGGGAGCCCGTGGCATTTTCCAAAGTCTCCGATAGACGTTTGCCGCCGGAGTTTGATGAGTCGGCGGTTCGCGTACCAAGCGATGCGTTGGTTACGCTGGCTTTCTAAGGTAGTGTCTACCGTCACATCGTGCTGGCGGTTGGATGTCGGTTGCAAGCAGCTGAAACCTATCCCGTGTGGCGCTGTAAACGATAGACGATGTATCGGGTACGGGGATGGGATTTCGGTCATCACTGGTTCCCTGTAACAGCAGGCTTGGGGTAGCGTTCGCTTCAGTGGACACTTCCCAAAGGGCTGTGCGACCCGTAATAGATGAATGAAACCAGATCGAAGTTCCGCTATCGCTAAATTTGGGTGAATCTGCGATCTGAAGATTATCGACGACGATGCGGGTCTTCCCGCTATCGAAGTCGTAAGGCCTAATGTGTCCGACCGGACCCTGGGTGGCGTCGAAATAGACCAGTTGGGATCCGTCCGGTGAATAACTCGGTTCAGGGGGGGCAAACATTTGATCGCGGCTATCGACACCGCTTATGCGACGTTGTCCTAGTCCGTCGCTGCGAGCTATCCAAACTTCGTGACCGCGCTCAAAAACCAATTGCACAGCGGAAGGCGACCAGGCCGCATTGCGTGCGTTTTCGATGAAAACGAACGGGCGAGGTTCGGCCAAGTCAACAGACCACAGGTCCCCATGGTTGTTGAATAAAAACGTGCTCGAACGAGGACGCCAAGCAGGTCGATCTGCTGCAAAGCTTGGGTCAACGACCTGTTCCATTAATTCGGGTGTCAGAAT
>JBPCXR010000118.1:0-18974 GCA_051027215.1 Pseudomonadales bacterium | reverse complement strand
TCATTAGGTTCCGCGCGGGTTCGGACCGGCCGGCGATTACCGGCCGGCAGTCATACACAAAACCGTAGTTCAGCCGTCACATTTCCGGCGTTTGGAGACTATCCCCATGAAGATAATCGTGCCCGTCAAACGGGTCGTTGATTACAACGTCAAGATCCGAGTCAAGCCCGACAAAAGTGGGGTTGATCTGAGCAACGTCAAAATGTCCGTGAACCCTTTCTGTGAGATTGCCATCGAAGAGGCTGTGCAGATGAAGGAAGCAGGCGTTGCCACTGAAGTCGTAGCGGTAACCGTGGGCACCAAGGCAAGTCAAGAGCAGTTACGTACTTGCCTGGCGTTGGGTGCTGATCGGGCAGTATTGATCGAAACCGAGGTTGACGCTCAACCCCTAGCCATTGCCAAGGCACTCGCTGCATTACAGGCCAAAGAGAACGCAGAGGTTGTTATTTTTGGCAAGCAGAGCATTGATGGTGACAACAGCCAGACTGGTCAAATGTTCGCCGCGTTGACCGGCATGTCCCAGGGCACCTTTGCCTCAGAAGTTACGGTTGCTGATGGCCAGGCTAAGGTCACCAGAGAAGTCGACGGCGGCCTGCAGACCATCGAACTAAAGTTGCCTGCGGTGATTACCACCGATTTGCGACTCAACGAGCCTCGCTATGCTTCTCTGCCAAACATTATGAAAGCCAAGAAGAAGCCACTGGACGTCGTCACGCCTGATGAGTTGAGCGTGGACATGACGCCGTCGATGGAGGTGTTGTCGGTTGAACCGCCCGCCGAGCGCGAAGCTGGCATTAAGGTCGAAACCGTCGAAGAGCTGGTGAACAAGCTCCGCAACGAAGCGAAGGTAATATCATGAGCATTCTTGTTATCGCTGAACACGACAATGCAGAACTAAAACCCGCCGCCCGCGTGGCTGTTGCTGCCGCAGAAAAGATCGGTGGTGATATCGAGCTTTTGGTTGCTGGGGCGAACTGTGCTGCGGTTGCCGAAGCGGCAAGCAAAGTTGCAGGTGTTGGGAAAGTGCTGGTAGCTGACAACGCCGCCTATGAACACCAAGGCGCAGAGAATCTTGCAGAGTTGGTGAGCGAGTTGGGCAGTGGTTATAGCCACATCGTCGCGGCCCATACCACGACGGGAAAAAACTTCTTGCCTCGTGTCGCTGCGAAGCTGGATGTCGCGATGGTTGCGGACATCATTGCGGTAGATAGCGCTGATACCTTCAAGCGTCCCATCTACGCCGGCAACGCCATTGCCACAGTAAAGGCCAACGATGCCATCAAGGTGGTTTCGGTACGCGGTACCGCCTACGACCCAGTAGCTGCCGAAGGCGGCAGCGCCAGCGTCACCGCGGTTGATGCGGTTCATGACACCGGTCTTTCAACCTTTATTGGTGAAGAAATTGCAAAGTCGGAGCGACCAGAGCTCACCAGTGCCGGGATCATTATCTCTGGTGGTCGCGGTATGGGCAGCGGCGAAAACTTCAAGCTCCTAGAAGGCATCGCCGATAAGCTCGGCGCGGCGATTGGCGCTTCCAGAGCTGCGGTTGACGCAGGCTTTGTGCCAAATGATATGCAGGTTGGCCAGACGGGCAAGATCGTTGCTCCGGATTTGTACATCGCGGTAGGAATATCCGGCGCCATTCAACATCTTGCCGGTATGAAAGACTCAAAAGTCATCGTGGCGATCAACAAGGATGAAGACGCTCCGATCTTCCAGGTAGCGGACTACGGTCTGGTGGCGGACCTGTTTCAGGCCTTGCCAGAGTTGGAAGCACAACTTTGAACGGTGGATACACTCTGACAGCCTTGACTGAGGGACGTTGATTCATGGCAGTTTATGAACTCAATGATGGCCAACTGCTGCGCGTGGCGCGCAGCATTGACGGCAAGCTGGAGCAGGAATATTTCAGCCTTGCGGGCTTAAACAAAACCCAATCTCGCGCCGTCGCGAAAGAAGCAGCGGCGCTGGATGAGAAGTGGCGTCAAAAACAGCTGGCAGCGCGCGGTAAGCGCGTGCGTTCGGCAGCGACCTCCCGCAAGCACACCACAGGTGTGCGCGGCATTAACCTGGTACGCCGTCCTTCTGCGGCGTTCCGTGTACAAGTGCAAATCGACGGCGAGTCCTACGTCCGAGAGTTCTCGGTGCGGCGCTTGGGCGCTGACAAGGCCTGGGCGCAGGCAATCAAATACCTGGCTGACATCCGCGGCTACAGAAGTACGCCGAAGGAATGGCGCGCGCGGATGCCCAAAGTCAAATAGGCCGGCTAGCCTCGGCTGGAATGCCAGGGCACCTCACGGGCATAGCGATCGACCTGATCCTGCACGTTTAGAATCAGCGCGAATAGTGCCATGCGCACCAACACACCGTTGTCGGTTTGTCTGAAAATCGCCAGATTGGGGTTCTCGTCGAGGTCGGCAGAGAGCTCCTGGGCTTGGCTGCGCGAGTCTCTCGGCAGCGGATGCATGATCACCGTATTCGGCTCGCAGTTTGCCGTGTAGACGGCGGCGTTCAGGCGGAACAAGCCGCGGTAGCGGTCGGCTTCGCTCTGTTCTGGAAACCGCTCTTCCTGTGTACGGGTGACGTAGAGAATGTCGCTGTGGTGGATGCCGGTTTCGAAATCGTTGAACTCTTCGACCAAGTGGCCAGCTTGCCGGAGCTTGGCCACAATGTCTGGCGGTGCAGCCAGTTCCGGGGGAGATACTAGGCGGTACTGTACGTTGTCGAACAGGGTCAGGAGTTTGCACAGGGAGTGCACTGCGCGCCCATACTTAAGGTCACCGATCAGCGCGATTCGCAAACCGTTCACCGATTTGCCCCGTGAGCTCATCTCTTTGCGGATCGTGTAGAGGTCGAGCAGGGCTTGACTGGGGTGTTCATTGGAGCCATCGCCGGCGTTGACTACCGGCACCCTGGAGGCCTGGGCAAACTCGCTCACCGCACCTGCTTCTGGGTGGCGCATGACGATGACGTCACTGTACCCGGAAAGCACTCGCGCCGTGTCTTGCAACGATTCACCCTTAGTTAGCGAAGATGCCTTCACTTCCGTTGTCTCGCGCACCTGCCCGCCAAGGAGGTTAAACGCGCTACCGAAGGAGATGCGGGTTCTGGTGCTGGCTTCGAAGAACATGTTCGAGAGGATCGCCCCCTCCAACACGCGAGTCATTCGTAGCCTGGCCGCGTAGGGCCGCATACTGTCAGCGACGTCGAATATCTGCTGGATTGCTGAGCGATCAAATTGATCGACCGAGAGAATGTGTTGACCTGAGAAATCCAAGGCTTGTGCTTAGGTTGTGCTATGGGCGCTAATACTAGGCTTCCCAGCTCCTTGGGGGAACCTGAGGAGCAAGGCGTTGCCACAAAGTTAGCACTGCTTGGTAGCTTCGGCGGTGCTCAGGGTCGAGGCCCAGCCAGCGATTGAAAGCCATGCGTTGGCTGTCGGTGACGTCTTGGCCGTTCAGACGCACGAACCAGGCGACTGCCTGCTCGTCGCCCAGGGCGCTGGGCGGGGATTGGCGAGAGGCTGATTCGGCGGGTGAATTGGAGTGTGACATGCAAGCGCGGTGTCAGATGCTGTCTATCTGAGACGAATAACTCCCCTCGATCCTCAGCGGCTGCTACGGCTTATTGCCGCTAGCCACGATTCAGCGTCTTTCGAAAATGCTTTAACGCCTGAATGATGTACTTCTCGACCATCGAGGTAGAGACCGCTAACGCCTTGGCAATCTCAGGATAGGAGCGGCCGCTGACGCGATGCATGACGAACGCTTGGCGGCACTTGAGTGGCAATTCGGTCAGAGCGTGATCAATGAGCGCCAGCTCTTCGCAACCCTGGAGCGATTGCTCCACCGATGGCGATTCCTCGCGCTGCGGCTCCATGGCTTCTCGGTCGAGGTAGCGCTGTTCCAGGGTTGCGCGCCGCGCACGATCGATGGCCAAATTTGACGCGGTCTGAAACAGAAACGCTTTGGCATTTTCCAACTCCTCTGGCGCGGGCAGGCGAAAAAATCGCAGCCAGGCCTCCTGGGCGATTTCCTTCGCTTCCTCAGCGTTACGGAAGCGCGCAGTCAGGTATTTCACCAGAGGCGTGGCCTGCTGGCTGTAGAGGTTGCTCACAAATACGTACTTGGCAGCTGCGGGTAGGGGCACAGCGTCGCCATATGCGGATTCTGCGTAAAGGTTGCTGGCGGTTGATCCAGTCATGTGTCGGTTCGCGGCGCCTCTGTCAGGCAAGGTAGTTACATTGCAGCTACCCAAAGGGGCCAACTTGGTCTGCCTGCTGAGCAGCTGTGAAGCTTCGCTTAGCCAGTGGTGGTGGCCGGAATGGCGCGGACCATACCGGAATGAGAACAACAGGTACACCAAATTTGCGCGCAAGGCATAAGGCCGAGCCAACGTCTTGAAATGCGGGTGAATGCGCAGCGCGAGCGGCCCATACCTTGTTATCATTAACAGTCGTGGATTTCTCAAGCGCCTGCCTGAGTCATTGTCCGGGAAACGCTGTCCAAGAGGGTCATCAGCCAGTCACTGCTGTTAAGAGCCAATGAGCGAATTGTTTGACGAAAATGGATCTGAGTCGATGCTTACTCCTGGGAGCAAGCGCCCGAAAGTCAGCATGAGCACTGATCTTTCAGAGGACAACACTCCCAGCGATGGTGCCTCTGCGGGCAATTTGTTGCCGTTTGCGTTTGCTAAGCGTTTCGGGGTCGTGATCCTTGATCAATTGGATCCTAAACAACCCGCGGTGGTGGCGTGCAAAACCCAGCCTTCGCTGACAACGCTGGCAGAAATCAAACGTTTCGCTCAGCGTCAGATCAAGCTGCGCCGGGTCGATGATGCCGAGTTCGAAGCGCTGCTCACCAGCACTTATGCGCGAGACTCGTCTCAAGCTCGCCAGATGGTTGAAGACCTGGGCGACGAACTTGATCTAGCAAGCCTCGCCGAGTCGGTTCCGGAAACTGAAGATCTTCTGGAACAAGAAGACGACGCGCCGATCATCCGCTTGATCAACGCGCTCCTCGCAGAGGCCATTCGCGAAAATGCTTCGGATATACACGTTGAGACATTCGAACGCGAACTGGTGGTGCGCTTTCGTGTAGATGGCGTCATGCGCGAGATCGTTCGCCCTAAGCGCGAGTTGGCGCCCTTGCTGGTTTCTAGAATCAAAGTCATGGCGCGAATGGATATCGCTGAAAAGCGTGTCCCTCAGGATGGTCGAATCTCACTGCGAATTGGCGGCCGTGAAGTTGATGTTCGTGTATCAACCATGCCTGCGAGCAGCGGCGAACGGGTGGTCTTGCGCTTGCTGGACAAACAAGCTGGGCGCTTGAAATTAGATACGCTGGGTATGGGCGAAAAGGACTTGCAACTGACACGCAAAGTGATCGGCAAGCCTCACGGTATTTTTCTCGTCACTGGACCCACTGGCTCTGGTAAGACGACAACACTCTACGCATCGTTGGCAGAGCTCAGTACCAATACGATCAACATACTCACTGTTGAAGACCCGATTGAATACAATTTGCCTGGCATTGGCCAAACCCAGGTCAACACCAAGGCCGACATGACTTTCGCTCGAGGCCTGCGGGCGATACTGCGCCAGGATCCCGACGTGGTAATGATTGGCGAGATTCGCGATTTGGAAACCGCAGAGATCGCGGTGCAAGCATCCCTCACCGGTCATTTGGTGATGTCGACGCTGCACACCAACACCGCCGTGGGTGCGATTACTCGTCTGGCTGACATGGGTGTTGAGCCATTCCTGCTGTCCTCCTCCTTGGTAGGCGTGCTCGCTCAGCGCTTGGTTCGGGTGTTGTGCCCGGATTGCAAGGCACCACGAGCGGCACTACGCAGCGAGTTGGAGTTCCTCGGTGAACGTACCGCCCAGGTTTACGAGGCCAAAGGTTGTGAGCATTGTGGACACTCGGGCTATCGCGGACGAACCGGCATCTACGAACTCGTAATTGTCGACGATACGATGCGGCAATTGATTCACGATCGAGTTTCTGAACAGGAGCTTGCCGGTTACGCCCGACGTCGGACCCAGGGCATTCGGGACGACGGCAAGGCCAAGGTGCTGCAGGGCGTCACCTCAATGTCCGAAGTTCTGCGCGTTACCTTAGAAGGCTGACACTCACAGTGGCAGCCTTCCAGTACACGGCCTTAGATAACCGTGGTAAACAAACGAAAGGCGTTCTAGAGGCCGATAGCGTACGTCAAATTAGGCAGATGCTGCGGGATCAGGGCCTAGTACCGCTTAATGTTGCCAATGCCAGCGCTCGCGAAGCTAGGACGGACGACAAACCCGGCGGCTTGCGCAGCATGGGTCGCAAGCTCAGCGCGCTGGACCGAGTATTGTTCACCAGGCAATTAGCAACGCTCATTACTGCGGGTTTACCCATTGAGGAAGCTCTGCAAGCCATTGCCAAACAAAGCGAGAAACAGCACGTTCGAGCACTTGTTTTGGGCATCCGTGGCAGGGTGCTGGAGGGTCATGCGTTGGCGGCCAGCCTGGGTGACTACTCCTCGTCTTTCTCAGACATGTACCGCTCCACCATCGCTGCCGGAGAACAATCCGGATTTCTCGATAAAGTGCTGGAGAACCTCGCCGCCTACGGTGAACGACAGTTCGAATCCGGTCGCGATGTAGAGATGGCGTTGGTTTATCCGGTAATCCTGTTTCTGCTGGCGTTACTCATCGTCGGCGCACTCATGGTGTTCGTGGTGCCAGACATGGTGGGTGTCATCGAAAACATGGGCCAAGAGCTGCCGAAAGTCACCCAAGTGCTGCTCGGTATATCGGAATTTCTCCAGCGCAACTGGTGGCTACTGGCGATTGCGGTCGCCGCTTTGGTTGTCGCTGCACGGTCGCTGCTGGCGCAACCTGCCATGCGCTTGCGCTGGGATCGGCAGAAGCTGAGCATGCCGCTGATCGGACGGATCAGTCGCGGTACGAATTCCTCCCGCTACGCGAACACGTTAAGCATTCTGACATCCAGTGGTGTGCCCTTGGTTGACGCCATGAAGATTGCCGAGCAGGTCGTTGCTAACCAGTATCTGAAATCCCGCTTGACCGAAGCGACGCAAAAAGTGCGCGAGGGCAGCAGCCTCAACGTTGCTTTGGAGAGCGTGGGTTATCTTCCGCCGATGTTGCTGCACATGGTGGCCAGCGGCGAGGCCAGCGGCCAGCTCGACAGCATGCTCGAACGCGTGGCGATATTTCAGCAGGCAGAAGTAGAACGAGTCGTCACCACTGTTGTGAGCCTGTTCCAACCGCTGATGCTGGTGCTAATTGGGGGGCTTGTGATGTTCATCGTGATTGCGATACTGCTCCCAATCCTCAACATGAATCAGCTCGTTTAGGTATTTTATGAATCCAATAAAGGTGAGAGCACAGCGATTACAAGCTAGACCGAGACGGGCGCTGCTGCCACAGCAGGGATTTACCCTGATTGAGATTTTGGTGGTGGTTGTGATCATTGGCATTTTAGGTGCGGTCATCGTCCCCAACCTGCTGTCTCGACCCGATCAAGCTCGAATGACTGCGGCAGAAAGCGATTTGCGATCTTTGGCCAACGCTTTGGACATATATCGGCTGGACAATTTTCAGTACCCATCGACGGACCAGGGGCTCGAGGCGTTAGTGCGCAAACCCGCTGGTTTTCCTGAGCCGAAGAACTATGACCCGGAAGGTTACGTCAAAAAGTTGCCAGCCGACCCTTGGGGCACAGAGTACGGTTACGAGCGTACTGGCGACGGCTTTGATCTTTATTCCTACGGCGCTGACGGCGCTGAAGGCGGCGAAGGTGTAAATGCGGATATTAAGTTCGCGGAACTCTAGCGCCAGCGCGAAGCCAAGCAGCAGCGGATTTACGCTTCTCGAAGTTCTGGTGGTGATGACAATCGCGGCCATCTTGACGGGCGTTGTGGTCATCGGTTTTACCGGCGCTGAAGGTGGCCAGCAATTGCAGGGCCACACTGAGCGGGTGATGTTGCGCATGGATCTGGCGCGCCAACGTGCGGTCACAAGAAACCGCGAGATGGGCATGACAGTAGAGCCTGATCGTTACCGCTTTACCGAGTTGGATCGGGAGACCGGGCAGTGGCTAGCCCTGGAACGACGGCCATTTTCCGAGGTTACTGTTGAAGACCGATTTCGCCTTTCACTAAAAGTAGAAGGCGCAGATTCTTCCAAAGACGGGAAAAAGCCTGCCGCCAAGAAGTCTGGCGAAGAAGGCGAAGACCCGCCGGATCTGGTGTTTTTTCGCAGTGGCGAGATAACGCCTTTCACGCTAACCGTTGCCACCGAAGATCAGCGTCGCGGCTGGCAGGTCAGTAGCGACGGCTTGAGCGGTATCGCCATGGCGCGCATCGATGAACCCTAGATCTCGAGGCTTCACTCTGATCGAGCTGTTGATCGCGCTCATGATCTTCTCGGTTCTAGGGTTCACCGTTACCTCCCGAATTAGCGAGATCGTCCAGCAAAGCTACAGTCTGGAGCGCAGAACTGCGGCTCAATGGGTAGCTGACAACCAAGTCAACGCCTTGCACATAGAGAGCCGCAATCAACGGGAGCCAGTTGCTGAAGGCCGCCGTAGCGAAAGGGTGCTGCTAGCCAGACGTGATTGGCAGGTCGACTATCAGGTGGTGAGCACCTCGGATCCGGGCCTTAAGCGCGTGGAGCTGGAAGTTTTCGAGCTGCTGGACGACGGCACCAAGGCTGGGCCCTTGCATTCGGCAATCGCCTTTGTCGGGGAGCACTAGTGGCTGCGCGGCACGCTGGTTCTCGAGGTTTTACCCTAATCGAGATGATCGTTGCGCTGTCAATTTTCGCGGTGCTGGGTGTGGTAACCGGGCAAATTGTCTCACGGGTGGTCGATAACTTCGCGATGGTTACTGAGCGTGGGCAACGCATGGTCGAGCTGCAAAGAGCCATGCAGGTTATGCAGCGCGATCTGCTGCAATTGGTGGATCGTCCCATCCGTGATCCATTGGGTGATCCCCGTGAGGCCTTACTGATTCAGACTGACGGTACGTTGGAATTTTCTCGCGCAGGCTGGCAGAACCCCTTAGGTCGGGCGCGTTCGACGCTGCAGCGGGTGATCTATCGACTCGAGGGTGATGTCCTGCACCGCGCCTATTTCCTGACCTTGGATATGACCCCAGACAGCGCCCCTCAAGTTCAACAGCTGTTGACAGGCGTTAGCAACTTCGAAGTGTTAGCCATCGATGTTGCCGGTAACGAATACGCTTTTTGGCCGGTCGCCGGTGCCGAGGCCAACCCGGAACAGGCATTGGCAGGTTTGTTGCTACGCTTTGAACTGGAACCTTATGGCGTGGTTGAACGCTTATGGGCGGTACCGGATGTATAGCTCGCAACGATCGTCGGGGGTCATTTTGCTCAGCGTGTTGCTGATCGTGGCGCTGCTGTCGGCCATCGCCATTCGCATGACCTCGCGGCACAGCCTGACGTTGGCCCAGGCGCGCCACTCTCAGGGCGCTGGACTGACCTTGTCCTATGCCATTGGCGCAGAAATCCTGGCGCGTCAGCTACTGTATCGAGATTGGGAAGAGGATCCTGACAAGATCGATCACTTTGGTGATGCCTGGGCCCAGCCGTTGGCGCCCTTTGAGCTTGAGGAATATGAAAACGCCTACATCGAGATGCAACTGCGAGACTTGTCTTCTTGTTTTAACTTGAACGCGTTGTCCGGTAGCGATGCACAACAAAACTATCAACGGTTCAAAACCCTGCTGCGCAACCTTTCCCTGCCAGAAACTTATGCTGATGCTTGGCTCGACTGGGTAGATCCTGATGAGGTAGTCACCGGATTTGGCGCCGAAGACAGTGAATACTTGTTAGCAGAGATTCCCTATCGGAGCGCAAATCGGGCCGCCGCTGACGTATCTGAGTTACAGCTGCTGCCCAACATGGAGGCCGAGCAGCTGGCTCTGCTGCTGCCCCATGTTTGTGTGTTACCGAGCACCTCGCTGGCCATCAATGCCAACACGGCCAGCGCAGAAGTGTTGAGCAGCCTGAACCCAGCCCTGACGCTACAATCCCTCGAAGCGGTGGTGAACTCGGATCGGGCCTATAAAAATGTGAATGAGGTCACCACTGAGGTGCCGGATTTGCTTCCCGGCGTTGACGCGCTGAAGGTTAGCAGCGACTATTTCGAGCTGCGTGCGCAGGTCGATATAGACGGCAACTTGACTGAAATCAGTTCAGTGCTCCAGCGCACAGCTACGGACGGAACCCTCAGCCTGATCAAAAGGGATCTTGGCAAAGCTTTCGTATCGCTCTATCAGGATGAGAACGAGTAACAATGCCCACCCTGTTCATCAGAGTGCTTTCGCCTGCTGTGCCGACGGCGGATGGCTATGAGATCGGCGGTGAGTGGTTGATAGTCGAAGATGATGGTGCGCCCCGCGCCTCGGGGGTTACCGATTACCGAGGTTTCAACGAGCTGCTCGACGGCAGCGCGGGTTGGCTGCAAGACTCGGCGAACATCGTACTCATTGTACCCAGCGAGTTTGTGCTCGGCGTCAGCTGCGAGGTTCCGGGCCGAAACGTTGCCCAAATTCGCAAAGCACTGCCTTTCGTTGTAGAAGAATTTGTCGCATCAGACATTGAAGGTATGCATTTGGCCCATGGCGCAATCCGCCGGGAAGAGCCTGTGCGCTGCAATTTGGTGGAGCGCACCTTGTTGGCTGGCTGGCGCGACTGTTTTGCGGATCTCGGTGCATCGCCTGGCTACATCGTCTCAGAGGCTGAACTCTTACCGGATGAACCGGATACGGCGTACGCGCTCTTTGACGGGGATCATGTACTGATTAAAACCGCAGATCAGGCAGCGACCATTGATCGAGTAAACCTACCGTTTGCTGCGGCTTCTCTTGCTGAGGGCCGGTTGCGCATTGTCGGCGGAGCATTGAAGAGCGAAGAGCGCGCCGAGATCTTAGACAACGCTTCTTTGGTGATCGACAGCGATGATGCTGCCGACGACAGTACCTTAGGCTACTTAGCCCTGAGCTGGCAGCGGCATCGAGACTCGGTCATTAACCTTATGCAGGGTGAGTTCAGCCCGGTGACAACGGCCAACCCGGCACTCGCCCGCTGGCGCTCAGTGGGCATCCTTGCTGCTTGCTGGGTGGGTTTGGGCTTTGTGCTGATTCTTGCGCAAGGTTTTTGGGCAGGTCACAAGGCCGATCAACTGGAAGCCGAAGCCCTGGAGCTGTATAGCAGCATCTGGCCCGATGACTCGCGGGTCACCGCGCAAAATCTGCGTCGGCGGGCGCAATCCCGACTCGGGGAGGCGAGCAGTGGCTCGGGACCGGGGCTGCTGAGCTATCTGTCTGAGGTTGCGCAAGTGATTGATCCGTCGCTGCAGCTCAACGGCATGAACTTCAGTGCCGATCGAGCGGAGCTGTCGTTGGACGTGCTGGCCGCAGATTTCAATCGTCTAGACGCGGTAAAAGAGCAGCTCGAAGGTCAAAGCTATGCCGTGGAAATCGTTTCTGCTCAGCAGGAACAGGACAATCGGGTGCGGGCGCGTTTGCGCGTGTCTGCGCCACCGAGCTAGAGGGACGGCAAGGCAATGTCTGAATTCGTAGCACAATGGTCGAGCTGGTTTTCTCAGACTGGGGCAGGGCGCTGGTTCTATGGCCGCGAGCATTCAGAACGGCGGATCATTGCACTGCTGGCTGCCGCCATTGTTTTGACGCTGCTGTGGTTGTTGTTGTGGAAGCCAGTCGCTGATTGGCGAGCAGTGACCCACAATCGCTACGAGAACGCCCAGGCGAGCTTGTCTTGGCTGCAGGCGAATGAACAAAAGGCCAAGGCCTCTGCCAGCAACTCCGCTGGCGGCGGCGAGCGTTCGGTCATGCGGGTGATCACACAAGCCGCCAACGCACGGAATCTAAAGCTCAGTCGCGTGCAGCCCGAGGGTGACGAAGGCGTAAGCGTGGTACTGCAAGACCAGCCCTTCACGGATGTGCTGTTATTTGTCGCACAGCTTGCCGAAAACAACGGCGTCAGGGTCACCCGCGCCGCCATTGATGGCTCTGGGACGCCCGGTCGTGTCAACGCTCAAGTCAGATTTCGCTAAGGTTGGCAGTCTTGCCCAACCTCAACTAGCCTGAAATAACAGCGCTGCCGATGGCACGAATGGCCTAATCGCGTCTACTTTAGACAAATTGAGCGTTTATGTGCCGTTTGTTGCCGCATTGTGAAGCCGATCACACTGGCCCTGCAGGACACTTCAACGTACCTCCCGGAGTGCCCTCATAAAATCCAGGTGTTGAGGGACTACTTCGAGGGCAATATGGATCAATCAACAGATCCCAGAAACGTTTTCAGTGCAATGCATCATCGAGTGACCGGTGAGTTGCTGCATTTGATGGATGGGTTCTACTCAAACATCGAAGATGGCCTGTTCGAGCTGGCGTTCCGCAATGACGATGCCGAACAGCGAACCCGCTGCTTTGATCTGATGCGCGAGATGCGCTATCGCCGGGGTGGTCTAATTCAAACCTTCGCGAAGCGCATGCAACGTGCGGGTGAGGGGTGGTTGGGTGAGGATCGCAATCCGCCGCAACTGCCGGAGTTGATCATTGTCGCCCAGGCGATGTCGGATAAGTGCTCTGCCCATTTCGGCGCATTGCTGCAAGAAGTCACTGAGCGTACGTCTTATGGAACTGATCGAACTGCCACAGTGGGTGAGTTACCCATCAGCCCGTACAACATCGCCTACCACTTCATTGCCTCCTGCCAAAGTCTCGAGTTCGACAAGCAGGCCATAGAGATCGTTCAGGATCTGTTTGCGCGATTCGTTCTGGATCGCCTCGGCGCAGTCTACGGCGAGTGTAATCAGCGGCTTGAGGCTGCTGGCTTTTATACCTTGGCTGAATTGGAGCTGGTCGCCAGCTCACGGGCTTAAACCGCGCTAGTAGACTTGCGCTGCTGCCAGAGCAGCGCCACTGTCTGGGTCGCGCGACGATCCGCCAAGCGACGCTCAATCCCAGCCCACGCCTTGGATCCGGGGAACGCCGCGTCCTGTCTGCGTCGGTCAGTCCAAGACCGACGATCGCCTCTAAAAGTGAGATCGGATTTTAGCGCTGCCAAGTCCTGCTCAGGCAACGCGCCTTTGCCTATTGTTGAGCTCATTGGTCTCTCATTGGTCTCTGGTTGATTTAAAGCCCCTGGGTGTCTGCTTCGAACTGCGCTTTTGCCTGTGCTTTTGCCGCTTCACGAACTTGCCTTTGGCGGGCGGCGTGCAGGTAGATCAGTTGGGTTTCGGCTTTTGCTTGGCGCAGAATTAGCCGCTGGCTACCAAAGTGGTAAATCTGGTGCGAAGGACGGTCTTTCTTAGGCGTGGTAAATCGGGCCTTGAGCAGATCTTCCCATTGCCGAAAGCGCAGGCTGGCAGGGTCTGGATAGCTGACAACAAGGCGCAGAACGGCGCCAGCCTGGTCAGCGCTTGCGCTAACTTTTGCGCCGTCCAGTAGCGGTTCTTGCGACACGTCCAGCGCGGTCTGCCGATCCAGCGCGAGCGTGGTCATTTCCCCCGCAGGCGTGTTGAGCAAACCCTCGGTCTCCGTCGGTAGGCCAAAGACTTCGGTTAACTGGTATTGGTCGCCACGAATCAGCGCATCTGTTTGATGCTGCAGCCGCCGTAAGGCGGCGGTGGAACGAGCTGGTTGCGCAGCGATCCCTTGGGGCGCCGCCGTAGCGGTGGAAAGCTGCTGGCCAATACTGGGTTGCAGATATTCCAAAACCAGCTCCGAGTCGCAGGTGAATGCCACCATCAAACCGGCAAGATCGAAGCGCGCCGTACTGCCGGGAGTCCAGTCGGCGTTTTGCTCACCGTGCCACTGGGCTTGGGAATAGCGTTTGCCAAACGCTTTCAGCAGCCAGGTCATATCTTCTTTGCAATTGTTGCTGCTGGCACGTAGATGCAGCCAGAAGGGCTGTTGTGCGTCGTCCAGAGCTAAGAGCAGTCGAGTGCGGCGGCTACGCAACAACTTCGGTAATCTTTGGGGTCTTGCGTACCACCATTGCCCAGGCGCGGACCAGCCCTCGGCATCAGCGAGGGCCGGTTTTGCTGCTTCGATCAGCAACAAAGTGCTCGGCGCGCTTTGCCTACTGGCACCCAATGTCTGCTCGGGCACTGCCAGGCTCAGGTCGATGCCAAAAACCATCGGTTGTGCGTGGCTATTGGCAGCTTGGAGCAGAATCAAAGGGCCGAGCCAGTACCGCCAACTGCGGAGCTGCATCCGGGGCATTAGCACGCATAACGACCAAGATCACGACGGCGCTGGCATTCACGCCGATAGTTATCGCAGCTGATCGCCTGTCCGGGTGTCTGGTCGGTAGTCTTGCGGCACTGATAGCTACGGTCTTGCAGCTCTGAATCCGACAGCGATTCTAACTCGTTGCCGCAGCCGCCCAGGGCCAACAGGCTAAGCGTCAGGAGTTTGACTGTCTCTGAGAGAGGTCGGGGGCGCACACAAACTCCGCATCGGGAATACCGTACTGAACTGATTAAAAGTTAGTCCAGATTCCGCTGTTGTCGAGCGGCGAGAAGTGATGTGCGTCTAGGAACGAGCGGCTCGCGCCCCCAGGCTGGAAGCCTGACTATCCCAGGCGGGCTACAGCGCGGTTACCAACAGCCTGTGCTGGCTCTGCAGAAGGTACTGCAGCGAGTGCCGGGGTTGGCTCAGGCTGTTCCACGCAATCCTCAGGCTGAGCCGGGGATTCGGGTTGAGCTGGGGCAAAGCGCAATTTGTAGAACGGGTGGCAGCGACCACAGATTCGATGTTCGATCCGCCGAATATGCCAGCTATTGAGTCTGTCCTTCGGTGTCGGGCGGTGGCACATGTGGCAAGCCATGCTCCCTACCATAGAGCGTTGTCTTGGCAGGCTGAGCTGACGAATCACCACCACCATGATGCAGGCGGCGAGCGCGCCACAGAGCAACAGAACGGTTGGAGAGAGGCTGTTGAGATCCATCATGGTGACCATTATGGCGCGGCCACCCGAGGCTAATGTACTGCCCTTGTGGCTCCTTGTGTCGATCTGTGGCGGCTGCAAGGGGGGTAGGGCAGGACGGATCCGAATTGGCAGCGAATCTCACAGAATATTATGAGAAAAATAATATAAATAATTGAAATATATATAATTATGGGGGTTTCTCGATAGCCAGAATTGTGGCGTTTCTCGACCCTGGTAGGAGCGCGCGGCTACGGGCGGTACTGCTTTTGCGCTCAACGGCGCACCTTGCCAGCATCATCGCGCAACAGTTCATCAACGAGCTCCACAGTACACGGTCCAGTGCTATTCGCTCGCCTTGCTGTAGCGTTCAATGGCCAACTATTCTGAGCATTGCGCGCTCGTTGCATTTTATGCAGGATGATTTGCAGCGCTGGATGGGTGAATGTACAGCAACCAAGAGGGTGAGCTTGTGGCCGACTACGACTTGATCATACGCAACGGCAGCATTGTCGATGGCAGTGGCGCCCAGCCGTTTTCGGGAGATGTGGGCATCCGTGAAGGCTTGATCGCCGCTGTTGGCGAACAGCTCAGCGGTACGGCGGATCGAGAGATCGATGCAACGGGCCTGGTGGTCACACCGGGCTTTGTCGACATACACACCCACTACGATGGCCAGGCTACCTGGGGCACCCACATGGCACCTTCTTCTAATCTTGGTGCTACCACGGTGGTGATGGGCAATTGTGGCGTTGGTTTTGCGCCATGTCGGCCAGATGATCGGGATGCCTTGATTGAGCTGATGGAAGGCGTCGAAGAAATTCCCGATGTGGTCATGGCCGAAGGCTTGCCTTGGAACTGGGAGAGCTTCACCGACTACCTTGATGCGGTTGATGCACGCTCACGGGACGTTGACGTTGCAGCGCTATTTCCCCACGGCCCGCTGCGGGTCTACGTCATGGGGCAGCGAGCTCTGGATCGTGAGGCGGCCACAGACCAAGACATCGCGGCCATGAAGGCGCTACTGGAAGAGGGTATGGATGCTGGCGCTGTCGGTTTTTCTACGTCTCGTACCTTGGTGCACCGAACGCTCGCTGGTGTTCCGGTGCCGACTTATGATGCCGCCACCGCAGAACTCAAACAGTTGGGGGAATCCTTGTCTGGGGCCCGAGGCCATGTCATGCAAATGGTCGCCGACTGGAAAGACCCGGATGAAGAATTCAGCATCCTCAGCCATACCAGCGAAGTGACTGGGGCAAAAGGCACGTTTACCTTGCTGGATATCGACGCCGTTCCCGGTCAGTGGCGTGAACACCTTCAACGTATCGAAGCCTCGCAGAGTCGCGGGCTGAACATCCAGGGTCAGGTGTTAGCTCGCCCCCTGGGGATGATGATGGGGCTTAGTGGTTCCATGACACCGTTCACCGCGCGCCCGACCATGCGTGCCCTAGAGGAGCTACCGTTCGCCGAACGCTTAAAGGAGCTAGCAAAGCCAGAAGTTAAGTCGCAAATCCTGAGCGAAAAACCTCAGTTGCCTCATGTGTTCATGCACTTGTTTGGCAATCGCCACGACATCATGTTCCCCATGGAAGAGCCTTTGGAATACCTGCCTGACGCCAGTCGCTCCGTTGCCATACGCGCTGCAGCTGCAGGGGTAGAGGCCGAGTCCTGGCTCTACGACTACTTTCTCGAAGACGAAGGCAAGAGCCTAATTTATCTGCCTTCGGTAAACTTCTCTGAGCACATTCCAGAACTGTTGGGGCACCCAAACACCATTCCGGCGTTGGGTGATGGCGGAGCACACGTCGGCTCGATTTGCGATGCTAGCGCAAACATCTATCTGCTGACCAAATGGGTTCGTGACGCCCAAGTCTTTACGCTGGAAGAAGCCATTCACAAGCTGACGCGGAAGTCGGCGGAGCTGTATTCGCTCTACGACCGTGGTCTTCTGGAGCCAGGTATGAAGGCAGACATCAACCTCATAGACTTCGGCGCTTTGGCATTGCAGCGGCCGCACATTGTTTACGATCTGCCCAGCGGCGGAAAGCGCTTTCAGCAAGATGCCCAAGGCCTTGTTGCAACCCTGGTGGCAGGAGAAGAGATCTATCGCGACGGTGAGCCCACCGGGGCGTTGCCGGGCAAGCTAGTGCGAGGGCAGCAGGGCCAGCAGACGACGGCCTAGGCGAGCGTTAACGAGCGCCGTCGCCGACCAACACGACTTCAACTGTCTGAAACAGGATGATTAAGTCCAGCATGAAGCTGTGGTTTTTCAGATAGTACAAGTCGTATTTGAGCTTTTCTTTTGAGTCGTTTACCGATGCGCCGTAGGGGTAGCACAACTGTGCCCAGCCGGTGATGCCTGGCTTAACCCGATGACGCTGATCGTAGTAGGGAATCTTTGAGTTGAGTTCTTCGACGAACTGTGGACGCTCAGGGCGCGGCCCAACAAAACTCATGTCACCGCGCAAGACGTTGAACAGCTGAGGCAACTCGTCGATGCGGGACTTGCGAATGATTGCGCCGATGCGTGTGATCCGTGGATCGTTTTCGGTAGCCCAGCGAGCTTGGCCGTCGAGCTCCGCATCGGTTCGCATACTGCGAAACTTCATAACGTCGAAATGCTTACCGTCTAGACCGACGCGTTCCTGCTTGTAGAGAATCGGTTCTCGAAAGAGACCGCCAATTCCAATTAGGCAGGCAGTGACAAGCATCACCGGCCATACGAAAAACAACAGCAATAGGCTAGCAAAGATGTCAAAGCTGCGTTTCGTTACCAGTCGAGTAGTAGATGCGACAAAGCCGTCGGAATAGATAATCCAAGACGGATCGATCAGATCCACTTCCAGTTTGCCGGATTCGCGCTCGATGAAGGCCTGCACCTCGCAGATCTCGATACCCGAGAGGCGGCAGTTGAGAAGGTCATCGATGGGTAGTCCACCACCTGCATCGACATTTCTTCTCCGCTCTTTAGTCGCGATGACAATTTCATCGACTTCGTGCTTGATGCAGAAGTCCAGCAGCGAGCCATTGTTGGCAAATAGGTGCGCGCCAAATTCGGAGACGAGATCAGACTGGTGTTCATCGGCTTTCATATAGCCTAAGAGCACGAAGCCGCGACGGTCGGAGCGCCGGCGCATGCGTTGAGCTATTGCTAAGGCATGAGTGCCGGTTCCGAGTACCAGAACACGACGCTTGAGCGCATCGTCGCTGATGACTGCTGAGGTTACCCAACGCCAGGCGGCAATGAGTACAAAGGCTTCAATGGTACTGAACAGCAGGACGCCGCGACCGATCTCGAGCTGCGGCAGGAAGTAAGAAACGACTGCGATCGCGGAGGTTGCGAGCAGAAACACGGCGACAGCTGAGCGCAACATCATGCCGATGTAGCCCTCGCGGACTCTGGATCCGTAGACTCCCATGGCCGACATGGAGATCACGCCAAAGACTGCGAGCGTTAGGGCCAGAGGCAGATGTTCTTTGAACTCGGGAAAATACTGAAAACGGGTGAAATAGCCCAGGTAGGCGGCCGCAAATATGAGCACGCCCTCAATGACCGAGGTGAACACGTGTGGCGTATGAAAATAGTGCCGTAAAATGCGTATGTGGGGCACCGAGAATAGATCCTGTTAGAAATCGTACAACGCTAGAATTTGGGTTTAGGCGGCCGCGTCCTGAATACTAGGTCAACCCTCATTCTGATTCTGTTAAACAGTAGATTTATCCTGCAGAGCTGGGCACACGGGAGTATCCACACTCACTGAATTATGCCTGTAGTTGTATCATCCTGCGGGATTGAATAGTGAGTTCGATGTAAGTGCCGTAAGCCGCAGCGGTTCGCTGTGCTCCGTGATGCGTCAGTAGATCAAGTGGGCCAAACCTGACTAAACTTCTTTCTGTGGCTCGTCACCAGAAAGCGCAAGAATGCGACGTATCTAGGTGCGCATCGTAATTAAACTGTACAAGCTGCTGGCAAACACCTCGACAC
>JBPCXR010000117.1:0-4553 GCA_051027215.1 Pseudomonadales bacterium | reverse complement strand
GCATAAGCCATACCCAGGTGATTCGGTAGTTCGTACGGCGGTTCGCCATTGAACGGTGTTTTAAATTGCAACAGATCAATATTGGCAGTGTTTAGGCTACCCGGTAGAGCGATGACCTCGCCTTTTGCCAGTTCGTATTGGCAGACGTCAAACATGCCTAACGCACGGGCCATTTGATGGGTATTGGTGAGTGGAAAGCCACTCATTCCGCCGGTATAACCCAGCGTACGGTAGAAGGCCCGTGCTCGGTCGAAGTCCGGCGTATGGGTGGCGAAATGCACACGGGCGAACAAGCCAATATCATCTTCGGACTGAAACTCAATCTTTGGCATGAGATTCGGAGGTGGCTCGGCGGTGGTCGTGTCTGCCGCGGCTTCTGTTGTAGGTTCTGCTTTAGGCGAAGCTTCTGGTTGGACTGCGCAGGCACCGATGCCCATCAGTGCGAATAACGCGAGCGCATATTTCAATTCGTTGCTCCCCGGAGCGGTTGATGTTGTCTGACATCATAGCGAAGCGGTGCTGGGAGAGGATAGGGATTTTTCCGATCTCACAATGCGTTGGTGTTGCTTGCGCAAAGGGACCGACTCGACGCTTCTGGTCAGCGCAGGGCCAGACATCTACTCAGTGGGTGTCTAATTCCTCTAATGCCAGTGCTGCAGCAGCTCGGACTCTAGAGTCCGCATCAGAGAGCGCTTGCTGTAAATAGCCGATGGAATTGCTGCTGTTTGTATCCTCCAAGGCCTCCACCACGGACACGCGTACTACAGCGTTATAGTCGTCGAGCATTCCACCCAGTGCTTGTGCAGACTGATCTCCACCGATCTCGGCCAGAGCCTCTACTGCAGCGCGGCGAAGTTCTGCGTTGTCACTTAGAGCGACCTCCCGTAAGACGGCGACTGCGCTTGGCTCGCCGGAATCAGCCAAGTATTCGATTGCCTCTTCACGATCGACTGAGTGCTCAGCGTAAGCTGCGAAGTAGAGCGCGTCATTAAGTTCGCTTTCGCGTACCAGGCTGTCATCTACTGAAGTGTTGATTGCGTGAGGGCCCGCGGCATGTTTCAGCTCGTCTGTGGTGTCGGTAGCTGATTGGCTTGGCGTTAGGCGTTGCAGTTCGGTGTGGCCTTGGGCGGCAGGGACTTGATCCCCGCCACCGCAGGCGCTTAGGAGCAAACTGCTCAGCAAACACAGGCGTGCATTCATACGCGTACCGTCATTCCACTTCGAAACAGCTTTCAACAGCTGTCTGGTTGTAACTCGCTTCACGAACTAGAATCTCGAACTTGATTTCATCGCCAAGGGCAACGATTTCAGCAGGTACGACGAAGGAGGTGGCAGTTGGGGGAAGAATTGCGCTGACTTTATAGGGCGTTTCGTCGATCTCCACTACCGCTTCATAGTTCACGACCTCGATACGTTCCCCAGTGCGACCAAGCGTAGGGTGCGACATGGTGACTGGGCGCCAGCGAATAACGATTGGGGCATCGCCACTCACCACGGGAAGTTCAGAATCGCAATCCGGTGCTGCACGCATACCATTGACATACGGTCGCGGCGGCGCAGGCATCAAGTGGGTGAGTTCGGTTTCGCTTTCCAGCTCTTCACCCTCTGTGCTAATGCCTTCGACTTCGTATTCCCCTTCAGGGAAACGTCGAAAGAATTTTTCCGGTGGCAGTTCGTCAAACGTAGGTTCAGCGCTCTCAAAGAACAATTCTGTCAAACCTTGTCGTCGAAGGCTGCTTCGTACGCGAATGTCTAGGAGCTTGCGATCGTCAGCATCCCGCTCAATGTGTAAACGTTTCCATGGGCCGCCATCGATCTTGGCGTGAATGCCTAAGTCACCGTCTGTATTGTTCAATTCAAAGAAGACAAAGGCTTCGTCAAAGGGAATTTCTTCATCGTCGTCCCAGTCGTCGGCGCGTACCGACGTACTAAAGACGAGTACAGCAGCACACAGGCCGGCGAGGGCCATTCTGGCTTCGAATTTCATGTTTCACCTCTCGTTAGTTATTGGTAGAGCGATTAGCGACTACCAATTCTGGGACGCTGCTCGGGTGCAGAATCAATCGCGAGGTGAGCCAAATTATCGGGGCATATTGGCTAAGCTGCCCATTCGATTTTGCCCTGCATGGGGCGCTGCTTAAGCCGGGGCATTACCTCCCGGGCGAATAGCGCAGCATTTTGCTGCGCATCGTCCCAAGGCATAGCCGCGTAACTGAATACTCCAACGAAGGCCTCCGCACCAATGCGCTTGGCATTACGCGTGATGGTTTCGTAGCATTGATCGGGGTCTCCCCAGACCTGCAGGTTCAAGAAAAATTCTATGGCACTGTCTACGCCCTGAGACTGGATGTTTTCGGCGAACTTGCCGTAGTACTCGTAGCCTTTCTGACCCTTAAGGTGGTTTTCGTGAAACCGGTAGTGGTCCAATACGGTTTGCCAATAGCCGCCGATGTATTGTTCAGCACGTTTGCGTGCCCGGGTAAGATCGTTGTCGCAACAAACCCAACCGGCCAGAATCGGTGCTGGCGGTTCGCTGCCATTGATCTGCTTAAACTTAGTGCGGTAGGTGTCGATCTCTGCCTCAACGGCATCCCAGGGTTTTTGCGGAATGACCAACAGACCGATGCCAAGCCGAGCCATGATCTCCACCGACTCCGGTGATACGGCGGCGGCGTAGGTTCGGCCCTTAAAGCTCACCGAAGGGGCGGGGCGAATATCTACTCGCGGCTGTTGCACGAACTTGCCGTCATATTCGCAGTAGCCCTGCTCCAAGCCGTCGAGAACCATTTCGGCACTTTCGACGAAGCGTGGCCTTGAGTCTTCCATGCTCTGTCGAAAGCCATCGAATTCTACTCGGCCGGCCCCCCTGCCGAGTCCGAGAATCAGTCGGTTTTCTGAAAGCTGGTCGAGCACTGCGATTTGTTCGGCGACTCGCAATGGGTCATGCCACGGTAGAACCACAACCATGGTGCCGAGTTTGACATTCTGGGTGCGTCCAGCCATGTAAGTAAGGAACTGCAAAGGATCTGGGCACATGGTGTAGTCGGTAAAGTGGTGTTCGACGGTCCATACCGACTCAAAGCCCAGGGGTTCGAACTGTTCTGCCAGCTGCACTTCGTTGCGATAAACTTCCTGATCGGAAGAGTGTTTGTTGGTGTTCTGAAATATAACCGCAGCGCCGACGTGCATGAAAGTTCTCCGAATTCTAAGCGGTAAGAATAAGGGCGAGAGGCCTGGTCCGTGATGCCGAGCAAGGCTGCACTGCCCTAACTAGAGTGCCTCAATATAGCCAATCACCAAACGCTTGTCCTAGGCATCTTGCGGCGCCGCTGGCTCTACTGCGCAAAACGTGAATCCGTATCTGGCGGCACCGGGCGTGCGAAAGAAACGTCGCTTGCCGAGCAATTCAACATAGCCAGCGTACCCTACGCGCTGGCCACCATTGCGCTTTTCTGCCCTAATCGATGCATAGTTGTGGGTTTCGATAAAGGCTAGTGAATGGGTGACGCATTCAGATTGGTCCCGCGTTTGGAGCACGCCAAAACTACCGCGGATGTGACGGCCTCGATACTCAGGGAGCGTGAGGTTTTTATAGTTATAGCGCTGGCCAGCAGCGAACTGAACCCAAACGCCGTCAACGTGTGGCGCGGTTCGATAAGCAACCCAACCATAGGCAGCGAACGCACCATCGACGTAAGTAGCAACGCAAAGATCGTCGCGCGCGAATGCGCCAGCAACGAACTCCGGCGAGAGCTCGTAACCCCGTTTGCCGACAAATGGTGCAAGGTCTGCGGCTGATGCCAGACTCGCGCGCACACTTTCGGGGGGACTTTTACCTAGCTTTTTTAGCGGCGCTCGGTAGATTCCTGTGACGGTCATGCCCAGCCACCACTTTAGGCGTTGCATGATTGTGCTGTAGAGGCTGTGGCCAAAGCCCCACCGCCTAAAGTTCCCAAGGAATTCAGTGGCCATGGCAGTGCGCACTACGCGGCGGGTTGGTGTTTTGCTCCCAGCTGAGCGTGTTGCTGAAATTGGCTACGCTGGATCTGCTCTTGTCGCTGCCCAAAATGGGTCTCGCAGCTGGCGTTTGAGTACTTTGCCGGAACCGGTCTTTGGAAGCTCTGACTCAAACGAGACCGTCCTCGGAACTTTGTAGCCAGCCAGGTGCTCGCGGGCGAAAGACTGCACATCTTCGAGTGCTATGGGATCCCCAGAGCGGCTGACGATTACCGCATGCACACTCTCGCCCCACTCTTCATCAGGGATGCCGAACACCGATGCTTCGCTGATCTGTTGGTGCGCTTCCAAGGCGGCTTCGATTTCCGCAGGATAGATGTTGACGCCCCCCGAAATGATCATGTCCTTCTTGCGATCGCAGATGTAGTAGAAGCCTTCTTCGTCGAAGTAGGCGATGTCGCCGACAGTTTGCCAGCCGTCGCGACGATCGGCGTCAAACTTCTCCTGAGCTTTGTGATAAGTGCTAAATACGCTGGCAGAGCGTACGAATAGCTCTCCGGGTTCATGAGCCTTTGTCACCACGCTGCCATCTTCTG
>JBPCXR010000116.1:0-5569 GCA_051027215.1 Pseudomonadales bacterium | reverse complement strand
TCATTCAGTAGGGCAATGACGTCCGCGCTGCTATGGGTGCGCCAACGCAGATTGGGCACTTGATGCAAGCTTTCGAAGATGCGCCAGGTGTCGGTGGATTGCCTGCCACGAACCCGGTTTGCGGTGCGCTTGACGTTGGCGAGAATGTTCGCCAAGCCATCAGAGCCGTCTGGGTCGAACAATAGATTCCACAGTTCGCGATCAACCCCGCTTAGACCTTCGGCGAGCGCTTGCTGCCCTTTTTGTTCAGAGAGCAAGCCCAGAGTGACGAGCAGTTCGGTTATCTGTTCCAGTGTCACCGCTTCATCGCTAATGCTGTCGTTGCCGCTGATGGATCTAAACAACGTCCGATACAGTCGAATTGCGCCTTCTGTGCGTTCCAGATAGCGACCGAGCCAGAATAGATCGTCGGCGGTTCGGCTGGGTAGATCTTTGTCAGAGCGGCGTGTGACGTTTGCCTCTTGTTGGACTTTAGGGAAGCTGCGCCCTCGGTGTTTGGGCGCCCAGACATCCTTGCTGATGTCTCCACTGGGCGTCGCTACTCGAGCAAGCCCGCCAGGTAGCACGGCGAAACCATCTGCCGTTCGAGCGGCGTAGAGTCGCAGCGTCATCGGTGCGCTCTGCAGTCCGCTATCTGGGTCATAGTAAGGCACATGGGACAGCTGCATGGTTTCTTTGCCGACGAAGCGGTAGGGCTGTGTGCGTAAAGCATCAGCCAAATCTTCGTACTGCTCGGCGCCGAAATCTCCGGCCAAATAGTCGGTGACAGAACTCCGCAATAAGCGCTTACTTTCAAACGCTGAGCGCAATGTCAATCGTTCGAGATTCTCCAACACATACTGACGAGCCTCAGGTTGGCCGCACCACCAGGTAGCCACGCTGGGCAGCGTCAGGGATTCGTCAAGCAATGCCTCGCACAACCCAGGCAGAAAGCCCATGATTGCGTCGTTCTCGACTACGCCGCTGCCGATGGCATTTTCGACTGCGACGTTGCCCTGGCGAGTACTATCTAGCAGGCCGGCAGTACCGTATAGCGAGTCACCACGCAGCTCCATTGGATCGCACAGCTCAGAGCTCAGTGCTCGAGAAATAGAGCGAACCGACTTTAGTCCCTCTAGCGTTTTCAGCTTTACCGCGCCGTTGCGAACCGTCAAGTCGTTACCCTCAACCACCGGTAAACCGAGGTAGCGACCTAAGTACGCTTGTTCGGGAAAGTGTTCAGTCAGCGGTCCGCCACTGAGAATGACCGCCAAGGCTTCGTTCCCAAGCTCGGTGCTGTTGACCCTTTGCAGACCGTCACCATAGTGTCGATAAAAACTGGCGAGGCGTTCAATGTTCTGTTGCTCGATCGCTTCCGGCAGGCTGCGCGCCATGACGATGCGATTTTCCAAGACGTAACCCAGCCCGGTGGGTGCGTCGGTGCGATTGTTCAAGACCCACCAGGTGCCGTCGGGTGCGCGACCGAGGTCAAAAGCGACTAAGCTCAACGGGCCACGATCGAAGGTCATGCCGCAGGCCGGCAGCAAATACCCTGGGTTCGCAAAGGCTAAAGCTGGGGGCAACAAGCCGCTGCTGAGTACCCGAGCCGGGCCGTAGAAGTCCTGCACAATGCGGCTGAGAAGTTCGCAGCGTTGGATGATCCCGCGTTCAAGCTGGGCCCAATCTTCGTTGTCGAGCACCAGCGGCAGGGGATCTAGCTGCCACGGCCGCTCATCGCCACTGTGCGCAGTACTCATGGTGTGTTCAGCGCGCAACCTTGCAACGGTCGCGGCTAGGCGCGCGATGGCCGCTGAATCGCTGGCGTCGCTGGCGAGATTGGCGAACAAGGCTTGCCAATGTGGCCGCAATTGCTGGCCATCATGGGCTTCGTCATAGCCACGGTCCGAAGGCCGGTACTGAGACGCCGAAGATACTGTCGAAATATCGCTCACAAATCTGCCAAAATTGACTCGGCAGGCAGATTAGGGGCCTATACACCTTGGTGCAAGGATTGAGCAACGCAGCTCGCTATGATTGGCTGTTATTGGACAATGACGGCGTTCTCGTCGACAGCGAACGTTACTATTTTCTGGCTACCCAAGAGGCCTTTGCCGCCCATGGCCAAAGCCTCAGCCTGGGCGACGACCGCGAAGCACAAAGGGCGGGTGGCAAAGTCTGGCAGCGCTTTGCCGATCCTCAATTAGCCCGCCAGGCGCGGGCTTGGCGAGACCAACGCTATCAATCGCACCTGCGTAGCGCGCCCATCGACATTCCAGGGATTCAGCAGACTCTGACTGACCTAGCAGGGCGGTTGACCATGGCCATTGTGAGTACCGCTAAGCCCGAAGACTTCGCGCTGATCCACGACCAGCGCGAACTTGTGCAGCATATGAGCCTGGTGTTGGTAAGCGGTGATTACCCGCGCGCAAAACCCGCCCCGGATCCTTACTTAACTGCCATGGCACGGCTCGGCGCCCGGCCGGAGCGTACTTTGGCTGTAGAAGATTCGGTCCGCGGTATGCAGGCGGCGTTGGCCGCAGGTATTGATTGCGTGGTGGTCGCTAGTGAATTTCAGCAGGGCGAAAGTTTTAGCCAGGCGACTTATCAACTAGAGCGCTTTGAACAACTACCAGCAGTAGTTGACGGTTCGTTCAGATCGGTAACTTGATCTGGTGCAGGTGGCGTTCGCTGTAACGGTATTCAGTGGGATAGCCACGAGCATTGTTTACGTAGCGCACCCCATTGATCGTTCGATCGACGTTGACATGGCTGTGTCCATAGACGTGATGATGCTGACCCGTGGCGTGTCGGTCGTAGCTGCGGAGCTGACGGTCCAGCGCCCAGCTTCCTAGAATCGGTAAAAGGTACCCGGCGTGCATGACAGCGGGGTGGGGTAGCAGGTCGGCCCGTGGCATGAAGTGCGAAAAGGTGACGAACGCGCGTTCGTCAACGGTCGGCTGCAAGCTATCTGGGTGCGGATTGAGGCTGAGAAAGTGATCGCTGATGGCTGCCGAATCCCAGTCTTGGGGCCAGCGACAGCGACGAAAATCCATCCAGGCTTTTCGCAGCTTTGGTCCTGGCTCGCCGAAACTGAAATCGTACCAGCTAAGTAGTGGAACAATGGTGACGCCGCGGTGTGTAAAGGGCGTGGTGTGTACGCCCAGTTGCTCGACCGCGGTTGCTAGCTGATCGTAACGTTCTAACGAGCTAACAGTCTCGCGGCTATGCACCCACAGGTCGTGGTTGCCCGGTACGAACAGTACGGCGTGAAAGCGGTCTGCGAGCGCGCTGAGTGCACTTAGCAGTCGCGCTTGCTGGTGACTAAGGTCGCCAGCCACGATCAGCACATCATCACGGTAGTCCTGGCGAGACAGAGCGTTGATCCATGCAGCGTTCGATTCGTAGTCAACGTGCAAGTCTGAGACAGCAAACAGTCGCATGCTGCTAGCCTACGCTCGTACGATTTAGCGAGGCGAAGTACCGGTCGGCGGCCTGCTTGACCTTGGGCGCAAGCACGATGGTGCTAATCATTGTTGGTATTGCCATGAGCGCGTAAGCGCCATCGATCAGACCAATCGCGGTCTTTAGGCTAATTACTGCAGCTACCAGAACGAAGCTGACATAGATCATGCGGTAGTAGCGTGGCGCTTTATTCCCCAGCAGAAAGCGCGCACATTGAGCGCCATAGAACGAGTAGGTGAAGATCGTTGTTAGGGCAAAACAGACGACACAGGCGAGTAGCCCAACGGTGCCTGCTGTTCCTAATAGCGTAGCGAAAGCTTCGGCGGTCAGCGTAATTCCGTCGACCGTATTATTGTGCCAGTTGCCGGCGAGTAGGATCACAATAGCCGTAGCAGTGCAGATTAGTAAGGTATCGATGATGGGTCCAAGCATCGCCACTAATCCTTCGCGAATTGGTTCGCTGGTTTTCGCGGCACCGTGAGCCAGCGCTTCGGTACCGATGCCGGCTTCGTTAGAAAATGCGCCGCGCTGCACGCCATAGAGAATCATGCTGAGCAGACCACCACCTGCGGCTGCTTTGGCGCTAAATGCATCGGTAACGATGAGACTCAAGGCCGCGGGAACTTCGTCCAGATTGCTAAGGATGCAAGTGAGCGTCATACCGAGGTACAGCGCCGACATGCTTGGAACCAGGGCAACCGCAAACTTCGCAATGCGGGCGATGCCGCCGAAGATGACCGCGCTGGTAACTGCCGCGATTACAACACCCATGCCCAAATTGATGCCGAGCAGCAGGTCATCTCTGGGTAAATTCGAGCTGGTGGTGGCCAGCACGGCATCGACGATCACCACTTCGCGTAGTATTTGCACCAGTTGATTGGTTTGGAACACTGGTAGTGCGCCGATCATCCCGAACAATGCAAACATGATGGCCAGGGGGCGCCAGCGAGGCCCTAAGCCTTCAGTAATCACGTACATTGGGCCACCGTGAGTTTGGCCGTTGGCATCTGTGTGACGGTACATAACGGCTAGCGAGCACGTGAAGAATTTGGTGGCAATGCCCAGGATTGCAGTAACCCACATCCAGAATATGGCCCCAGGACCACCGATGGCGATGGCCAGCGCGACCCCACCGATGTTGCCCAGGCCTATGGTTCCGGCCAATGCGGCGGATAACGCCTGAAAGTGGCTGATCTGCCCTGGGTCGCTGCTATGTTCGTACTTGCCTCGTAACAGCGCGAGGCCGTGTCCGAGGTAGCGAAATGGCACAAAACGGCTGAGCAGGAGAAAATAAGCCCCGCCGCCGAGTAGTAGCACTAGCAGCCAGGGTCCCCAGGCCAGCTCGGCAAAGCGGCTGGCAAAGTCCTGCAAGGTTATGCTCATAGAGAAACTTGATCCATTTCGGGTACCGCAAACCAGCAGGGTAACGGTCCAGGTTGCCGCAGGTCGAGGCTTTACTACCGCTGATCTACGAGCCATTGACCGCGACGCAGATTCCGGTTTTAGTAAAGGATCAGGACCGAATTTGAGCAGGTAAATTCCAACTCATGGCTTCCTCCCCGCAAACTAGCAATGCCCGCGCCGACCGCCAGCCACCGCTGGGTCGCCAGGTTGAATACGTTGAGGTATATACCCCCTCATTGCTGCATTCCATGCCGCGCTCAGAATCTCGGCAGGTCGCTGGCATTATTGCCGTCCCAGCGCCGTTTGTTGGTGAAGATCTGTGGACAGCCTATGAGCTGAGTTGGCTAGACAATCGCGGCCGACCGCGGGTCGCTGCATTGCGGCTCACGGTTCCAGCGCACTCGCCAGCGATCGTTGAAAGCAAGTCCATGAAGCTGTATCTGAATTCATTTGCACAGACGCGCTTTGCCAATGCCGCCGACGTGCTGAAGACCTTAAACGGAGATCTGGCACTAGCGTTCCAAGCGCCGATTCTCGTTGAGTTGGTTTCTGGCAATCAGTTGGCGAACTTTGCCGAGAGCCTGCCTGGTCAGTGCTTAGATGAGCTAGATATCGAAATTGTCGATTACGTGCGCAACCCAGACCTGTTGGCGATTGAGGACCAGTCTCTGGAAATCAAAGAAACGTTGCATACCCAGGTGTTTCGCAGCATATGCCCGGTAAC
>JBPCXR010000115.1:0-18962 GCA_051027215.1 Pseudomonadales bacterium | reverse complement strand
CATTTGCGCCTGCTCAGTAAACAGGCTTCGACTCGGCGGCGTTTGCTTCAGCAACTCGATTTGGTCGAACAGAGCTTTGGTGATTGCCGGGATCTGCGCTCGACCCTCTTCGGTGAGCTCTATCTCTATAGATACGAGGCTGGTTTGTTCATCGAAGTCGTTGCTGCCGGTGGCCAGAGACTCAATCCAGCCGCGAGATTTTAAGGCCTGATGCAGGCTGCCGTTGCCTTCGTGACCCAGCAAGTTGCTGATATACAGCAGTGGCTTACTGCGAAAGTGCTTGGTCACCGAGGGCACCGCAAATTCGAAGCCGAGTCGGTAGTTCTCCTTTAGCGTTTGCACGCGAAGGGTTGAAGGCAATTGTTCGGGTAGATACATCGCTGGTAGTGCGGCTGGGGGGCCAATGTTGCGGTCCGCCACCTGGGCAAACAACGGCGCGATCCAGGCCTGCAATTGGTCTAGCGACTCCTGACCCAGCGCAACCAGGATCATCTGATCGGCAGAATAGTTCTGCTCGAAAAAGCTCAGTAGGTCCTTGCGGATATCACCGTTCAAGGTTTCTAGACTGCCGATGGTGAAACGCGAGCCTGGGTGCGCCTGGTTCAGCGCCAGCTTTTGTGCAGCGTTGCCGCGCCAACCGTCGTCTTTGCTTTGTAGCTGGTACTCGGAGTAGACCGCATTCTTTTCTCGCTCTACGTAGGCTTCAGCAAACAGTGGGCCAATGAAAAACTGCGCGAATCTGTCCATCGCGTCTGGGAATTGAGCCGGGTTAACGTCGAAGAAGTAGTTGGTGTGATCCAGCGCGGTATAGGCGTTGCTGCTGCCACCGTGGGTGCCGATGAATTTCTGATAGGCATCCACCTCGGGGTATTTTTCCGTACCGATGAACAACATGTGTTCCAGAAAGTGAGCGATGCCGGGTCGATCTTCGGGCTCGTGGAAGCTGCCACGCTGCACCACCAGGGAAGCGGCAGCCTTGTCGGTCGTTGGGTCCGAAACCAGCAGTACTTGCATCCGATTGGGCAAGGTCAGATAGCGATACTCGCGGTCGTCGTTAGGGCTCTTGGCTATGTTTAACGCAGCGCTAGGCTTGGCTTCTTCTGGCGCGGTAGCACAACCGCTAACCAGGAACGTCAGTAGCGCGAATACACCCAGAAGGGCTCGCAGTAGAGTGCTGAATCGTTCGTTGCTTGGGGTGGCAAGGAGAGTCTGCGGTGCGTGGCTCATTTTGTATCGTATGGTCTCTAGAGGTAGTTGTTTTGGCAGATCCGCCGCCGCAACGGTGTTGGGGCGCGTAATGTAGCGGAACGCTGGGTTAATGAAAATGCGGCGTACGGCGAATCACGGGATTGTTTACGCTTTTGTTGCTCAACCCGGAGCACGCCGCAACAGCAGGCCAAGGTAGTAATCCAGGCTAAGGTAGCGGCCACCTCCGATCACCGCCAGTGCCAGCAGCATGGCGAGATATATGGCCGCAAACTCGATTCCGCTGTTGAGCTTTACGATAGCGCCTTTGCCGTTAAGGTAAGACCAATTGCCGTGCTCTCGCAGTATGGCTTTGGCGCGGCTCAAGCGCTCTGACGCTTCGATGGTCCGTTCGTTGACGTTCAAGCACTTGATCGCCCGTTCCAGCGCACTGCTTTCGGCATGGGCGTTGCTGCCTTCAATGCATAGTGCTGGTGGGTTAGACGGCGCGACAGCGGGCCAACCGTTAGGCAGATGGACTGACCAGGCTGCGACAAACATCGTGAGCGCTAAAGGGATTGCAACGAGCCGCGTGCCAAGCCCAAGCAATAAGGCGATACCACCGAGAAATTCCGTCCACGAAGCTAAGAACCAGGACAGCTCTGGAGGCAGTACATTAAACGGAAACGGGAAAGAATCCTGCACACCCGCGAACCAGTTCTGGCCGCTCAGTTTCTCCCAACCGGCGGCGATCAATACCGGACCCAGGATCAGTCGCAAAAGCAGGGACGCGACGCCATCGAAGTGGCATAGGAAGCCAACGAAGCGGTCGTAGATTCGACCCAATAGGTTGCCTTGATGATCCATTGTTGTTTTTTCCATCGGGTCAGAATGAAGTACATTGCGGGGCAGGGGATTAGACCGGCTACTAGACGATGGTTCCCCACAAACCCACCAAATTGCTGACGGATCAACGCAAATTGTCCACTCCTGCTATGAGCGTTGAACGGCTCTCTCGGCTGGCCCAGATTGTCGGCGGCGATGTGCAACGAGCCGCCGTGGTGCATGCCCGTCTAGATGGGCAGGTGCCTGCCGATTGGCGGGCTTTGGCCGCGCAATTGGCGGTTGCTACGGGCACAGAAGTGGGAGTTGCACCCAGGCTTTTGGGGCTGTCCGGTGGACAGGGATCCGGCAAGAGCACTCTGGCCCGAGCATTGGTCCAGGCGTATGCGCACTGTGGCGTGCGCGCCGCGAGTGTGTCGCTGGACGACTTCTACTTAACCCGGGCGCAGCGACAGCAGCTGGCTCGGCGTGTGCACCCCCTGCTAGCGACACGGGGCGTACCCGGCACCCACGATCTGCCACTCTTACAGCAAGTGTTTGACACTATCGACCAGCCCCAACTACGGCTTCCGGTGTTTAACAAAGCAATCGACGATCGTCTGCCGGAATCCCAATGGTTGCAGATTGAAGAGCCAATTGATGTGCTTATTTTCGAAGGTTGGTGCGTGGGCGCTGTGCCTCAGACTGAGGAGCAGTTGCGGGAACCAGTAAACGAGCTTGAGCGCGAAGCCGATCCTGACGGGCGCTATCGGCACTATGTGAATGCGGCGCTCGGCGGCACTTACCAGGCCATTTGGGAGCAGCTGGACGATTGGCTGTTTCTGGCGGTACCCAACCTTGCCTGTGTACGTGCCTGGCGGCGCCAGCAGGAACAGCAAATTGCCTCAGCAATACGCATGGATGACGCGGCCATACAGCGCTTCGTTGCGCACTACGAGCGCTTGACTCAATGGATGCTGCAGACCGCGCCCGCGCAGGCTCGCTGGTGCCTGCAACTGGACACAGATCACAGGCTCGTTCTGGGCTGACAAGGGTTCAGAGTGGGTTCAGCCGCTTGCCAGTAGTCTGTGGGCCACAATCCAACAGTATTGGATCCGTCCCGGGGTGCGTTGCCAGGCTACAACCATCCGCAGCCTCGGCCGAAAACGGGAGATCCTCTAGGAGTAGGCCATGATCACTATGAAGCAATCAATCTTTGCCGTTGGTATCGCTGGGCTGATCACAGCGGGACCAGGGTTGGCGAACGTTAACTACGCTTATGCGCAAGTCGTGGATGTTGAGCCGCTACACGAGATTGTGTCGGTCACGGTGCCCACCGAGGTTTGCCGAGATCATGAAGTTGCTTACCAGGCGCCGCGCCGGCGGTCTGCCACAGCCCCAGTGCTGGGTGCAGTAATCGGTGGTGCTATCGGCCACGCGGTAGGGCATAGAAAACGCAATAAGCAGGTGGGTGCGGTAACAGGCGCGCTGCTTGGCGGCGCCATCGGCGCAGACATCAATCGGCGCAATAGCTATCGCGATGGTTCCGTGCACTACCGTACGGAACGCGTTTGTCACAGCGACACAGAGGTCCGCGAAGAAGAACGTCAGGCTGGCTATCGAGTCAGCTACTTGTACGGCGGCGAGACCTATACAACCCATATGAATCAGCACCCTGGAGAGAGTATTCGTGTTCGAGTCGCGGTTTCTCCAGTAGGTCGCTGATTTGCTACTAGTTTTAAGAGTACAATAGCGATATAACGCCGAAGGACAGGTGAGACCATGGCATTCCAATGCCACAACAATTCCGTGAGCACGCAGCGCTGGCGCCTTCCGGCTCTAGCGCTGCTGCTATGCGCGGCGCTGGGGACGACGTTGAGCAGTCACGCCGCGCCTTCCTGGTTAGATCCGCAGTTGCAGCCGAGCACTTTGGCTCCGCAAAGCAATCTGGCACCGGTAAACCCACCGGGCATATCCATTGAGCGCGCCGCCAAAATTGCCAAACGCACCACCGGTGGTCGGGTGCTCTCGACCAGCCGCAAATTGCGCGGTGGAGAACCTGGGGTTGAGGTGCGCTTGCTGATTAATGGCAGCAGGGTTACCAAGGTCTTTGTCGACAGCGAAGGCGAAGTTCGAGGGCGCTAATGCGAATTCTCATTGTCGAAGATGAAGCGCCCCTGCGCGAGCAACTTGAAACCGAGCTAAAGGCCGCCGGCTATGTGGTAGATGCGGCAAAGGACGGTGAAGAAGGTTTGTATTTCGGACGTGAGTTCGACTACGACGTTGCCATCGTCGACTTGGGTTTGCCTAAGATCGATGGCATCGATCTGATTGGCCGCTTACGAGGCGAGGATCGATCGTTCCCGGTATTGGTGCTGACTGCTCGCGGGCACTGGGAAGATAAGGTTCTGGGTCTCGAAGCGGGCGCCGATGATTACCTGACTAAACCCTTTCAAATGGAAGAGCTCCAGGCTCGGATTAACGCCCTGGTGCGCCGCGCTGCTGGCTATGCCGCGCCGCTGATTAAGCAAGGTGAGCTATCGTTAGATACGGCGACCAAAGAAGTTCAGGTCAGCGAGCAAACGGTAGACCTGACGGCCTATGAGTACAAAGTGCTTGAGTACCTCATGCTCAACCCCGGCCGGGTAATTTCTAAAACCGAGCTGACCGATCACCTATACGAGCAGGATTTCGACCGCGATTCTAACGTCATCGAAGTATTCGTCGGTCGCTTGCGAAAAAAACTCAACCCACTCAATCCCATTCGTACCGTGCGCGGGCAGGGGTATCGCCTGAGTCGAGAAGGCGCTGATTGAAAACCGGGATTCAGACCCGGCTAATGATTTTAACCAGCGTGGTGCTGGCGTTGTTCCTGTCCTTGGCTGGCTGGGTGTTGGATCGCTCTTTCCAGGCGAGTGTGCGCGAAGATGCCGAAGAACAGCTGCGCTTGGTGATCTTTGCGCTGATGGGCAGCGTTGCGGACGATCAAGGCAATATCGAGGTTGGGGTGGAAGTGCCGGAACCGCGGCTGACCCAGCCCCAATCAGGCCTCTATGCTGGCGTCTTCGGCCTACTGGATGAGGTCTACTGGCGCTCTCCGTCGAGCATTGCGGTGGAGTTTGAGTTTCCCGGGCAGAAGGCTTCGCTCCAGCCTGGAGACTTTCGCTTCACCGAAGTGGAGCTTGCCGGCATTGAGCGCTATTCCCTGACTTACTCGGTAATCTGGGAGAGCGTCGAAGATGTGCAGTTGATCTTCAATGTAGTGGCTGATCAAGCACCCTATCAGCGTTCCATTGCCAGCTTTCGGCGCAGCTTGTACGTCGGTTTGGCTGCAGTCATCGTGCTTTTCGCGCTGGTGCAAGTGCTCGCCGTACGCTGGGGTTTAAGACCGCTGCGGACAATGGCTGAAGAAGTGGCGGAGCTCGAGAGCGGCCAGCGGGAACAGCTCAGCGATGCCTATCCGGTTGAGCTCAAGGGCCTGGCTCGAAATCTCGATCGGTTTGTGTCCCACGAGAAGCGCTCGCGTACCCGTTACCGCAAAGCCATGGAAGACCTTGCTCACAGCCTCAAAACCCCGCTGGCGGTATTGCGCAATGGCCTACGGGATCGGCGCCTCGCCGCTGCTCCGGATCAGGTGGAACTTTTGGGCGAGCAGGTCGACCGCATGGAAACCACGGTTAGCTATCAGCTTTCCAGGGCATCGGTTACGGGTCCTGTGATTGTCGGCAAACCGGTACGTTTAGCCGCGCTGATCGATCGCTTGCTGCGCGCCCTGGGCACCGCCTACCAAGAGAAGAACATTCAAGTCGAAACCGACATTCCGGAGAATTTCTACTTGCGCGGTGATGAGCGGGACCTATTGGAAATGATCGGCAACCTGCTCGAGAACGCCTTCAAGTACACCCGCAGCCGAGTGTTGGTTCGGACTGAAACCGGCACAACCCGAGCACTGGTGATTGAGGATGATGGGCCGGGCATTGACCCTAAGTTGCGTGCCGAGGTGCTCAATCGCGGGACTCGAGCTGATCAAGTAAAGCCTGGTCAGGGCATTGGGCTGTCGGTGGTGGTTGAGTTGATTCGCCTATACCAGGGCGATTTGGGTATCGAAGAGTCGCGCTGGGGTGGCGCCATGATATCGCTGCAATTCCCGCAACTGAGCGGTTAGAGGCTAGACTTCGCTGCGAGCAATCATCAAGGTGTGGCGCGCACGGTAGACTGTAATGCACTAAAAAAGCGCTCGCGCAGCGCTTGTGTTTGCGCGTCGTCGGGTTTTACGCCCAGGGCACACCAGGCTTTTGCTTGGCCAATTTCACTGCGTTCATGGTTACCTGGGTCGCGCGTCATGGATTGTTGTAGTTGCTCTACCTTCATAGCCATGCGCAGCCCCTGGTCGCTTGCAGGGCTTGGTAGGTCAGCGGCCATCTCTGCGGCAATCGCAAATCGCGTTAGTGATTCGCTCAACGGCGCGCTTGGGTTGGCACCAGTAAACAGCTTTTCGGGTGCGTCCGCGGGCGGCTGCGCGGGTGCGCTCGAGTAGTCAGCGTCCCAGCGCTGATACGCTGTCAGCTCGTTAACGATCACTGCCAGCCCTGCCTGATCTAACAAAGACTGGTAACGACTCATCAGATCTTCTGCTTGATTACTCAGGTCGCGCCGCAGCGGGCCAGGCAAATCGGTTAGCGCGTCGCGCAGCGTACCCCTGAACGTTCTCAGCACATCTGCATGGGCGTCTTCGCTACGAGTATCTGCGAGGGTGGTAGCGAATTCGCTCAACAGCTGTTGGGCTGCACTGCGGGCTGTATCAAGCTGTACCTGCTGAGCCGCGTTCTCCGATTCTCGCGCCGAGAACAAGGCATCGCACGCACTGCGAAAGTCCTGCCATAGGGCCTGATCGCGCTTACGCGGCACACGGCCGATAGCCTTCCAGTCGGCTTGCAGGCGTTTGGCCTGTTCGATTCGAGCAGGTAGTGGCGTGTCGCTATCTTCACTAAGTTTGACAGCGCTATCGATAAGCGCCTGCTTACGCTCCGCGTTGCCGTTCCAAAAACTTTGTAAGCGTTCGTAGAGCGTGTTCTGCAGTGCCTCAAACGACCTGCTCAACTCCGCCTCACGCTTTCTTGGTACCGGGTGGAACTGCCGCCAGCTGCTGCGTGCCTCCCGCAGAATGGTTTCGGCAGCGTCATAGTCGGCGCTGCGCCAGTCCGTATTGTCGAGGTATGTCTGCAATTGACTGCAGATCTCTTGCCGAGCTGCAGCGTTCTGTTCTCGCGCCTCGGCCAGCTCCGCGTAGTACTGCCGACAAGGTTCGAATGCCGCCTCGGCAAAGGCATCAAAACGCTTTAACGCTTGTCGGTCGGCCTCTTCTCGCGGTGGCCCAAGGGCTTGCCAATCTGCACGGAGTTCTTTGATGCGCTCTGCCTGCAGCTTCGGTGCCAGTGGTGCCTCTGCCGCTTGTTCCATGGCGTCGCACAACGCTTGGCGCTTCGGAGAAGTAGCGAACTGTTGCCAGGCGCCAAATTGACGCAACGTTTGACTGGCTTCGTTGAGGTTCTTCAACGCCGCTTTTGATAAGCCGTAGTGCTCCGGGTGGGCGCGGCGAATCTGCCCGTGCAAGCTACCGGCAGCGCGGGTTTGACCATCGGCCAGAGTTTGCGTCAAGGTCTCGATGCTGCTCTCGAGCCGGTCACGTTCAGTGGCGCAAGCCACATCGAGCTCACGCATTTGTTCGGCTAAGCGCTCATCGGCTGCAGCAAGCTGGGTCAAGCCCGGTGGTTTCGGTATGTCTGTGGGCCAATCGATGCGCTTGCGCAGCGAGCGAAGCTCTTGCCGTAACTCGCGGCGTTGAAGTCGCTGTTGCCCGGGAGAATCGTTTTCCTCAGCTGTGTCCACAGCGTTGAGCAATGTCTTTATACGCTCGTTGCTCTCGTCCAACCGCGACTCGGCGGCCTCTTTGCTTGCGGCCTGTGCTGCGGCCTCCTTAGCGGCGCGCTCGGCAAGCGCGGTTTCGCGTTCTCGAGCGCGGGCTTGTGCTTCGAGATCCGGTTCTACTGGTTTAGGTTCGTCGGCCCTAGGCAAGGCGGCATTCAGCGCGGGTAAGGTTTTTAGCGTGCGCTCAGCATCGCTGAGATCTGCAGCGACTTCGTGCCACTGCAGGGATATTGCCTGCCACTGTTCTTCCAGCAGGGCCCGTGCGGTCAGGTCGCGATGGCTTAGCTCTGTGCCAGCGTTGATTCGGTTGGCCGAGTCGATGAGTTCCAGGGCTCGCTGTTGTAGGCTGGTGGCAGTTTTGCGAGCGCCGCGCAACTGTTTCAGTCGGCTACGCGCTGCCCTGTTAACGACTTTGTTGTGCCCGCGGCTGTGATGTTCGACTGCGGTTAGTGCGGCTTCGTCTGCAAGTGACGGGTCACGCCAAATGGCTTCGCTTAAGTCGCGCCGCGCAAGGTATAGATCAATGCGCTCGGGTAAGGGCGGATCGAGGTGGTTAATAGCCGCCACAGCCTGTTCGACATTGCTGGCGTCTAGTATCTGACGCTTGCGTAGTAGCGCTGGATCCGGGCTGCCTGAGTCACTGGCGGTTGCCGGTGCAGCGTCTTTGCTGGCCGCCGGTTGCTCGCCTTGCGCCGGCTTTTTGCCGGCATCCCCGCGCTTTTTGAACCACCGCATGACCATCATCTAGCTCCGCTACTACTTGCTGCGCGGCTGCTTACAGCTTGCTGTGTCCGCCGTCGCATAGCGGGGCGTTGCCCGTCTGCTTACAGCCACAAAAATACACCGTCTTGGCTTCTTCGGCAGTGTAGGTTTGTGGCGTGAACTCCGTATCTTGATGGGAGCCATCGCAGAACGGCTGATTGGCGCTCTTGCCACAGGCGCACCAGAAGTACTTTTTGCCGGCTTCCACATCTACTGGATAGGGCGCTTTTTGAGGAATCTCTGCTGTGCTCATAGGAAAACCTTCGTTGGTCGGGTTGAGTAGGGCATTAGAGGTACCGCTAAGAGAACTTGCGTTCGCTCCACCAGGGGTAGAAGTCGGGCAAATCGCTGGAAACTTTGCCGGGAAACTGTGCGTCGCGTTTCTCTAGAAACGATTGCACGCCTTCTGCTGCATCGGCCGATCGACCCAGCTCGTAGATAGCCCGGGAATCGATTTTGTGTGCTTCCATAGGGTGATCGGCGCCCAATAGTTTCCACATCATTTGCCGGGTCATGGTCACCGAGATGGCAGAGGTGTTGTCGGCGATTTCGCGAGCAATGGCATTGGCTGCGTCGAGCAGATCGTTCTTGTCGTGCAGGCTTCTAAGTAACCCCCCGGCGTGGGCTTCGCTAGCTGGAAACACCCGTCCGGAATAGCACCATTCGAGCGCCTGGCTGATGCCCACGACTCGTGGCAAGAAGTAGCTTGAGCACGCTTCCGGGACGATGCCACGACGAGCGAAAACAAAGCCAAACTTAGCAGTATCTGCAGCGATGCGAATATCCATTGGCAGAGTCATGGTGACCCCGACCCCCACTGCAGCGCCGTTGATGGCGGCGATCATGGGTTTTTTGCAGTCAAAAATGCGCAGCGTAAGAACGCCGCCGCCGTCAGGGTGGAGGCCGCTGGCGCGGTCATCGCGGCCGTCGGCATCAAAGGTTTTGCCACCCGCCGCCAGATCAGCACCAGCGCAAAATGCTCGGCCTGAACCGGTGACGATGATTGCCCTGACGTCATCGTCGGCATCTGCCCGATCCAGCGCATCCACCATCTCGGTCATCATTTGCCGGTTGAAGGCGTTCAACTGTTCAGGGCGATGCAGCGTCAGAGTCAATATGTGATTGGCGACATCGTACTGAATGGTTTCGTAGCTCATGGCAGGGTGTTCCTAGTTACGGGCCGAAGGGTTAATTCGCTGGCGCTCAAAATACTGCAAATCTGCCTGCTACACTATCGAGCTGCAGTCTTGCGATCCACCAGTCTCTATGCAGCGTGCCCCGTCACCAGCCCTCAGCACCCATCTGCAAACTATTAAGGCGTTTGTCCAGCGCCATTGGCTCGATGCTGGCCGCAATCCGCAAACCTGGTGTAACGCCTTGCGGATCGTTGGCTGGACTGTACCCCACTGGCCGATAGCCCAGGGCGGCTGCGGCTGGAGCGAGCTGCAGTACTACCACTGGCTGCAGTGCTGTATACGTAATGGCGCGCCGACGGGTGACCATTTGTCACTGCATGGCATTGGCCCGTTATTGCAAGTTGAGCTCGAGGCGTCGCTGGACCACCCTTGGTTGCAGGACATCGGCCAATGGCGGAGCACCTGGTGTTTGGCCGTCCCTGACCCGTTGTGGCCCGCTGAGCAGCCACTGAGCTTGCTCGGTAGCCCGGGGAACTGGTGCGTTAGCGGCACGGTGGCGCCGGTGCTGGGCTTACTGCAGGCCGATTGGGCGCTGTGCCTGTTGCCGGCTGCAGCCAAGGACTCGACGCAACCCTTCGCGTTGATTGCCATCGATCTCACTGGCCCAGGCGTGCAGCGTCGCGGTTTAGCGGGGCTTACCGAAGTTTCCGCTGTCGATCATTCGACGCCGCCGTCGCAAGGGGAGTTGCGTTTGGCTAAGGTGCCGCTGCCAGCGAGCACTTGGGTCACCAGTGCGGCAACGGCGGGCGCGCTCTTGAATCCGTTGCGGGCATTTGCACCGGCGCTGGATCCGCAGCGTATAAGCAGCGCGGCATTGGCGCTGGAATTAGCGGATTTGGCGCAGCTCAACGGCGAGAATCCCGATGCTGAGGCCGATGTCCAGGCTCATGCCCAGCTGCGGATCGACTTGCTGGCGCTCGAGGTGCTCGAGCAGCGGCTCTTGGGCCTGAGCCCAGCGGACCCGAGTGCTAAGCCGCTGGCCCTGATGCAGCAGCAGCGGGCCATCGAACTGCAGGCCAGTATCACCGATGCTCAGGTCGCCGCCCTGGGCTACTACCTATTGCCCTTCGAGGACCCGATTCATAGCCACAATGAAGGCTCCGTGGGACCTCCGCTGGCGCGGGCAAAGGTGGCCGCCTTGCTCGAGTCCAGAGGCCTGGCGGCGGCCTTCGATTCGGTCGCTGCGCAACACTCTGAAATGACTACCCTGTTGGGGCTGTCGGCGGACCAAAGTTCCCACAAAGACGCCAAAAAGCCCTAAAATACGGGGTTCAAATTTTCAAACCCATTTTCTTCGATTGACAGATAGAGGCCTTGATGGACTTTTCATTTTCCGACGAACAAACGCTTCTGCAAGACAGCATCGGCAAGTTCCTGCAGAACGATTACAGCTTTGAGACCCGCCAGAAAGTCATCAAGGAAGAGGAAGGCTTCAGCAGCGCCAACTGGAAGCAGTTCGCCGAGCTCGGCTGGCTTGCCATGTCCTTTCCGGAAGCGGACGGCGGCTTTGGCGGTACTGCGGTGGAAACCATGATCATGATGGAGCAGTTCGGCAAGGGCTTGGTCGTTGAACCGTTCTTGCCGACCGTGGTGTTGGTCGGCGGCGCTCTGCGCATTGCTGGTAGCGATGAGCAAAAAGCTGCGCATCTACCAGGAATCATCGACGGCAGCACCCAGGCTGCGCTTGCTTATGCTGAGCCCCAGGGCCGCTTCAACTTGGCAGATCTGACAACAACGGCGAAAAAGAGTGCCAACGGTTACACGTTAAACGGTTACAAAGCAGTCGTTTTGAACGGTCCGGCGGCGGATCTACTGGTGGTGTCCGCGCGAACGTCTGGCGATCAGCGCAGCGAAGATGGTGTTTCGCTGTTTCTAGTCCCTGCGTCGGCCAAGGGCGTATCTCGTCGCAGCTACCCAACGGTAGATGCATTGCGTGCCTCTGAAATAACTTTCGACAACGTTGAGCTGGGCAGCGACGCCCTCCTGGGCCAGGATGGCGGCGGGCTTGCAGTGCTGCAGCAGGTGATCGATGAAGGCACGCTCGCCGTAGGCGCAGAGGCCGTCGGTTGCATGGAGGTCTCCTATAAGGACACGGTGGAATACTGCAAAACCCGCGAACAATTTGGGCAACCCATTGGCAAGTTCCAAGTCCTTCAGCATTGCATGGTCGATATGTTCATGGAACATGAGCAGGCGAAGTCGCTGATGTTCATGGCAGCCATGCGCATGGACGAAGGCTACGATGCAGAGGCGCAGAAAGCGGTCTCCGCATTTAAGGTGCAAGTGGGCAAATCTGGCCGCTTCGTTGGTCAAAGCGCAGTGCAGCTGCACGGCGGCATGGGCATGACTGAAGAGTTATCCATTGGGCACTATTTCAAACGGCTGACGACCATCGACACGTTGTTTGGAAACGTCGATTTTCATCTCAAGCGCTTCGGCAGCTTGTAACGGCGATATCCAGTGGCACGTTGGGACAAGGCGGCTCCCGCTACGATTCCTGAGTGGTTTTTCGAGGCAATCGAAACACCCGCTAGCGATCACACTGTGGAAGTAGAAGAGTGTGATGTGCATTACCGGGTGTGGGAAGGCAACCGGGAACAGCCACTGCTACTGGTTCACGGCATGAACGCTCATGCGCGTTGGTGGGATTTCATCGCGCCGCAACTGACGCCCCAGTACCATGTTGTTGCGCTTGATCTGACGGGCATGGGCGATTCGGACTACCGCTACGACTACAGCGGCGACACCTTTACCGAAGAACTCCGCGCCGTTGCCGATGCGGAGAGTCTGAATGCGCAAACCATTTTGGTGGCGCACAGCTTTGGCGGTCGGGTGGCGCTCAAAACCGCGGCGCGTTGGCCAGAGCGCTTTGGCGCGTTGGTCATGCTCGACTCTGGCATTCGTGCGCCGGATGAGCCAGAGCTGGAACGCCCGCCTATGGGCGGCAGCAAACTGTATCCGTCACGCGAAGTCGCCGAGGCGCGCTTTCGCTTGCAGCCACCTCAGCCCTGTGACAATGCATATATCCTGCAGTACATTGCCAGGCACTCGCTGATGCCTGCCGATGGCGGTTTCGTTTGGAAGTTCGATGACGATCTGCGTGACAGCCTCAAGGGATTGGATGACGCCGAGGCAGACTTCGAACAGCTAGCAGTGCCCATTGCCATGATTTACGGTGAGAACAGCGCGCTCTATACGTCACGATCGATGGAATACATGGCATCGCTGGTACCCGCTGCGCAGCAACCGGTCACCGTCACCGCGCTGGCCAATGCCCAGCACCATCTGTTCCTGGATCAGCCACTGGATTTCGTGGCGTTACTCAAGTCCCAACTAGCGGCATTCTCTCAAGCCCAGTAGGGCCGGGTTCCAGCGCACATAACTGGTAGAACCTCGGACCAGTTCTGTTCGCGAACCGCATCACAAAAACTGGCAACTTTTCCCGCTAGTCTCGCATCTCACCATCGCGAAACGTGGATAAGGATTGCCATCATGTTCGATAAGACTGCTCAAAACGACGATCAGACCAACCCGGCCCCGGTCTCTTCCTTCGATCAACCATCACAGACCACAGCGGCTGCAGTGATCGGTCAGTCTATTCGCATCAAAGGCGCCGTCACCGGCGAGGAAAATCTCGTCATTAACGGCAAGGTCGAGGGCACTGTGGTGCTTAACAATCATGATCTCTATGTTGGTCAGGCTGGGCAGATTGCTGCCGACATGACAGCCAACGAAGTTCGCATCGACGGTGAAGTCCAAGGCGACATTACCGGTGTCGAGAAGGTGGTTGTTTCTAAGCACGGCCGGGTGCACGGTAACATCGTTGCTCCCCGGGTAACGCTTGAAGATGGCGCCAAGTTCAAAGGCAGCATCGATATGGATCCGAGCGAGAAGTCTGGTAAAGCAAAAGCCACCGACAGCGATGACCAAGCCGAATCGGTTAAACAGGCACTGCGCGAAGTTCGCCAGAAGAGTGCGGCGGGCAGCTCCAGCGCTGCAAAAGCCGCTAAGGCCTAAGAATTGTGTTTGCTACGGCGTTGAAACAATGGCGCCGATCACATTCGGCGGGACGTAGCGAAGCCCCGTGTGCTGCAGCAGCCGTGCATGACAGCATGTTGATGCCTGCGCTGTTCCAGCGCTTAGATCCAGACAGTCGACTGACTGTACTGGATCTCGGTGCCGCCAGTGGGGAAACCGTCGCCGCCTTCTCCGAATTCAAATGCCGCTTGAACTTTGTCGACCTGCTGGGTGAGCTCAGCTGTGAAGATCTGGCAGAGGATGCAGACCCAATTGCGCTGAAGGAAAAGTTCCGCGGGCTTGTAGGCGAAGCCGAGGTTGATGTGTTGCTCTTGTGGGATGTGTTGAACTACCTGCCAGTGCCCGCGCTCGAAGCTTTCGATGCTTGCTTGCAGCCATTGCTTGGCGCTCAGACTCAGGTCCACGGCATTAGCGTTCGATCGCCGAATACGTCGTTGGACTGGGTGCACTATGGCTTGCACGGCGAATCGAAAATCGGCGTCCAAGCACGCAGTGGTGAAGCGCTGCCGAGTACTCCGAACCCGCCTTCGGTGTTGAACAGCACCTTGACCGTACTCCGCGTACAACGAGGCATATTGCTCCGGGATGGTCGCCTCGAAGTCTCTTTGGGCTTGGTACCGACAGAAGCTGAAGCGGCGTAGCGCCACGTTCTTTGCTTGCGACTGACGCTAGACCGGCGTTTTCAACATTTCTCTCGCTCGCCCCGAACTTAATTGACCCATAACGACAGCGGCCGCTCGTCTGAAGCTTGGTGGCTGCGCGTGTTGTCGCGAATGCCGTAACCAGACTATGCTCTGTGCGGCGGGATAACGCTCACGCGGATCCGATATCGAATGCAAGTCGCGCGACGCGGCCTGTTGCTGCAAGCGGGTGATAAGGGGCATGCAATGAAACTGAGGGTCACACTTTTTGCGTTGTGTCTAACGGGTGCCGTGTCGGCGCTGGCGGTAGAGCCTCCAGCGCCGATGAGCCGTGCGGAATTCGATCGAACGATGCAGGAAATTTCTAACTGGGGTCGCTGGGGCAAAGACGATGAATTGGGAACATTGAATCTGATCACGCCTAAAGTCCGGAAAAAGGCCGCACGGTTGGTCAAGCGAGGCACGAGTGTTTCGTTAGCGCTGGAGTTGAACAAGCGTAAAAACGATCTTAACCCTAATCCGTTTGAGCATCAGTTGCAGACCCAGGAGTTTGGCGGGCACGTAGTAGCTGGGGATCAGTATGCGGTGCAATACCATGGCTTCGCCCACTCCCACATGGATGGCTTGCCACACTTTGCCCACAAAGGGTTCATGTACAACGGCGTCCCGTTCGATTCGCTGCAAGCTACGGGCGCACCTCGATTAGGAATCGAAAACGCTGGTGTTGCCGGCGTATTTACCCGCGGTGTGTTGGTTGATGTGCCCTGGCTTCTAGGTAAGCCCTACATGGAGCCGGGAACTGCCATTACCGCGGCGGACCTGGAAGCTTGGGAGCGCAAGACCGGAGTGACCGTTGGCCCAGGTGACGTGCTCCTAGTTCGCACGGGTCGCTGGGTAAAGGCTCAGGCGGATCCCGATTGGTTCTTTATCGACAAGGCCGCTGGTGCCCATGCGTCCTTGGCCACTTGGCTGAAAGCCCGTGACGTTGCCATGATCGGTTCGGATGGCGTCTCTGACGTTATGCCTTCAGGTGTGGAAGGGCTCGCCAACCCTTTGCATGCGTTGCTGCTCGTCGGTCTGGGCATGCCCATTTTAGACAATCTGGATCTAGAAGCATTGGCCGAGAAGGTGGCTCAGCAAAAACGGCAAACCTTCTTGTTTGTGGCCGCACCGTTGCGAGTGCCCGGCGGCACCGGCTCACCCCTGAATCCGCTGGCCGTGTTTTGACCTCTGGCTAAGCCCGACTAAGGATATTGGTGCTGCACCTCAAGTAGGGACGTGGGTTGTTGTCACCTGAGCCAGCAGGCGATCCTGGTCACCTACGACATCGGTGCGCACTACTGTGATGCGCCGTCCCACGCGCACGATCTCGGCTACGGCCCGAATAGTTCCGCCTTGTTGATTGCTCAGCATGACCGCATGCAGATCTACACCCACCATGAATCGCTGTTCGCCGGTTTTCTCGAAGTAGGCGCGCCCGGCGACACCGGTTGAGAGGTTGTCGGCGATGGCGATGAGGACGCCACCATTGATGTTGCCGGTCGGGTTGCAGTGATGGCTTTCAATCTTAATTGCGGCGGTGTTCTCTGGGGCGTCCTGCTCGCCGTGCATACCGATATACTCATCGAAGGTCATGTTGTTTTGTCTCCGAAGTCAAAATGCCGCGCTGGCGGGGCCTTTCCGCTACAGAAAGCTGGACCTCAACTTGATTCCCCAACGACCATCTCGTTTGATTACGACGTACAGTGAGTCGTATACACCAATCACCGAGCCGTCTTTGCGCAGGCGGCGAAAGCGGGTGTCGATATGCACTTTACTGGGGCTGCTGGTTACTACCTTGCGCTCGACCCACTCGCTGCGGTCCCAGCCGGTATTCGGTAGGGTTTCGAATAGCGTTACGTGGGATTGCAATGCCACAACGGAATTTTCCCACATGCTCATGCTGCCTCTCGCCAGACGGTAGTGCGGGAAATGATAGGTCGCAACATGCGCTGCTGCATCCTTGGCAGAAAACGCGGCGATGAATCGATCTAATACCGCCAATGCGGCAGTTTCTGCTGCGCTGTTATCGGCATCGCTTGCTTGGCTCGGTGCCGTGGCGAGCGCAAGCAAAACTACGAGGAAAACACGAACGATTCGAGCGACGTATTGCATGGTTGGTCTCTGGCGAAGATCGATAAGTTGTTGCTGGTGACGCCAATGTGGCCCAGATCAGGAATAGGAAACGCCCATACCGGCGCGCACGTCGTTGTTCACGCCGTATGGCGCAATCGGATAGCGCAAGCCATTGCGTGACAGGTGCGCTAGCCCATCGATCACTTTAGGCAGGTAGCTCGGCGGAATTGCCATCAGCAACTCATCGTCAGCTACACCGCCGTAGCGACGTTCGGCGAAGCAGGGAATGGCTAGGCTCGGCTCGCCGGTGGCTAGCGCTCGGCCCCAGGAATCAGCACAGGCAGATTCCCCGACACATCCCCATTCAAGTTTCTGGTAGCCCGTCCATTGCAGTCCATTGATGAACAGGATCATTTGCGCCGGCGTGGCATAAATCAGGCAGATATCGGGTGGGTTTAAACGTCCACTGCTCAGTGGGCTGACTGCCATGGCCTCATATTTGCCGTATGGCACAACATCCATGGCTTGCTGGTGCAAGCTCGCCTGTTCTTGATCGGCGTACCAGACACCAGCCATGCGGTCCCCCGAGAGCCACTCCTCGCTACGCGGATGCAGACCGATGACTGTACTGCACTGTGCGCCAACCAGATCATCGACGGTGATGCCCACCGTCCAGCCATTGCGGCAGGCTTGGCCGACGATTTGATCCGTAGTGTGGATATCCTTGGGACGTCGTATGCGCGGAATCGACTCCATTTCTTCGACACTGTTGAACAGCTTCATGCCGATGGGCGTGGCTCGCAGCCGCAGGTACTGATTCAGTCCGCCAACGATTTCCGGCCAGTCGAAAGTAGAGTGGTCGGTTGCAATCACTTCGCTCATGGTCGGAATTCCTCGTTGCTTGGCAATTTCTAGGCAGGGATGTGGTTCCCCGATTAGTCGACGTTCTTCCTGCGCCCGCGGCTCGCTGGCCAGCGCCTTTCTGCTGAATTGATTTCTGCAAGTATAAGAGAATAGCCCTGTTAGAACGAATGCTATTGGTCGTGATCATCTGCTGCGCGAGCATCGATGCAGGCTGCGGCGTAGACTGATGTAAACCACCCTAGGAGTGCCGTTATGCCAGATCTCGCAGCTACTGTGGTGGCGCTGTTCGGAATTTTCATTGTCGTTGCTTGCGTTTGGGGACTTGCGTCGCCTGAACGCTTGTTCGCCAGCGCATTGGGTCTACTAAACTCCAAAGTGGTCTATTGGGTCACTATTGGCCCGCGCCTGATTCTGGGTATTGCGCTGCTATTGGCAGCGCATGTTTCTTGGACGCCGACGGTCTTTCAAATTCTTGCAGTGATTACCTTGCTCGGCGCCGTTGCCATTCCGTTCATTGGCTCCAGCAGGATTCTGCAAATTATTCGCTGGGTGCAGGACTTGCCCACAGTGCTGGTTCGCGTTTGGCTGGTTTTCGGCCTGCTGTTTGGCGGCTACTTGATCTATGCCGCCAAGCTGTGGCGCGAATCCGGGGTTAACTCGGTGCTGTGAGCGTTAGCCGAACGATTGGGATCACGCGACTAGTCTTGCGTTGATAGCTAGCAAACGCATCGTTAGCCTCCGCGATCTGCTCATACAGCGCGCTGCGCTCCGGCTCGTCAACCACACTAGCGGTCGCATCATGGGTATCGGTGCCAACTTCCACGCGAACTTGGGGGTTTGCCAGCAGGTTGTAGTACCACGGCGGATGCCGATCGGCGCCGGCAAAAGATGCAACGATGAGCAGATCGTTGCCGTCTTTGAAGAAGGCCAGGGGATTAACTCGCGCTGCGCCGCTCTTAGCGCCTTGATTGTGTAGCAGAAGTAAGTTGGCCCCTGCAAAGGGTCCGCCAACTACGCCGGCGTTGGCGCGAAACTCTTCGATAATCGACTGGTTGTACTCGGTTACGCCCATGGTGGTTCCTGTTTGTTGCGGGGCGGCTACAGCTCGGCTGGCTACCCTTTGCTGCGTTAGTTGGGTCTTATGGCTTCATGCGTCGTCGCCATGGTCCGCGCGTTCGAAGCCTGCGCCAAACTGACGTGCCGCAGGCGAGCGGTAGGTGAACCAGCGCCTGAACAAGCGAATATAACCAGTATAACCCTGCAACACGCTGGTACCACCTGAGCGTCGGCCGGCGGCGCGAGATTCAAGATTGATGGCGTTGATGTACCAGACCCTTGGGCTGTCGATGCCGCTGCTTGCGCGGCGTGTTGCACGTCCAACCTTCCATCGCTCGCGAGCTAGCCGTTTGCC
>JBPCXR010000114.1:0-2885 GCA_051027215.1 Pseudomonadales bacterium | reverse complement strand
GATGACCCCTCTAAGACTTCGGCGTCAGATGACCCCTCTAAGACTTCGGCGTCAGATGACCCCTCTAAGACTTCGGCGTCAGATGACATAGCGGGCAGGGCGGGGCGGGAATGCGAGGCGGGAGCGAATAGTATAGTTGAACCGACCTCGAAATGATACGGGGAGAAATGGCCAATCACCACTGTCGAGTGACAACAGAACGACCAGGCCCAATTGACGAAAATTCTCGAGACTCAACATTCGGCGTTGAGGCTGCCTCCGTCATGGAGCCAATTATTTAGAGCGGGCGACGTTCGTCATTCCTTCCCGTTCTGCTATCCTGGAACTAGTTGAACCGTCGACTTCCTCAAAACTCTACAATATGACCAACAGCGAAATATGACCAACAGCGAAAGTAGCAACGACGATGCACGCTTTGCTACCTTCTCGGCTTGGGTGCACCGCAACTTGCTCTGGCTGCTGGTCATTAGCTACGTGCTAGCAGGGCTCGTTCCCGGCCCGGGCAAGGTGATTCGTGGCTTGTCACTCACGCGGACGACCGGCGATGAAGTTACGGCGCCCATGCTGCTGTTGGCGTTGCTGTTATTCTGTGGGGCAGCGGTTGTGAGGTGGTCGCAATTGCGCGAACTGATGCAGCGACCGGGAATCTTGCTGCTCGGCCTGGTCGCAATTTGGATCGTGCCCAGTCTGTTCGTCAGCCTGCTCGGCTGGGTGCTGCCGTCACTGCTGGGCGAGTATCTCACCAGCGGTATGTTGGTCGGTTTGGCGCTGGTGGCGGCCATGCCGGTGGCAAACTCGTCAGTCGCCTGGTGTCAAAACGCGCAGGGCAACGTCGCCCTCAGCCTCGGATTCATTGTGCTGACCATCGTGCTCAGCCCCGTGGCCACACCGCAGATGTTGAACCTGATGGGCTTGTCCCTGTCGGAGCAAGAAACGCAACAGTGCGAATTGTTGGTCACGCGCTTCTCGGGTACGTTTTTTATCGTCTGGGTGATCCTGCCTTCACTGGCCGGGATGATTTTCAATTGGCTGGTCGGCCTGGAGTGGATCGACCGCTTGCGTGGAATACTGCGCATGGTCAGTGCTGCGACACTGCTGACGCTCAACTACGCCAACGCGTCGCTGGCGATGCCCGACGCGTTTGACGAACAAGCACCCAAGACGATCTTGCTCTCATCGCTCCTGGCCGTGATTCTCTCCGCCCTGGGCATCGCCAGTGGTTGGTTGCTGTCGCGGCTGCTGTCAGTAGAAGCAGCATCGACGACCGCCTTGATGTTTGGGTTCAGCATGAAGCACACCGGCCTGGCCCTGGTGCTCGCCGGCCACGTGCTGCACACCGAGCCGCGCGTGATCCTGATGATCGTCCTGGCCACACTGCTCCAACACGTAGTGGCGGGCATGGCAGATTGGTATTTCATGCATCGATTGGATCGAGAGAGCTAGCGCCGAAGCGCCTCGAGCATCGACCTCCACCCAACTCCCAACCGCCGCAAGGTTAGACGGCAACGCCAACCCCGTTGGGTTGTCGAGCAAATCCAAGACTACGTGCTCGTAGCTACCGTCGCCAGTCGGTGGCTTTTGCAACGTTTCCACACTCTCGCCGAGCGCAACTACGACGACCCAACCGACATTCCCGCGCAGAGTCTACCCTCGCGGAGGCGGGGGCGGGAATCTAGCGTTGGCGAGTCGGCCAGGTAAGTCGGGCCATCGTTCTAGCTATTGATTCCAACCGAAATAGATCAGCAGGATCGCGATCGCAAACAGAAGTATCCGAAAGATCACAACCCAGACCTGGAAGTTGTTCTCCAACAAATCGGCTGCCCAGGTCCAGTGAATCCATCTCAGAAATCTAATCCTGAGTCGAACCAGCGTGGGCGCGAACGGAACTAAAACCAGCAACAGAGCTGCAAGTACAAACAGCCAGATATGCATAGCGCCTCCAGACGGAAGTTTCCATTATAGCAAGACTATAGCACGAGTGCGCTTCGGCGGCGCTCTCGAAGCATTTCAAGTCTGCCTCTATACTGTTCGGCTCAAAACTTGCTCATTGGCTTAGTCCCAGATAAGAGCATCACCCCCGGGGTTTGGGGGGCTGTTACTTTGCACTGCGTTGGAATCAATCCCCCCCCAGATTTATTTGATATTGGCCCCGGGACCGCACGTGCCGTGCCGAACAGCATTGAGGCAGACTCAGTTATCACCACTCCTGACGACGTCTCAAAACCGTAATTGCCCAAGGTGCTCTGCCTGCAGAATCGAAAACTGGCTGGACCGTTTGTCATTCTATCGACTGCAACTGCAGCAACACGACCCACCCCGAGTCTATGTTCGAGCGAGTACCGTCGCGGGCGTCGACGATCTCAAACTGGACTGGCTCGAAAGCTCCCCAAAACTTGGCTTTGGGGTCGCGGGAGAGAGGATCGCGGTAGCCGCTGACGAAACCGTGGCTTACATCGTCTGTCGCCGCGAGCACCTCGGGCGCCAGGCGAGGAACTTGGTCTGCGTTTTTCCAGCTGCTGCGCTGCGGGTGCTGTAAGATCATGCCGCGACATTCCAACTTTTGCTCGGGATTGGCGGGATCGTTCTCCAAGTAGTCTTCCCGCAGGTCGGCAATGATGATGTCTTTGCCCTGCTTCTTCTTCGGGCTGAGCACATCGAATGCTTCTAACCCAACCGACATCGAAAGTACGGCTAGCACCACCGGTGCCGCGCCGTCCTGGGGCTGACTCCACACGGGCACGGAAAGCGCGACTTTCAGTTTGTTGGTCGTGCTGCTTAAATACACGGCGGATAGGTTGGGCTGGGTGATCGGCTGGACGTCGGAGGCTCCCTGCTTGGGTCGATCGCGCTTTTCGCCGTGAAAGTAGTTTCGGTACGCGTAGGAT
>JBPCXR010000113.1:0-5306 GCA_051027215.1 Pseudomonadales bacterium | reverse complement strand
AAATATTGACGCAGAATATAAGCGCCTCTGCGATGAAGGAGTGGTATTCACACAAACGCCGATGGAAGCAGGCGACGTTAAGCTAGCCGAGCTTGATGATACGTGTGGAAATCTCATTCAACTTGTAGAGATGACCAGCAAGAACTAAGCAATTTCTCCGCTGTTGGCCGAGCCAGTCTGTACAGTGCGACCAGCTTTTCGTCCGCTATCGGGCGAAGCCAAAGTCTTTCGGGATCGACTTGAAATGTTGGGCCCGAGCAGACGTTCGCGAGAGCAGCCTAAATCGATCTTGAAAACGTCGGAGTTCTTTTCCTATTTCTTGTCGCACCAAAGCAGGGCGCCAGCAACGCCTTGACAAGATCGACTATCGCAAGTGGCAGGAAAGGCGTAGGGTAATAACTTGACCATTTTAGACTCGCTTCGGAAGCATCTATTTTGGCCTTTTCTAGTTGTCCGACAGTTCCAAGGGGAATAACTATGAAGCGACATTCGATTCTCTTAGCGTTGACCCTCGTATGGGGTATCTGTTTTGCAAACATCAGCCACGCCACAATCATTCGATTCGAAACGGTTGTCATCGTCGACACCGTAGAGCAACCGGCGGCAGACCTGGGATTGTTCGTCGGCCAAGAACTAAATGACGTCCTGGTACTGGATTTCTCGGACGGTCCCACAATCACAGACGTCGCGAATGTCGTGGAGTTTCTTGGTGACGGCGGTTTGCCCTTAATACCCGTTGAAGTTGATCTGACTTTTGCTGACGGTGAGTTAACTGGGTTCCTTGTGGGCATGATTCCGGAAGGCATACTTCCGCTTGAAGATGTTTTTACGAGAGATGATTGGGTTAGCGGAGAGGGGAGGCTTACGATCACCCAACCCGGACCTGGCGGAATGGAGATCCTAGGCGGCACCACCGTCATTCGACAGGTGCCTGAACCCACGTCGTTGGCGTTGCTTAGCTTGGGGGTGTTCGGGCTCGGGATGGTACGCCGCCGACGTAAAGTCTGATTCATTTCAACATTTAGCAAAGACCCGCTTTTATGGCGGGTTTTTTGTGTCTGACCAATAACCCGAACTGGCCGCTCAGAGACGGTCGGCGTAGTGCAGAGTATGTCGGCTATCGAGAAAGCCGACGTTCGCTAGACCGGATTTAACTTCTGAGTTCGACCCGCAGCGGTCCTACGATCTTCTTCTCGCCACTATGCGAAAATCGTCTCCACAATACGACTTGCACATCATTGGCGAGGTACCCGTGACTGAAACGAAGAAGCCAGTCCATGAATCCGAGGTTGAGACTCAGGTATGGTATCGAGGTACGAATCGGGAACTCCATGGACGCGCACTTTGCGACGTTGGCGGCCCATCAAAGATTGGATTTGGCATCGTAGAGTTGAAACCTGCATGCAACACCCTACCGGGGCACTACCACAAAAAGGAAGAAGAGCATCTGTACGTCCTAGAAGGGGTTGGAACGCTGCATCTTGGTGAGGAAACTTACCCTCTGGTCAGAGGGACCTACGTCAATTTTCCCGCCGGTCAGGAAATTCCGCACTACGTATCGAATGAGTCGAATGAACCACTCAGGTACGTGATGGTTGGTGAACGATTGGAGGACGATGAAGTTGTGTATCCAACTGATGTCTAACAGCACGCAGGAGTGGATACACAAAGCCAGCTGCTCGTAGGTCCGTTGTTGGCCGCTCTGCGACGGTCGGCATGGTTGAGTGAATGTCGGCTATTGAGAAAGCCGGCGTTCACATCGACTGGATCTAACTTCCGAGTTCGACCCAGAGCAGACTTTCTCGCAACTGGCGAAATTGAGTTAGGAGTAGAGGCAAGCAATTGGAAGAGCCGGTTCGAGACGAGATGGCTAGCTGTTACTATTAAATTAATCGAATATTAAGCAGCCTCTGGAAATATAGTGATTTTGCGAAGACTTGTTGAAAATCTGATGACCCAGAATTGGCGAGTCGCTTTCCTGGAGCTTCTGATTATCGTAGTCGGTGTCTTCATTGGTCTTCAAGTCGACACATGGAACAGTTCTCGCTTGGATTCGGAACGCCGCGTGGAGATTGTCAGCGCGTTGGTGACATATCTTACTGATACCATAGACGTACAAGAGGGGATGAACGTCTCGATAGAGTCCGGGTTAGCAGAATGGGAATCGTCAGCGGCAGATGGGAGTCGGCCTCCGCCATACTATTTTCGTCACTTTGGATCGGATATCGCGCCGGATATGTGGTCAACGCTCAGGCAAATGCAATTGACCGAGATGTTTGACCCCGTCACTCTTTTTGACCTGACAGCCTATTTTTCCGAGCTCGACGGCGTTAGTCGGAAATACGTCCGCTACGTGACATTCGTAGAAGATGAAATACTGCCTGGAATACGCAACAAACAAGATGTTTTTTACGACCAGGATGGTCGACTAAGAGGGAAGTTCCAAGCCAATATGGACCGCCTTCGCGAACATGGTCAGGATAACTTGCGGCTTGTTCGTTGGGCCGACTGCCTAGTGAGTCACCTCAAAGCGAATCGTGTATCTAGCGAAACGTGCTACCGCACGGACAATGTCAGCAACACCTTTGATGGGATAGGCATTGAACCGAACTAGATTAGTATCAATGATAGGTTTCTACGACAGTATCCCTTCGCTAAAGGCAACGCCTGCCCAGATCTCGCTACTCGCGACAGTCTGCTACTGGCCGTATCCGGCGGTACGTTTCGGTGCGGATTTCGTCCGCTATGGAGCAAACTGCCTAGACTTCTTGATCTACTTCACATCGAGCGCGTAAGCAGGCCCTTTCCAGCATGGTTGGAAACGCTGATCCCGACCCTCTCTTGCCGTCTGAATGCCAGCGGATTGACCTAGCAAGACCGCTACCCCACAGTTCGTCATGTAAATCGGACTTGAGGGAGATGTTGTGGATTTTGAAGAAACTCTGATTGGCTTCGTGCAGATCGCTGTTGCTTTAGTAGCATTCACTACCATTTCGGTTGTCGTCGTTCAGGTCAGTGGACGCACGACTGAGAGTTTGCTGGCACTTCGCCTACAATACATTCTGCTATTCAGCGTTCACTTGATCGCCCTTGGTATTCTGCCACTTGTTGTCTATCAACTAGCACCGGAAGACGGACAGTTCTGGTGGCACTCTGCTTTGTGCTCGTTGGTTACGGCGATTGCGGTTGCTTATCTAGGTTTGATTGTCTTGCTACCGAGAATTATCCGAGATCCAAAAAAGTCGTGGATTCAGCTTCTTTTAGCGGGTTCATTCGCTACTTCTGGTTTAGGCACGAATGTTTGGATCATCTTTAGCGAAGAGCCTAGCGTCTGGTACATGGCCACTCTTGCGCTAATGTTAGCGGCTACCCTGGTCATGGTTATTGGCGTGGTTCTATCGTTTCCTATTTTTGACGTACACAGCTCCACACAAGGGGAATAACTGAGCACGCTCTTTTGGACGCCTGTTGTCGCCTTGTGGCCGAACCGAGTCGGTTGAACCGCGCGCACGAACGGCGGCTTTGTGGAATACTTCAAGAAGAATCTAGGATAGTTCGTTAACCGCCGTACGCGGATATCAAACAAACACCTCTTGTCGACCCAAAGCTGCGGTTTATCCTTGAAGCTCGGTCACTCAAGCAAGGTCGACGTCTGTAGTCGTTTGTGGGTTGCCGTTTTCCCCTTTTGTTCGATCATAGCCTCCGCAGTCGTAAAGCTCAGCACTAGCACCTGTCGGAGTAAAGTGGAACAGCGTAAACCCGTTGATTTCCTTAGTGGCAGAAATCTCGCGAGTATCCAGCAAGGCGGGACTCCCCGCGGCAATACCACGCGCGGCAGATGGCCAGGTCACGTCGGAAGTGCTCACTGGGCCCACCAGTAACGATTTGACAGAGTTGTCGCGTAGACTCAAGTCACCGCTTCTGGTGATCTCAACAACGCCCTGAGCATGAATATCTCCAGAGAGAATAAAACGTGAGCCTGCACGTTTTGACAGTGTTTTCAGCAACCGCTGATGCTGATTCCACCAGCCTTGCTGCCAGAGATACTTCTGGGCTTCAATCGTCAGTCTGCCCTCGGTATCTCCAAGAAGTTCGTTGATAACAACGCCAGTAAATCCTTCTGGTGCAACCACATCTGGATACCACTCTCGCCATTTGCCTGCCGTCCACCCGAAAGGATGTGAGGGAGTTAAAGCAAAGTGTGTAGCTGGTGAATTTACCGTCCGATTGGTTATCCATCGTTCGATGTTGGCCGGTACCAAACCTGCGGCGTCGCCATCCAGGCTGAGGTGGCCTGCGCAGTCGAATATGGGTGTTTCAAATAGTCGCCCATACACTAACGCACCGAATGATCGTTCTTTATCTTTTACTGGCGCGTTGGGCAAAACCGGGTAATAAAGTTGGGCGATAGCAGCGTGAGCCTCGGAGCTGAATTTGTCTGGCGGAAAGGTAACGATGTCCTTCTCGGCGTCGTCATTCTCGAAATAATCGTGGTCATCGGCCACAAAGTAGGTAGAGGTTGAACGAAATCGCGTGCCGTACAGGTCGGCAATCTGTTCGTTCCCGATACGCTTTAGAACCGCTTCGTTGCGCGTTCCGAGTACTGGCAAATCGCGGTCAAACTCTCCGTAGTTCTGCTTGATGGCTTCTGCAGCCGCAGCGCTGCGCGCCAACCGCGGTGACCCACCTCCGCGGAGGTCCCAGTAGATGTGGTCACCGATCGCCAGGACGACGTCGGGCTTCTGTGCGAGCGCGGCGTCGAACATGCGCTGGCGGAATTTGTGCGGCTTAAAAAACTGCACAGTGGGCGTCCCGAATCCATCCCCGCCACCGGCACATGTGAACGCCAAAAGCTTGAGAGTTGAGGGCATGCTGTCTCGCGCAGGCAGTGTTTTCAGCGGCCAGGGTTCGTAGAACGGCCCTTCATTGTCGACCAGTAGAAGCTGGTAGGTTGTGTCCGGCTTGAGTGAACTGGCGTGGAAAGACCAGTGATGCCCATCACTATCTGACCGCACACCAGTAACTCGCCGCTGCCCTATGAGAAGGTCAACCGAATCACGCGGTTGCCAAACTGACAATGAGATAGAGAATTGCGTATCGGTAGTGGTTGGTAGGATGTGGCGTACGGCGTTGTTAGATGCATTAACACGCCTGGGCCATATGGCAGCAATCAATGAGGTGGTCGCTGCTAGGAGCACCTCCCGGCGAGATGTGAACCAGCTTGGCTTCTCCACAGCATTCCCAATTATTCTAAGTTGAATCAGATTTTACCAGTTGCTGATCCATTCCATTCACTCAGTCCGCGC
>JBPCXR010000112.1:0-5713 GCA_051027215.1 Pseudomonadales bacterium | reverse complement strand
GACGATCGTCTCTGCGCGATTAGTGTCCACTATATTGTTCTTTTAGGCCAGAAAAGAGTCATTTTATTGACATTGGCCTCAATTGACTGGCTCGCGGAGGCTTAGGCTGATGACTACTCAGGAGATATACGCCGACCTCTCGGCAGGAAGAAGGGCCAGAAAACCTCACGATAGACATAAATCGATCCGCTCCGAGTAGCGCTAGCAAGCCCTGCTTCACGGGCAATGGCCGCGAGCACCTGAGGCAACGGTTGATGATCGCTGGACTGAAAAATCACGAAGAATCCACGCAACCGATCGTACCAAGGGGTGGAAACGATACCGCTCGCAAACCCTTTCCACCGCTCTTCGACTCGATGCCATTGCGGATGCTGGCTCTGAGCCCGGACGTAGTTTTATCGATACGCACCCGCACGAATCCACCTTGGTAGGTCATACGGCCGGCGTGCACGGCCGCCTGGCAGACGTAGCTGTCGAACGCGTAACTATCAGTACCGTACACCCACCGCGGCTTTAAATCGTCTGACGCAGGCGGGCAGCGCATGACAAAGTTCTGCCCAACCAGATTCGGCGCCGGGGTTGAGTTGTACGGTAAAACTTCCCCCCGTTGGCTGCACAACGCCAGCGTGAGCGGCTGCGAAACACAGCGAGGAGTCGCTGGTATAGGTATTGGTGCCGGAGAGCACTGCTCTCCGGTCTTTGCCCTTTCGCTCCGGACAACGCAGCGTGAATCGCTGGCCAATAAAGTCATCGTGGTCTACCCGCAGCTGACTTAGCGCAGTATCCCATAGGATGACGGGGACCACACCGCCTCCTTCATCAGTGATCGCTGCGCTACTCAATACGATAGTGGCGGCGGTCATCAGCGCTACCATGCTTCTGGCTTTTTGCGGGCTGTCCATATTCAGGTAAGCGCAAAAAACTCATGAAAACGACAGCGGGCATCTCAATCCTACGGACACGGGTTCGATTTGCCAGCTCGCAGGCCCGATTTTGCTTCCATTTTCTTTCAATAAACCTAACAATCGCATGGGGCTGATCAAGCTGTGCAGATGATTGCGGCGAATCGCATTCCGATTAGGCTGGCATCACCCGCGTATCAGACGGAATCGTCAACAAGGGAGGGAAAACAATGAAATTCTCATTGTCCATTTTGAGTCTACTTGCCGCATCGCTGGCATTTGCCGACAACCACGAACGCCAATACGGCGGCATGAACCTCGCTCAAGCGAATGTCGTACAAATGCAGCTGTGTAGTTTGAAACCCAGAAAATCCATGGCCGACTACGACAAGGTTATGAACGGCTACATCAAGTGGTCGAAAGACAATGATGTTCAAACCTATGTCATGCGTCTGACGCCACTGTTCGTAACACCGCCCGGCGGTGACGGTCCTGCGTTCGAATGGATCGATATGTTGATCTCTCCCTTTGAGACTTCGGGAGATGGTTGGAACAAGTGGTTGAATACGGAGTCCGGTCAACGCCTGAACGCGCAGTGGATTGCAGCCGCTGATTGCCGTGTCACGATGAACCCGATATTCAACCAGTTCATTGACGCCGAAGCGCTGAGCGCAGACAGCAGAATCGTGACATTCAATTGGTGTACCGCAAATGAAGGCGTGACGGCCGATGCGCTGATCGCCAGACACGATTCGATGGCAGCAAGCCGGCCAGACGACGCCGCCATAAAGGCTTGGAACATCATAATCCCTGGGCTCGGCAACAGAAACCCACCCGGTGACTTTGCGCACTTCCTGAGCTTTTCAGACACGAAAGGTCTGATGGCCTACCAAAATGCTCTAGCAAACGGTGGTGGTTGGCGACAACGGCAGGATTACAATGCCTCCTATGCTACCTGCACAGGTGAAAACGTGTATGCCGGGCAGATACTCAACCGTCCGTAACGAGACGTCCTAGGCTTGCTGTACTAACTCCGTACACTTGCCGCGTTGCACCCCCGAGGTGGGTGCAACGTTTATGAATGTTTCGCGATTGAATTTGCGAGTCGCCCCAGATGCGTTGGCAAAGTTCTCTATTCCGGCATGAGTGACGAGCTGCGCGTCTTTATCAGCTACTCCCATTCTGATGGAAAAGCCGTCGGCACCGATCGTGAAAACCTGGAGCAGGCCGGGCTCGATGTCTGGTTAGACCAGCGGATTCCCGGTGGTATCGACTGGTCGGAAGAGATTGCGTCGGCGATCACGGCGGCCGACGTGTTCCTAATTTATTTGTCGCCATCAAGCGTTGCATCCGAACACTGTCGGCGGGAGCTGACATTCGCAATCACCAGAGAAAAGCCGGTATTGTCCGTTTATCTCGAACCGACCCACCTGTCACAGGGCTTCGAGATGAACCTTGGCAATCGACAAGGACTTGTGCGCTACGACCAGCCAAGAGCCAGTTTCGTTCAACGTCTAGTCGAGACCATCAAAAACGCACCCCACGAACGCTCTCTGCTGCCAACAGTCGCGGGTCAGCGGGTAACGCCAGACGCCTCCTTGGCGATATTGCCGCTGGCCAATCTGGGACTAAGCGACGACGATCTGATTTGTGATGGCTTGGCTGAAGACATGATCAACGGGCTGTCTGCGGTGCGCTCGCTCAAAGTCGCGCCAAGGACATCCTCCTTTGTTTTCCGGGATACCGATTCCAAGCGTTCGACCAGCGCGATTGCGAACAGCCTCAACGTCCGTTATGTTTTGGAAGGCAGCTGGAGGCGTTCCGGCAATCGTGTACGCGTAAATCTCCGCCTGGTCGACTGCAAAGACGGTTTTCCGGCATGGTCTGAGCAGTATACCCGCGAGATTGTCGACATCTTCGATCTACAGGACGAGATCGCCTCCAAGGTCATCACCTCGCTTCGAGGACATCTCGCCCACAGCACGACTTCGCCGGACATTGTCGGCACGCGCAACATCGAGGCATATAAGTCCTATCTGCAGGGCTTGCAGGAGTTCCGCAATTGGGATATTGCCGATTCAGGTGCCAGTGCCCAAATCCATTTCGAGCGTGCCATTGAACTCGATCCAGATTTCTTCGATGCGGTATTGCACCTGGCGCTGAGCACCTTCGAAGACAAGCAGCACCGTGCTGAGTTATTTGATCGCGCGATGGCGCTCGCCACGACCGAACGGTCTCAAATTATGTGCGAAGCGCTTCGCCTCACCGATCGACACATGTATGACCACCTAGCGACCGAAGCTGCATGGTTCGAATTGCTGAAGCGTTGGCCAACCTCTAGGGAGCTACTGCACTCATACGGGTGCCCACTGTGCTTCATGGCGCTTCCCGTAACTGCGCGCGCCTACTTCGTCGCAGGCATTGAGCAGGAAATGTCTGCGGATGGCTACTACTGGATTGGCGTCACCTATCTATGCACGAGCGAATATGATCAGGCAGCCGAGTGGTTCGAACGTTCGCTGGCCTATCAACCGAACACACTGGCCCAGACCGCGCGCGTGTTGCTGCACGGCGTGGCAGGAAATCGTAAGAAAGCGCGGCAAGCGCTGGAGGAGTTCACACGGAATCACACTGAGGAACACCCATTCTGGCCGGCGCTGCGGGCAAACGTTGCCTATTGGGACGACGACATGGACGCTATAGACCATCTGCTGCAGGCGCGGCGACTTCCAAACATGGATCTCGCATTGGTGTACTTCATGCGTGGCCGGTTGGTAGATGGCGTAGAAGTACTCATCAACATGGCGAACGCTGGAAACTACATCGTCATGTGGCACCTTTACAACCATCATTATCTACCCGGGCTGCGCGCGAAGCTGTTACAGCTACCGCGCTACCGCCAACTCATGGAACAAATTGCGCCGGACCCGGTACGTGCAGAATTTCGCAATCGTGTGCGTCGCACGGCATCGTGTACGGGTATCGAGTTGTTGGACTGACGGCGTCGCTGAGGAGGCGCTAGTCAGCCACCAATCGACGCCAATGGGACTCACCAAATGGCGCATGGTCATCGCTGTCTACCCGAAGCTCGTTCAGCGCGGCATCCCAGTCGATGACCGGAAAATCACCAACGCCGGCTGAAGTGGACTGATAGTTTGTGGTTTATGGTCATAGTTCACAAAAATCGCACCTAGAAACGTATGTTGAAGACCAGACTATGCAGGACATCTACTTTTTCTGTCTAACCTCTACTTATGCTACCCAATTGACGTATCGACAACGGAAGCCGATAGCCAATCATGCTGCGCAGCATCTTGCTCATTCTCCTTGCCCTGGGTCTGGCCAACAACGTTGGCGCTCTGACCGTGGGTGCGTTGGAAACAAATTCAGGCCTCTATCAGAAGTTCTTTGCCCAGATCCCCTTATCTGAATCCAAGGGCCAACAAGTCCGAGATGTTCAGGTGTCTCTGGCGAGTGCGGATGACTTCGAGCGCATGGGCGTTGAACGGTTATTCTTTTTGACCCAACTGCAGATTGAGGTCACACCGGTGAGCGGCAGGCCCGTGGTGCAGATTCGCAGCACCCGCCCAATCACAGAGCCATACCTGAACTTTGTGCTAGAAGTCGCCTGGCGCGGCGGCCGCATGCTGAAGGAATACACCGTGTTTCTGGATCCGCCCACGCGGGTTGCAAACGCCCCTACCGCTCAGCCACCTCAGTCTGTTGCTGCTGCAAAGCCCAACAAACAAACCGGCCCGCGCACCAGCCGCTATGGACCAACCAAGCGCAATGACACGTTGTGGGCTATCGCCACGCGGACACGGCCAAACAAGCGCGTGACCATGGCGCAACACATGCTCGCGATCAAGGCGCTGAACCCAGATGCCTTCATAAACGACAACATCAACCTGCTAAAACGTGGGCAGGTATTGGAAATACCTGCGCTGCCCGACGTTGCGGTGATCAGTCATTCCGTAGCCGCGCAGAAAGTGCAAGAAGAAGAAGATGCCTGGCAAGCAGAGCGCCAAGCGTCCATCAAACAGGTGCAAGCAGAACCCGCGCGAGGCCAACTTCGCATCCTGCCCCAAACTGAGCCAGTGATGGCTGGGTCGGTACGGTTTAGCAGCGAGGGCTCCAAAGCGTCGGGAACTGCTGTTGAAACCCTGGATCACCAGCTCGAAACGCTTACGGAATCCGCGGATACGCAGCAGTTGCCAAGCTTAAAACAGCAAGCAGCAGATCAAGCGCAGGCGCTGGTGATCCGAGATCGCCAAATTGCTGAGCTAAAGGCCCAGGTGGCAGAGATGCAAGAGGAGATGAAACGGCTCGTTGCCGCAAGGCAGCAGGAGACCACCGCTGGAGCCGCGAACAATTCGGCGGTCATCCGTGCTTCGGTGTTTGGCATCCCCACCGGTTGGCTAGGAATGCTGGCCCTATTGCTGGTAGGCGTTACCAGTTGGTTGCTGGGCCGTGGCCGTAGGTAGCGCACTTTAGAGTTCATCCTAGCTCCCTGACTAACGCTGGGCAAAATTGGCTCCGGGTTAGTTGTTTCCCATCTTACATAGCGATATGTTTTCGGCTGCGAATTTGGGGGAAACGAATGCAGACCGAAGAGAGTATTCCAGCACCACTGAAGTCCTCCGCCGAGGCTGCACTAGCGTGGGTCAATGAGACGCAACATTCCTCCTACGATCTGACTGGACTGGTCGATTACGAAGCTGCCCTGGCCGCCCAGTCCGGCCAGGGCTATGAGTTCGGGCTGATCCTGTGCGATGGCGAAATTTGCGCCCGAGAGCAGATCCGCGTTGAAC
>JBPCXR010000111.1:0-50504 GCA_051027215.1 Pseudomonadales bacterium | reverse complement strand
CCCCAAAGCACGGGCCAACGGCACCGGTCCCCTTTTCCCTCACTCCACAAACCCCCCGAGACGTTCTTTTTGTTACTTTCGGTGCCTTTTTTGACGCTCGCGTTTTGGGGCGGGGCAGGTCAGGCTGATGACCTTCATTAACTGGAGAACTTTGTGAAAGACGTGGGATTAATTTTGCCTGGGCGTTTGGGTAACTCAGAGGCGACGTTGGTTGAAGACCAGCGTTTGGATCCGCGGATTGCGGCGGCGTTGGCGTTCGCGGCGGAGTTTGCGCCGGGGGTGGAGCCGATTGCCGCGGATGCGGGGTATGACGCCTGTCTGGACTACTGCAAGGCGTTTGAGGAGGCCAATGCCGTTGGCCATCCGGTGATGTGGGAGGCGATGCCGGCGTTTGCTGGGGTGCGTAGTGAGATCGAAGTGATTCAGGGGGTTGATGGCAATAGCATCAGCCTGCACATAGATCGGCCGGTTGCGGGCGATGGCCCGCGACCTTGCATCGTGCATACCCACGGTGGGGGCATGGTGTTGATGACGGCGGAAGATCCGATGTTCGTGCGATTTCGCAAGAGCTTGGCTGATGCGGGAATGGTGGTTGTCGGGGTGGAGTTTCGCAATGGCGGTGGACGCTTAGGCAATCATCCGTTCCCAGCGGGTTTGAACGATTGTGCGAGTGCTGTGCAGTGGGTCCATGCTAATAAAGAGCAGCTTGGTGTTTCCTCGATCGTTATTTCCGGGGAATCGGGAGGTGGCAACCTCTCCATCGCGACGACGTTAAAGGCGAAGCGCGAGGGCTGGCTCGAGCAGATCGATGGCGTGTATGCGATGTGTCCTTACATCTCTGGCGTTTACGCGAAGCCGCCGCCGGAGTTGTTGTCGCTGCAGGAGAACGATGACTACATGTTGAACTGCGCGATGATGACTGCCTTGGCAAGGGTCTACGATCCGACCGGTGAGCACGCCAACAACCCACTGGCGTGGCCGTTGCAGTCGCCTGTAGAAGATCTGGCTGGGCTGCCACCCCACGTAGTTTCAGTGAATGAACTCGATCCGCTACGCGATGAGGGGCTGGCTTACTTTCGCAAGTTAGTGGCTGCCGGGGTGTCCGCGGTGGGAGTGACCGTGAATGGCACGCCCCATGCCGGGGATGTGGGTTTTCCTGACGTCGTGCCGGAGCTGTATGCCCAGAGTGTTCGTTCGCTGGTGGGGTTTGCGGAATCGCTTTAGCGGCGTTTTCGTGAGGTAGGTCCAGATTGGCGCCCGATCGCCCTGGTGCAGGCTGCGGACCGCGCCATGCCCATCGGCAATCGGCCTGGCGTATACTGAGCCTATGTCAGCTGTGAACAACAACACTGCCAGCGTCCAGGACCTGGAAACCGCCGACCCGGTTGCTTATATGCAGCGCCTGGGGAAGGCTGCGCGGGCGGCGAGTCGCAAGATCGGCGCGGCCTCCAGCGAGCAAAAGAGCCGTGCGCTGCGGGAGATTGCTGCGGCTTTGGACGATGCGCGGGAAGCTCTGAAGGCGGCTAATGCGCTAGACATGGCTCGGGCTACGGACAGCGGGCTGGATCAGCCGTTAGTGGATCGCCTGCTGCTGAACGATGCAGCCATCGATCTGATGATCGAAGGGGTGTTGCAGGTAGACTCGCTACCCGAGCCGGTAGGCACCATCACGGACCTTGCCTATCGGCCGAACGGTTTGCAGATTGGGCGCATGCGCGTGCCACTGGGTGTCATTGGCATCATCTATGAGTCCCGACCTAACGTTACGGCGGATGCTGCAGCCCTGTGTTTGAAGTCTGGCAATGCCTGCATTCTGCGTGGCGGCAGCGAAGCCATCGATAGCAATCGCGCCATTGCCCAATGTATTGCGCGCGGGCTAGCGGCGGCCGATCTACCGGACGGTGTTGTGCAGCTGGTGGCGACCACCGATCGCGCTGCGGTGGGTGCGCTGCTGAAACTCAATGACGACGTTGACGTCATCGTGCCGCGTGGCGGCAAGGGCTTGATCGAGCGCATCATGCGCGAGTCGAGCATCCCGGTGATCAAACATTTGGATGGGGTATGCCACGTCTACATCGATGCCGATGCCGAGCCGGATATGGCTGTCGCACTGGCGGTAAACTCCAAGACCGAGAAGTACGCGGTCTGTAACGCCATAGAAACCTTGCTGATCCACCAGAACATGGCGGCAACTGTCGCGCCGGAGTTGGGTCGACGCTTTGCTGCGGCCGGCGTTGCGCTACGCGGTTGTGAACGCACGCGTAACTTGATCGAAGGTGTGCAAGCGGCCAGCGAAGAAGATTGGTACGCAGAGTATCTGGGCCCAACATTGGCGGTGCGGGTGGTCGATGATCTCGACGCAGCGATTGCCCACATTAATCAGTACGGATCTCAGCATACCGACACCATTGTGACTCGAGACTACGCGCGCGGGCGACGTTTCCTGACTGAAGTGGATTCCGCCTCGGTCATGATCAATGCCTCTACGCAGTTTGCTGATGGCTTTGAGTACGGCCTTGGCGCTGAGGTCGGTGTATCGACCGATAAATTGCATGCCCGCGGCCCGGTGGGGTTAGAAGGGCTGACCACCCAGAAGTATGTGGTGTTCGGCTCGGGAGAAGTACGCAAGCGTTGATCTGTTGTTTTGGCGGCACCTTCGATCCAGTGCACATCGGTCACCTGCAGGGGGCTTTGCAGGTTAGCGAAGCGCTAGATGTGGACGTGCACATGGTGCTGTCCGCTAGACCGTCCCATAAGCGCGCTCCCGCAGCCAGCATCGACGCTCGTTTCGAAATGCTTGGCGTTGCCTGTGCACCGTTCCCGCGACTCAAACCCGACGCTCGAGAAATTGCCCGAGACGCTCCATCCTATACGGTCCACACCTTAGAGGCGTTGCGCGCAGAGTTTCCGGAGGAGCCCCTGGGGTGGGTCATCGGTCGAGATACGTTGCTGACGTTAAACACTTGGTACCAGTGGCAACGGGTACTGACCCTGACGCACTTGGTGGTGCTTGACCGCGCGGGTTACGACGCGGCCTTAGCGCCTGAGTTGCGGGACGTCGTTGCTGGCAAACGTACAAGCAGCGTGCCAACTGAGCCTGCGGGTGCGGTGATCGACATCCCCGGGCAATTGCCCGACGTTTCTGCCACTGAGATACGCAGGCGCATTGCGGCCCGGGAACCCGTTGCGCATTTGCTACCCACTGGTGTCTTTTCCTATATTGCGTCCCAACAACTGTATGGAGAACTGTGTGACCCCTGAAGCGCTGCGCGACTTGGTCGTTGACACGTTAGAGGATCGAAAAGCCTTAGATGTTGTGTCTTTGGATGTGGCGAAAGTCACGGTGATTGCCGACCACATGGTCATTGCCAGCGGCACGTCGAATCGGCATGTGAATGCCCTTTCTGACTACGTGCTGCAAACCGTGAAAGAGAAGCACGGCTCGGTAAACGGGGTAGAGGGGCGGGAATCGGCAGAATGGATCCTGATTGATCTCGGCGATGTGCTGGTGCATCTGATGCAGAAAGAAACTCGCAGCTTTTACGATCTGGAGCGGCTCTGGGGGGAGTTCCCAACCGACACTGAGACCCAGGTCTGAAGCTCCGTATACTGGCGGTGGGTCAGCGCCTGCCTAGGTGGCTGGCGGACGGCGTGGAAGAATATGCAAAACGATTGCCAAAACACCTAGGCCTGGAGCTAATCGAGATAGCCCCTGGTCAGCGCGCCGGTGGGAATGTGTCCGCAGACACGGCACGAGCAACCGAATCTGAACGAATATTAGCCCGGCTGGGTCGAAACAGTGCAGGCTCAAACAGAGCTGCAGAACGGGTGATCGCCCTCGACGAAGCGGGACAAGGATTGACCACCATGCAAGTGGCACAGCGGCTGGCAGACTGGCAGCAAGATGGCCAGGATATTGCCTTTCTGATCGGCGGTGCAGACGGACTGCACCCAGACTGTTTGGCGCGCGCCGATCACACTTGGTCATTGTCGAAGTTGACCTTGCCCCACGGTTTGGCGCGGCTGCTAATCGTCGAGCAGCTGTACCGCGCCTGGTCGATCAACAACAATCATCCCTACCACCGGGCATAACAACAACGTGGCTGCCACTCACCTTAAAGATCAGAGCCTCGAGCGGCGATTGTTTTTCGCCAGGGTGCTGCTGGCATTTGTGGTGGTAGTCGCTCTGGCCGGGATGTTGGCAGCGCGCTATATCGAGCTGCAGCTGGTCAAGCACGAAACATACAAGACCCGTAGTGAAGATAACCGCATTCAAGTGCAGCCATTGCCGCCGGTGCGTGGCTTGATCTTCGATCGCAACGGTGTGCCCTTGGCAGAAAACCAAGCGATCTATGAGCTGGCGTTAGTCAAGGAACGGGTGGGTGACTTTGATCGGGTGCTGTCCGAGCTAAGCATGCTGGTGGAGCTGACGCTGGACGACATCGACGGCTTTGAATATCGCAACAAGCGCAAACACCGGCCCTTTTCACCAGTTTTGCTCAAGGCTTCGCTCAGCGATCAGGAAGTCGCACTGTTAGCGGTGAACCGCCACCGCTTGCCTGGTGTTGAAGTGCGCTCGCGCATGGTTCGCAAATACCCCTTCGGCGAGCTGTTTGCGCATGTGCTGGGCTCGGTGCGTCGCATTAATGAGCGCGATACACAAACTTTGGATTCGGTGCGCTATCGCGCCTCTCAGTTCGTTGGCAAACGCGGCCTCGAAAAGTTTTATGAGCAGTCGCTGCACGGTGAACCGGGCTATCAACAGGTAGAGACCGACGCCCACGGCCGCATTCGCGCGACGTTGGATGTGCAGCCAGCGGTGGCGGGGCAGAACCTGTCATTGCAGCTCGACAATCGTTTGCAGATCGCCGCTTCCGCTGCGCTGGGTGAACGCCGTGGCGCCATAGTCGCCATCGATCCCCGCTCCGGTGGCATTCTGGCCATGGTTAGCAACCCCGGCTATGACCCAAACCTGTTCGTTACCGGAATTGGCGCAGAACAGTATGAAGCACTGAGCGGGTCGAAAGATGTGCCGCTGTTTAATCGTGCCATCAACGGTCAGTACGCGCCCGGCTCCACTTTTAAGCCGGTAGTGGGCTTAGCGGGTCTCACCCACAAAGCCATCAGCTGGGACGAGATCATCCAAGACTACGGTTACTTCAAGCTGCCTGATCAGGAACGCGTGTACCGAGACTGGAGTTGGACCCGGGACAATACCGGTGGCCAGGGCAAGGTCGACATGCGGCGGGCGATCTATCGTTCCTCTAACGTTTACTTTTACGATCTAGGCACGCGCTTAGACGCCAACAACCTGGCGTCTTTTGCGCGCCAGTTTGGCCTAGGCCAAGCCACTGCCATCGACGTTGCTGATGCCAGCTCCGGTCTGGTCCCCGACCCAATCTGGAAGCGTGGTGCCAAGGGAGAGATTTGGTATCCCGGTGACAACGTCAACTACGGGATTGGCCAAGGGGATCTGTTGGTGACGCCATTGCAGTTGGCGACCATGGCCACGGTCATTGCCAATCGCGGCGACTTCAAGCCACCACGGCTGTTACTGTCGAGCGATGCGCCGCTGCCAGAGTTTGTGCCGCCGCCGGTGCGGCCCAAGGTCGTGGGCCCAAGTGAAGAAGATTGGGAACGCATGGTCGACGCTATGGAAGACGTGGTACATCGTGGGCGTAAAGGATTTGGTCAGAACGGCACGGCGTGGGCCTACATCGGTCAGGACATTCCCTATCGAATGGCGGGCAAATCGGGTACTGCGCAGGTGGTGGAGATTCGCCAGGGTGAGGAGTACGACGCAGAAGAACTTGATGAGTATCGCCGCAAGCATGCTTGGTTTATCGCCTTCGCGCCTGCAGATGATCCAGTGTTGGCGCTTAGTGTGCTGGTGGAAAACGGTGGTGGCGGTAGTAGCGTCGCGGGCCCCGTCGCTCGCGAAGTCATGGACGCCTACCTGTTGCCGCAGATCGCCCGCAAATGACTGTTCAACGCACCCATGTCGGTAATCAAGCATGAGTAGTCAGGACTTTGTGCGTCGTCTGCCCGGTGCCGGCGCACCGCGCGTTTCTACGCCAACGCGTTTCGCTTGGGACCCACCGCTGCTCATGCTGCTGTTGGTGGTGATCGCCTTTGGCCTGGTGGTGCTGTACAGCGCCGCGGATCGGAACAGCAATGCGCTGCTCTCGCAGATGCTACGCATCGGCCTGGGCCTGGTCATAATGATAGTGGCTGCGCAGTTTCCGCCGCGGTTCTATTTGCGTTGGTCACCGCTCATGTATGGCATTGGTCTAGTACTAGTCGCGTTGGTATTGAGCAACGGCGTGGTGGTAAACGGTAGCAGGCGTTGGTTAGAGATTCCCGGCGTCGCCCGCTTTCAGCCTTCAGAGTTGTTGAAGATCGCCGTGCCCATGATGGTGGCTTGGTACTTTCACGATCGGGCACTGCCACCATCGTTCAAAGATTTGTTGGTGGCATTGTTGATTATTGCCTTACCTGCGGCATTGGTAGTGCTGCAACCAGATCTCGGCACTGGGATATTGGTTGCGGCTGCCGGTTTTGCGGTGATTCTGCTGGCGGGATTGCAGTGGCGTTATCTGCTGCTCGCTGCTGCTGCTGTGGCCGGCGTTGCGCCGATGGCGTGGTACGGTTTACAGGAGTACCAAAAACAGCGCATCTTGACGTTGTTCGATCCCGAAAGTGATCCGCTGGGTGCTGGTTGGAACATCATGCAGTCAACGACCGCCATCGGTTCCGGTGGATTGGAAGGTAAAGGCTTATTCCAAGGCACCCAAAGTCACTTGGACTTTCTGCCGGAAAGTCATACTGACTTTATTATTGCGGTGATCGGCGAAGAGCTTGGCTTTATGGGTGTTCTATTTGTTTTGCTGGTTTATGTCAGCATCGTTGCCCGTTGTCTGTACACGGCGACGCTGGCCAAGCAGACTTACAGCCGCTTGCTGAGCGGGGCGCTGACGTTGACGTTTTTCGTCTACGTGTTTGTCAATATCGCCATGGTGAGTGGCATGTTGCCGGTGGTGGGTGTACCGCTACCGCTCATCAGCTACGGCGGAACATCTGCCATTACGCTGCTTGCGAGCTTTGGCATCATCATGTCCATTCATGCTCACAAGAGCTGGTAAGTGGCCGGTCGCAATGACAAGCATTGCGGCTATGGTTGCCAATGATTAGTCGAGGATTGTTTATGCGTTTGTCTCTGGGCCTAGCTGTTGTGACTGCGATTGCGTTGGTGTTGGTGCTCAGCACCGCGCGCGCGGACTATGGAGACCGGGAGGACGTAAAAGCCTACATCGCCGAGCTGGTGCGCGAGCACGACTTCTCTGGCGATGAGCTACAGCAGTTGTTCAATGAGGCCGAGAAGAAACAGAGCATTCTCGATGCCATCGCTAAACCCGCCGAACGCACTTTGAAGTGGCACGAGTACCGCCGCATTTTCATCAAGGATCAAGCTTACGATCAAGGCTTGGCGTTCTGGAACAAGCATGCCGATGCTTTGGCCCGCGCCGAGAAAGAGTACGGCGTACCAGCGCGCTACATCGTCGCCATTATTGGGGTGGAAACCCGCTGGGGCCGAATCAAAGGCAAATACCGGGTCGTGGACGCACTTGCCACGTTAGGCTTTGATTATCCCCCACGTTCCAAGTTCTTCCGTAAAGAGTTGACCCAGGCATTGCTGTTAGCGCGCGAAGAGGGCTTGGACCCGATTGATCTTACCGGCTCTTATGCGGGCGCCATGGGTTACGGCCAGTTCATTCCGTCCAGCTTTCGCGCCTACGCCGTGGATTTTGATGGCGACGGCAAGAAAGACATTTGGGACAACCCAACGGATGCCATTGGCAGTGTGGCGAACTACTTTAAGCGCCACGGCTGGCAAGGACAGGGGCCGGTTACGGTGCTGGCGAGTATGCCCAGTGACGACAAAGCGTTGACCAAGCTCGACGCCCTGGCAAACAATGATTTAAAACCTAGCCATAGCCTTGGCGAACTGCGGCAAATGGGATTGTTTGTCGCAGACCTGCCGAACGATACCAAAGCGGCGTTGTTTCGCATGGAGCAACCAGAGTCGGCCGAGTACTGGCTCGGATTGAAAGACTTCTACGTGATCACTCGCTACAACCACAGTCGACTGTATGCTATGGCGGTGTATCAATTAGGTCAGGTCTTGCAGGCTGCCCACGCAGCCAAGCAGACGCAATCATAGGATTGGGGTCGATGGGGATCAGCCTTGTGAGAATTCGACAGTTGGCGCAACTCGGTGGCTGCCTATTGCTACTGAGTGGCTGTAACGCCCCAGAGCCAGTGCAAAACGACGGTTCCGATGGCGCTCTGGGTCGAAGTACCCAGGTAGACGGTCCGCCGCGAGTACCGCACGCTGATCTAACGACGCTGCCGGATCAAGTACCGAAGGTTGAACCGCTGAGCAAGTACGGCAACCCGGATAGCTACACGGTAAGAGGCAAAACCTACTGGTTGCTGCCGAGCGCCGACGGCTATGATCGGGTGGGTAATGCATCTTGGTACGGGCAGAAGTTTCACGGCCTACGAACTTCCAGTGGCGAGCCTTTCAATATGTATCAGCTCACCGCGGCTCACCGGGAACTGCCGATTCCAGCTTACGTCGAAGTGACCAATTTAGAGAACAACAAGCGTACTGTGGTTCGCGTGAACGATCGCGGGCCGTTTCACAGCAACAGAATAATCGACTTGTCTTATGCGGCGGCGGTGAAGCTAGGATTCCAAAACGATGGTACCGCGAAGGTTCGGGTGCGGGTGATTGAACCTGCCCAAGCAGTAGCCGATATCGTGGAACCCCAGCCGAAACTCCAAGGTCTACAAGCGGCGGTCGAAGCGCCAGTGGCCACGACCACTGTGGATCCCGATCAGTTTTATCTGCAGGCCGGCGCCTTTAGCCAAGCGCCCATTGCTGAGGCATTGCGCACGCGGCTGGAACCGCTATCCGCGCAGCCAATCTTTGTGGTGCAGGTACCCGCGGATCAGCTGTTTCGGGTGCGCATCGGCCCATTTACCAGCCGCGCTGCCGCGCAGAATCAACAACAAACCCTGGCTGCCGCTGAGCATCCCGGCACGCTTATTTTGAGTGCCGCAAAAGTGACCAGCGAAGGGGCTTGCCTGGCCCAGTGTTAAACTCACGCCGTTCGTGACTGAGGTTTGATTTTGAACAAGACCCATCGTTTGCTCATCGCGCAGCATTTGCCCCTCTGGGTGCTGCTGCTATGGCTGCTGGCGGCGCCAAGCCACGGCGCTCAAGCGCCCATTATTCCGCCACCACCGAGCATCACCGCCAGCTCTCACCTGCTGATGGACTACGATACGGGTGAGCTACTGGTGGAGCACAACGCTGACGAAGCCTTGCCGCCTGCCAGTCTGACCAAGATCATGACGGTGTTCGTCACCTCCGAGGAGATGCGTGCCGGCCGCATCAGCGCTGACGACATCGTTACCGTTAGCACCAACGCCTGGCGCACCCCCGGCTCACGCATGTTCATCGAAGAACGTAGCAAGGTGCGAGTGGATGACCTGGTTAAGGGTGTGGTAATCCAGTCTGGCAACGACGCTAGCGTGGCGTTGGCCGAGCACATTGCCGGCAGCGAAGGCGCTTTTGCCGATATGATGAATCAACAAGCCATCGCGCTGGGCATGACGCTGACCCAGTTCCAGAACGCCACCGGCTTACCGGCAGAAAATCACTACACCACTGCACGCGATCTATCGCTGTTGACGCGCGCCATGATCGAGCAACATCCCGAGGTTTATGACTATTACGCGGTGCGCTCGTTTACCCACAACGACATTGAGCAGCCAAACCGCAATCGGCTGTTGTGGCGTGATCGCACCGTCGACGGGGTCAAGACTGGGCATACGGAAGAAGCGGGCTATTGCTTGGTCGCTAGCGCCGAGCGGGAAGGCATGCGGCTGATCTCGGTGGTGATGGGCACCGGCAGCGATGAGGCACGCATGCGCGAGAGTCAAAAGCTGCTGTCCTTTGGCTTCCGTTATTTCGAAACCCAATCCATGTACGAAGCTGGTGTGCCGCTGAAAACTGCCGATCTTTGGTATGCGGAGGCCGACACCCTAGATCTGGGCGTGTCAGAGCAGGTCATCGTGACCATTCCCCGAGGCAGTTATAACGACATCGAGGCGGAACTGAAGGTTCGCAAGATTATCGAGGCACCAGTGGCTCAAGGCGATGAGCTGGGTGAGCTGGTGTTGCGACTGCACGGTGAGGTAGTCCACCGGGCACCGCTAATGGCGTTGGAGGATATCCCGGAAGCGGGTATATTCACTCGCGGCATTGATTTTGTGGTGCTGTTCTTCAAGCAGCTGATCTCCGGTGACTGAACAACCGCCGAAGATTGAGTTCCCGAGTCTCTACCCGATCAAGGTGATCATGGTGCATCAGACGGAACGCAGCGAAGCGCAAATCGAAGAAGTGCTGGTGGTGGTGCATGATCATGCCGAACCGGTGGATCGGCGCAAGTTGAAGCTCAATCCCAGCCGCCAGGGTAGTTACGTTTCGGTATCGCTAGAGATCATGGCAACTGGCGAACCACAACTGAAGGCATTGCATCAATCTCTGTTGGCACTGCCCTACGTCAAGCTGGTGCTTTGAGCGTGTCACATCCCGTGTTGGTGCGACACTTGGGCTGTACGGATTACAGTTCTGTGTTTGCCGACATGCAGCGCTATACCGTTGACCGGGACGCAAACTCCGCAGATGAACTTTGGATCACTGAGCACGATCCAGTATTCACCCAGGGCCAGGCGGGCAAAGCTGAGCACCTGCTGGCGCCGCTGAACATTCCCGTAGTGCAAACCGATCGGGGCGGCCAAGTGACCTACCACGGTCCGGGTCAGCTGGTGGGCTATTTGCTGTTTGATCTGAAGCGATTGGGTCTAGGGGTGCGGGCGCTGGTGCGCGGTATCGAAGCGGCCATGATCGACACCTTGGCAAGTTACGAGATTGTTGCGGCCCGACGAGACGACGCCCCTGGGGTGTATGTAGGCAACAATAAAATCGGCGCCCTGGGACTTCGAGTGAAGCGTGGCTGCTCCTATCACGGGCTCAGCCTAAATGTGCAAATGGACCTGGAGCCTTTTGCGCGCATCAATCCTTGTGGCCTAACAGATATTGGCGTCACTCAAATAGCCGATTTCGTCGCTGCTGATGCGGCGGCGGAGATGCCGGATCTGATGACGAATACTACCGAGCGCTTGTTAGCAGCGCTGGCGCAGACCTACGATCTCAGTCTCTCAGCAGCCCGTTGATTGTTGCGATGCTGTCCGCATCGCGCAGTATGCCCACATGATCCTCGTCAAAGCCGATGACTCGCGTCGCCTGTGCCTGGGCGCTGGGCGCCAGCTGACTTTTTAAGGTGATGGTGCCATCGGAGTTGTCACCAAGCAGCAGGCTACCGCCGCGGTAGCTGAATAGCAGGTAGAAGGGCACTTCGGCGGGTAGCGGCTCGACGAAAATCGATTCAAGAAAATCCCCGTTGGGTGCCATGTCATACCAAGCTGGTACGGCGACCGGGGCGCTGGCGGCTCGTGCAGCGGTGGCGTGCCCGCCCCAAGGTGTGGAGATAGAGATTAACTTATCAATTACGGCGCGCTCGCCCTGAGCCAGGTTCAGGTTAGTTAGATCTCGAGCCAAGAGCCCACCCATGCTATGCGCCACAACAGCGAGTGATGTGAACCCGTGGGTGAGCTGCAGCTCGTTCAGCATGGCGTTCACGGTGTCGGCGACGCGATGGATCGAAGCGCCAGAAGGGTAATTCAGGACCCAGGGCTGCAAGCTTTCAGTGTCTATGCCCGCAACGAGACGTCGCCAATCACGGGCGGTGCCGGTGATGCCGTGAATGAACAGCACCGGTTTGCGTTTGGGATCAAACGGCTCGAGAAAGAACAGGCCGCTATGCCCACCTTGGACGAACTTAACCGGTTCCCACATGCCCATCGCGCCGATTTCATCGTTGAAGGAATCGTTGGAAAAGTCGGTTACCACACCAAGGCGGAACGTGTCGCGTTCGATGACGACGGGTTTCCGGTCGACCGCGTAGGCTTGTGGTAGCTCTGTGCGAGCTTGATGCGGCTTGCGCAAGGCAATGGTTAGGTTGCGTTGATCGACGTTGCCACCGGCCTGCAATAGCGTTGGCTCGCCCCACCAGCCGAGCGGTTCTTCCGCTTGAAAACTCAAGTCTTCGTTGACGTCTTCGAAAGCCATGACGTAAAACTCGCCGGCATGGTTCTGCAGGGCAAAGGCGCCGTTGCCGTAGCGTACGCTATAGGTTTCTGGAACGTAGTTACCATCTTCGCTAGGGCGTACCAGAGCTACCACTACGGGTTTGCCGCTTTCGCTAGCGCCAGACACCTGACCGCTAATCGTGGACTCTTCGGCGAGATAGGCCACGTCTTCTTTGAGCTTGAGGAACATGCAGCTACTGCTGGCCAGGGCGATGAGAACCAGGCAAATAGCGCGCAACATGACATCAGCCCACAGCTTCAGTCGGTTCCACGGGTTCGATCTGTGCCGGCACGGATTTGTGCCAAGGGGTGCCGACGAACTCATCACGCAGTTCCGACCAGGTAAGCTCGTTCGGCGACGCGCCAGTTTGCGTGGGTTCACCTGCGTCATCCGGATAGTCCAAACCCAGGCCATTGGGTAAGGAAACGTGCCCGCGCTGCATCCGTTCGTTGACTTCAACCGTAGCCGTCACTGCACCGGCCTGAGTTGAAATTCGAGCGCTAGAACCGGCGCCAAGATTTAATCGTGCAGCGTCTTCCGGGTGTATGTAGAGCGCGCCCTCAAAATCTTTGCGCCGCCAGTTGGGATCGCGAATGATGGTGTTGGCGGTAAAGCTGCGGCGTTCACCCGCCGACAGTAGAAACGGGTACGCCTGGCTCGTCTCTGCAGGCATCTCAGCCTCAAGATCCGCTGCGGCGGCCAGTAGATCCGGGAGTGCCAAGTTAACCTTACCCCCAGGTACCCGGGACCAAACGTCTGACCATTGTTCGCTGCTGAACACCATGCCACTAGGCGAGCTGAGCAGCTTGTCGAACAGCACATCACCCAAAGCCATGCCATCTCCCACCAGACCCGAAGCTTCTAGCACGGTTCGGTTGCCCACGGCGAACTGATGGCTCAAGGCCCATAGCGCGGCAGCGTTCCCTAGCCCCATGGGCAGGGTCGGTCCCAGAGTTCGGTAGAGCAGGCCGGGGGCCAATTGCATGAGGGCTGGGTCTTCCGCGAGCTTGGCGAACACTGCAGCAGCAAAGCCACTGCGTCCCTGCTCCTCGAGCACCTGCCGCAGTTCCGCTTCTATGCCCTCGGGCACCATGCCGCTGGCCTCGGCGAGACGCATGTGCATCTCGGCTTCGTCCAGCGGACCCTCTGGCGGCTGGAACAGCGGCTGACGGACGTGGAAGAAGTTGTTGGGAAACTCAAAATTGAAGAACGTGGCTTCGGCTTTTTCGTATTGCGTGGTGGCCGGGAGCACGTAGTCCGCGGCGCGAGCGGTTTCAGTCATGGCAACATCGATGACAACGCTTACCTCCAGCGCGCGCATGGCTTTGCGCCACTGTGCGCTATCGGCCAGAGAGTGCACTGGGTTGGATGACTCGATGAGCATCCCCCGGTAGCGGTCTGGGTGATCGCTGAGGACTTCACCCGCAATGACGTTACACGGCACCAACCCGGCGATGATGCGGGCCCCGGCCACCGGGCTGACGCCGTCCTCTTTACCCGCGCCAATGCCGCCTAAACCTTTGGCGATGTAATGGGTGCCTTCCCGGGCGAAATTGCCCGTCAATGTCCACAGTAGGCGCTGCAGGTAGCTGATCAGCGTCGAGTGTCGGTTCATTTGGATGCCGAGGTCTTCGATCAGCGCAACGGAGTCCGCGGCGGCGATTAGCCGCGCGGTCTGTTGCAGCTGGCTGAGCGCTATGCCGCACTTTTCTGCGCAATCGGCAACGCTGACGGATCGAAACTGCGCCTGCACCGCTTCATAGCCCCGCGCATGGGATTGCAGCCAGGCATCAGCGCACAGATCTTCCTGCACGATGGTGGCCACCATACCCGCCAGCAGCCAGGCATCCCGCGCCGGCTTCACCGCGAGGTGAATGTCTGCCAGATCGGCGCTCTCAGTGCGCTTCGGATCGATCACGATCATCGTTCGGGCGGGATCTTTGGCAATTTCCCGCATGGTGATTCGAGCTCGCTGGACCCCATGGGATTGCCAGGGATTCTTGCCGAGAAATATCACTACCTGGGCATGCTCAAAGTCCCCGTGGGGCCAGCCGCCGAACATTCGATGGGCAACCCAGAACTCGCCGGTCTTCTCCTGAGCCAGGGCGTTGGAGCGGTACTTGATGCCGAGCGGTTGGGTGAAGGTGCGCGAATAAGCGCCGGGGAGGTGATTGCCCTGGCCACCACCACCGTAATAAAAAATCGATTCGCCACCGTGGGTATCGCGAATGGCCGAGAACTTCGCCGCGATTTCACTGATCGCTGTTTGCCAATCGATGGCCTCATAGCTACCGCTGGCGGTGCGTCGCATGGGGCTGAGCAGACGATCTTTGCGGTTTTGGTAGAAGTTGAGCCGTGAAGCTTTATTGCACAGGTAGCCTCGTGAGGCTGGATGGGCTTCATCGCCTTTGGTTCGGGCGATCGCCGTGCCGGTATCATCCAGCTGTACCTGCACACCGCAGTTGTTGGCGCAGAGTATGCAAGCACTCGCCTGCCAGGGCTTTTCTTCTGCCACGATTTGCTCCTTAGCTTTTGCCGTAGTCTACGGTGAGCCAGCGGTTCGGGCGAACGCGCACGTGTACCGAATCCCCTTCGTTTGCTTCGGTATAGGCGTTGCCCATGTCTTCGCCTAGATAACGGCGGGCCATGGGTCGGGTGTCCTGGTCTTTGTCGCAGTCGCGGATGCCGGTTACGGTGCCTTCCACTGACACGTAGGCGTACGGCAGTGTCTCTTGCTGAGCAACCAAGGTCACTTGAGAGCCTTCTTGCAGCAGCTTGCCTTTTTGCGAATCACGCCCTGTGAGGACCCAGTAGTCGCCACCCGGCTCATAGTCGTACCAAACCGGTGCGGTCAGCGGGGGCCCATCGCCATTGGGGATCGACAGCACGCCAACGTGTAGATCAGCGAGAAACTGCTCGCGTTCGGTTCGTGACATTCGGGTATCCGCCATGAGTCGACTCCTTGGTTTGGGTATGCCAGCATTAAACTACAAGTTGGAGGACGCGCGTTGATGCGAATTGGCTGGAACGGCACAGGAATCGTGCAGCGGGCGTCTATCGCTACAGTGGCCGAGGATCTTGAACAAGCGGCTGCCGCAGGCTTTAGCAGTTACTGGCTGGCTGACCATCCTACCGGCGGCTTCGATGCCCTCACTGCGCTGGCGGTTGCTGGGCTCAACGGCCCAGAGATTGAGTTGGGTACGGCCATTGTGCCGACCTATCCTCGGCACCCGATGGCGTTGGCCAGCCAGACCCTCACTACTGCTCAAGCCCTGGTGGGTCGCTTGACGCTGGGCATTGGGCTTTCCCATGCCTCCATGATGGCGGATCTCGGCTTACCCTTTGATAAGCCCATTCGGCACCTGCGCGAATACCTGTCGATTCTGGTGCCGCTGCTGGAAACTGGCGAGGTCGATTTCCAGGGCGAGATGCTCAGCTGTCGGGCGCGAGTGTTCCAACCGGACGCCGCCAGCTGCGCGGTATTGGTGGCGGCTTTAGGTCCACAGGCTCTGCGCGTTGCGGGGCGCTTGGCCCACGGCACCACGCTGGCTTGGGTTGGGCCAAAAACCATTCAGGAACACATTGTTCCGAGCATAAACGAGGCGGCTGCGCAGTACGGTCGGGCTGCGCCACGCGTCATGGCGACCTTACCCGTGTGCGTGACTGATGATCCTGCTGCAGTCCGTGATGTGGTGAATCGGAATCTAGGCAGTTACGGCAAGCTGCCCTCCTATCGTGCGATGTTTGAGCGCGAGGGGGTCGACGGGCCAGGTGATGTGGCCATCGTCGGCTCTGCCGAACAAGTGAGCGCGGACATTCAAGCGTTGGCAGATGCTGGCACCACCGATTTCTGCCCGACGATGTTTGCGTTGACGCCCCAAGAGAAATTGGCCACAGCAGAGCTGCTCAGTACGCTCGCAACGGCGGCCAAGTAGCACCAGCGCGCGGCGCTGATGCTATAAAGCGCGCAAATCGCTGGCCCTACAGTTGTGCTACCAACGTAGCAAGCTTATCTAGCTGTCGTAAGGCTTCATCTTCTGCAACGCTGGGAACGCTGAATACCAAGTGATCAAAGCCTTGTTCGATGCGACCTTTTAGCCCGTCGAGGTCATTCGGCGCGCCAAACAGGGCTAGATCCATATCTTCGACGCTACGACCTTTGTTCGCGAGCGCTTGTTGCATGCGTTCCATATTGCCCGAGCCAAGGCCGCCGATGGGCATCCAACCATCGGCGTAGTCGGCGACTCGGTCGAATACCCACTTAGAATTGGCGCCAAGCCAAATCGGCGGACCGCCCGCCTGGATCGGTTTTGGATAGGACCAGATGGGGTCAAAGTCCACGTGTTCGCCGTGATACTCGGCTTCTTCCATTGTCCAAATGGCCTTCATGGCCAGCACTTTTTCCCGCACGATGGCCCAGCGGTTCTTATAGTCCGCGCCGTGGTTTTCCATCTCTTCCCGGTTCCAGCCAGCGCCAATGCCGAGCACCACGCGGCCGTTGGAAATCATGTCCAGGGACGCAACTTCTTTCGCCAGAGTAATCGGGTCGCGCTCAATGACCAGGCAAATGCCCGTGCCCAACAGCAGCTTGTTGGTGACTGCGGCGCAGGCACCCAATGCCACGAACGGATCGTGAGTGTGCCAGTACATCTTCGGCAGATCGGTACCGCCCGGAAACGGCGTCTTGCGCGATGTTGGAATGTGCGTGTGTTCCGGAAAAAACAGGCTGGCCAGTCCCCGCTCTTCAACGGCCTTTGCCAGTGGCACGGGCTGGATCGAGTAGTCCGTGGGAAACATGGTGATGCCAAACTGCGGATCGCGATAGGTCATAGGAAAGTCTCTTAAACGGGCTTTACGCCCTTGGGTGGACCGGCACTGGTGTGGCGCGTGCCTGGTGGATCTATTGCCCAGTCGGGGGCCTGGGACCAGGTGTCGCCGAAAACCAATTCGTTCATGGGCCGTCGACGCACCGGGCCATGGTGCCCCAATGGCTTGCCGAGCGTCACTGTGCAGGCGATCAGAACTTCTTCCGGGATGCCCAGCAGTGGCTTCAGCTGCGCTTCAACAGCGCCATGGAAACCGGTAATCACGCCGCCGTATCCCAGACCTCGCGCTGCCAGCATCAAATTCTGCACCGCGGGATAAACCGATGCGCCTTCGGTTGGCGTTGGTGCTCGATAGCGGACCAGACACGGCAGGATCAGCGCTGGGACCTGTTCAATGTGATCGACGTAGTGCTGCATGGTGCGCGCCATGCGTGACTTCGGCGAGTTGGGATCGGCACCCGAGCCTTTATCGTAGCGATCGTTTGCGCGTTTTTCGGACCACATCGCTCGCGCGGCGTTACCGATCAATGCTTTCGCGGCCAATGCCTTGGCTGAATCCGTGAGCACCACAAAGCGAAACGGTTGCCGGTTGGAACCGCTGGGCGCACGGGTGGCGGCGAATAGCATGTCCCGCAGCGTCCGCGCAGGTATGGGCTCGGTGCTGTAGCGGCGAATGGCGCGGGTGCTGGCCAGCCCTTCGAGGAGGCCGATCTGATCCTCGGCCATTGGCGTTGTTGCCAGGTCGTTATCGCTCATGCGGCGGCAGCCCTCAAGGGAACGCCTTCGACGGTGATGCGATGCAAGTAGCGTCGCTGCCCGTGGTAGTCGTTCAGCGCGTAGTGCCAGGTTGCCCGGTTGTCCCACATGGCCAGCGAGCCGGGTTGCCAGTGAAAGCGTGTGTGGAAAACTGGGCTCATGGCGTGGGTGTAGAGAAACTGCAGCAGCGCTTCAGACTCTGCATCGCTCCAACCGTGAATGCGCCGAGTGAAGCCGGGGTTCACGTAGAGCAGTTCTTGTCCTGTTTCCGGATGAGCGATCACCACCGGATGCACAACGTCTTGGGTAGCCGCTTCCGGATTGCCAATACGCTCACCGATCTCGCCGCGGTCGGCTAGCGCGGCGGCGCCAAACACGTGACGGCTTGAGTGTTCGGCCTGCAGCGTGCGCAGCATGGCCTTAAAGTCTGGCGAGAGAGCCTCAAAGGCGGCCCCCATCCCAGCAAACAAGGTGTCGCCGCCACAATCGGGCACTTCGTGAGCATAGAGAATGGAACAGCGTGCAGGTTCTACATCGTAGGAATGATCTGTGTGCCATCCTCCACCAATGTTTTGGGTTTGATCCGGTTCTTTCAAGACCTCGGCGATTTGTGGATGGTCGGCGACTGGGTGAAAAAAGCGGTTGATGTTGATGGGGCCGAAACGCTCAGCGAAGGTAATGTGTTGCTCGGGTGATAGAGATTGGTCGCGGAAGAACAATACCCCGTACTGGTTAAAGGCCTCGAGAATTGCGCCGAAAGTCTGATCGTCTAGATCGCTAAGATCGACATCGTCGAGTTCTGCTCCAACCGCGGTGCTGGTGGCTGTGATGCGCATGGTTGCTTCCTAAGGACTGGCGTTGAGTGAATCACCGGCCATGTTAGCGAGCGGGGTGCGGCGGTGCAAAGCGGTGTCGTACTGCTTTGGCGACGTGGATCGTGGCTATTGGGGCTGCGGCAATGGCGCGGGTTGCCGGGCTCGAATGATCAGGCGATAGAACACCGGGACGGCGATCAGCGTTAACAAGGTGGCAAACGCCAGACCGCCCATGATGCACACGGCCATTTCTTTGAAGAACGGGTCACCCAACAGCGGTGACATCCCGGCGATGGTTGTTCCGGACGCCAGCATGACCGGCCGCAATCGTGAAACGCTGGCGCTGGCGATAGAGTCGATAGAGAGGCCTGCTTCTGCGCTGCGTTTGTCAATTTCATCGACCAGGACCACGCAATTCTTAATCAACATGCCGGTAAGACTCAGCACCCCGAGGAAGGCGGGGAACGTAAAGCCCAGATCTGTGGCCAACAGGCTGAGAACCACGCCGCAAATCACCATGGGCACGGTCAGCCATATGACTAAAGCTTGCTTGACTCGACCAAACAGCAACAGGGTGATGAGGAACATCAGACCGAAGGTCGAAGGAATCACACCGCCTAATGATTCCCGAGCCATCAGATTGCTTTCGTACTCGCCTCCCCATTCCAGGGTATAGCCTGGGGGTAGCGGGATGGCCTCCACGGGCTTGCGTAGTACATCGAAGACCCGGGCAAAATTTTGACCCGGTGGCAAATTGGCCTGGGCAGTCATGGTGCGACTGCGATCCCGGCGATAGATCAGCTGATTTTCACCTCGCAGTTCGAAGCGACTGACGATCTGGGAGAACGGCACATACTTTTGTTCCGTGCTACTCCAAATGCGTCGCTGACCCAGTGCTTCTAGATCGAAACGCTCTGCCGCAGGTGCCCTGGCGATTATGGGCAACAGCTTGTTTTCATCGCGAAACAAACCGACATCCACACCGAGGGTGGCAAAGGCGATGCTTCGGTAAGCGTCGACGCGGCTGATCCCCGCGATTCGAGCGCGTGTGTCGTCGAAGTGGGGAACGATCTGCAGTGCCGGTTGGCGCCAGTCGGTCTTTCGATCGATTAAGTCTTGTTCCAGGTAAACGGCGAGTGCCTGTTCGCTGAGCTGGCGCAGGACTTTTGGGTCGGGCCCAGAGAAGCGGGCTTCAAGCTTCGAGCCACCGCTGGGCGAAAACTCGCTACGCCGAATCATGACTTCAGCGTCTGGGTTCAATGCGCGCAGGCGCGGTCCCATATTGCGCATTAGTTCGTCTATGCGGCCAACGTCTGCTACGCGCACTAAGAGGTGCGCATATGCGGGGTTGGGTTGCTCCGGTTGAATCGTTGTAGCAAAACGAATGCTGCCGCGCCCAATGAAGCTAGTAACCCCCGTAACCCCATCCGTCCCTAGAGCCAAAGTCTCAAGCTCGCTGGTGGCTTCGGCGGTGGCATTGATGTCAGTGCCCTGGGGTAGGTAATAGTCGACGAAGAAAAACGGCGTGCTGTTGTTTGGAAAAAAGGCCTGCTTGACCTGGGTGAACCCCAGCAAACAGGTGCCGGTAATGGCGATTATCGCCAGAGTCGCAAGCCAGGCATGCCGTAAGCTGACCCCCAATAACCAGCGGTAGGGCCGGTAACCCCAACCGGAATAGAGTTGCGCCGACTGATCTTCGCTCGGCTTAAGCAGATAGTTACCGAGCATGGGCACCAGGGTAATGGCGAGAACCCAACTTAGCAGCAGCGAAATGGCGACGACGTGGACCAGCGAGCGCAGGAAGTGACCCGAGTTGTCGTCCGATAAGCCGATGGGGGCGAAGGCCAGAATGCCGATTAGGGTGGCTCCCAGCAGCGGGTACTGAGTGCGACCTACGGCTTCTGCGGCTGCCATGGCCGGTGAGCGTCCGCGTTTGACGCCCATGACCATGCCCTCTGCGACCACAATGGCGTTGTCCACCAGCATGCCCATGGCAATCATCAGCGCGCCCAGAGAGATACGCTGTAATTCGATGCCCCACAATGTCATGCAGAACAACGTACCGAGTACCGTAAGCAACAGCACGCTACCGACCACGGTACCTGCTCGCCAGCCCATGAATAAGCACAGCGCGCCAATCACCGTCGCCACCGACAACAACAGATTGCGCATGAACTGCGAGACCGCGTCTTCGACCAGCACATGCTGTCGGGCGATAGGCGCAACGTTTACGCCTAACGGTAGGCTGCGAGCTATTTCGGCGACCCGGGCGTCCACGGCCGTGCCGACCTTGACCACATTTTCGCCAGGTATGACGGAAACTGAAACGGTGAATACCGGTTTACCGTCAACCCGAATGATCTCAGGCGGCACTTCAACCGGTTCCCGACTGATGCTGGCTACATCTCCAAGTCGCAGTATTTCGGTTGATCCCGGTATACCAATGCGCAAATTGCCCACAGCAGCGACGCTGTCGAACGCTTGTACGGGCGCTACCAGCAGGCGCCGGTCGCCGTAAGCCACTGATCCAGCCGCGATCACTTGGTTCTCTGCAGCAATGCTGGCGAAAACCGCATCGATCGGCACACCGAGGCGCACCAAGCGGTCGTAGGCGATTTCAACGAACACCGCTTCGTACGGCACACCAGCAGTGGCAACTTTGGCTACACCCTCGACGAGCTTTAACTCGCGCTCCATGAACTTGGCCATGTCGGCTACGTCGCGAGTTGGATAGTCCGCCGTATCAACGGCGTAAATGATGCCGTAGACATCGGCAAAGTCATCTTCGATCAGCGGGGTCTTCACCCCGGGTGGCAACCGCGACTCTGCTTCACGAACCCGGCGTCGCAACTCATCCCACACTTGTGGCGTATCCTCAGCGCCATAGTGTTCATGTAGCTCAACCTGGACCTCCGATCGGCCAGGCAAAGACTTGGAAGTCATGATGTAGAGCTGGGGCAGCTGCTGCAATGCGCTCTCTACGACGTCTGTAACTTCCTGTTCGACCTCCAGTGCGGAAGCACCGGGATACTGGGTGATGATGTAGGCATTCTTGATGGGAAATGGCGGATCTTCCAAGCGGCCGACATTCTCGATGCCGTATAGACCACCCGCCAAACAGACCAACACCAACAGCCACGGATACAGTGGTCGTTCAATGGCCAGCTGCGCGATACGGCTCATCGCGCTGATAGGTCCGTAGTAGGATCTCCCAGCGGTGTTACCCGCATCCCCGGCTGGAGCTGGCTTGCGCCTGTGGTAACGATGAGCTCACCACCATTGAGACCGTTGATAACCCTTACCCCGGCACCGGTGGCTGGGCCAATTTCGACCCCGCGCTTCTCCACCGCACCAGTTTCTGGATCAAAGATCCAGACGTGGAATAGACCTTCGGCATCGGTCACCAGCGCCGAAGTAGGTATGGGTACTTGCAACGCCTCGGTCGGCGGCATTGACAGTTCTATGGCAACGGTGGCCGTCATGCCTGGCAGAATGTTCCAGGATTCCGGTCTCGGCATGGCAAACGTGACTTCGTACGTTTGCGCGACGCTGTCGGCTTCGCCACTGTTCTCCCTATACTCCAAGTCGAAGTGCAGCTCTGGGGCAAAGGCGAAGCTGGCTTCGAGCGAGGCAATTCGATCAGCGGAAACTGTGGCAAGCATGGCTTCCGGAACATTCGCGATTAGGTAGAGCTCGCTCAGGTCTAGCAATCGGACTATGGGTTCTGCCACCCGGACGTTGGTATGCTTGTCAACAAAGCGCTTGCCGATGTAGGCATCGAACGGGGCGACGAGTTTTGCGTCCGCGAGTGCTTCACGGGCTTGAGACAGCTTCACTCGTGCCAGGTCGGCGTTGGCGCTGGCATCATCAATGACTGCTTGGGGCAGAGCGCGCTTTGCTAGTAAGGATTGCTTGCGTTCCAGATCCTGTTGCGCCAGGCGCAGGGCAACCTTTGCTTCGGTCACAGCGAGCCTGAAGTCCGTCGGTTCAAGCGCAGCCAGTAGCGACCCTGCAGCCACACTCTGACCTTCGCGCACCGGCAGCTTTGCCAACGGCCCCGACACTTCAAACGCCAGATTGACCGTCTGCTTTGCCTCAACTCGGCTTACGAATTGGTAGCGCTCGCGTTTGCCCAGTGGGGCGACTTGAAATAGGCGTGCTGGGCGTACGGATTGATCGTCCGCCGGTGGTGGCGCCGGGGGCTCACAAGCGCTGAGCAGAAACAGCAAGAGGCCAACCAGGGGCGCGGTTCTACTGCTCATGCTGTGGTTCCCTCGCTTGCGCTGAGGAGCAATTGGTAGAGCCGTTCGTGGCTGAATTGCCGGGTGGGCAACAGATCCAGCATGCTCAAAAAGCGCAGGCCTTCGGTGGCCAGCAGTAGAATCAGGCCGTCCGGGTTTTCCTTTCCGACTTCACAAAACCAGTGCTGCATGCGCGCCCGTGCCGGATCCAACAGTTCAGGATCTTCCGCTGCCGCAGTCAGCAGTGCCTGGGCCATGGCTCGTTCGGTCTGGTCCTGCTCTGATTCGGCGCGAATCATGGCACTGGTGATGGACTGTTGCGCTCCCACCTGCCCGCGACTGTGATGCTCGATTCTTGACTCGGTTTGTTCTAATAAGTAGGCGAGCATGCCCTGGAGCAACGCCCGTTTGTTCGGGTAGTGGTAGAGCAAGCCGCCCTTGGACAGCTGGGCCGTTTCGGCTACTCGCTCCAGGGTCAGATGGGTGGCCCCGTGTTGATCTGCGACTCGAGCAGCCGCTTGCAGGATCTTAACTTTGTTGTCAGTCGTCTTAGGCATGCACTGAGAATAGACTATACCGTCCAGCCGGTACAGTGAGCTGGGTCACCCCTTGGCTGCCAGGCGGGGATCCGGCGGTCCGAGGCGTGCTTGCACCCAATCAGCGTCGATAATACGGTGTGGTTAGTGCCGGTTGGCAGAATTTGAGCGAGGAATGGGATCATGAGTGAGCCGAATCTGAACGAAACAGGTAGCGAACCCTCAGCCACGCCCGCTGAACCCGGAGCCGACGCCAACACTCGTCAGTGGGGCATGTTTGCCCATCTGGCGGCCCTTGCCGGTTTCGTGATTCCCTTTGGCAACATCATCGGCCCGCTAGTCGTCTGGCAGACCCACAAAGACATGCCCTTTGTGGTCGATCAGGGCAAAGAAGCGCTGAACTTTCAGATTACCGTGGCCATCGCCGCACTCATCTGCTTTGTGCTGATGTTTATCGCAATCGGGCTATTGCTGCTGCCGGTGGTGGGCATCGCGGCGCTGGTCTTTACCGTGATCGCGGCGATTAAGGCCAACGACGGCGAGCGTTATCGCTATCCGATCAGCATTCGCATGATCAAGTAAGTGCGGGCCAGTCGTTAGCTGGCGCAGATCGGGCACTGGGGAAACCGCGTCAGCGAAAACTGACGCCATTCAGCGTACTTCGCATCGTAGTAGCTAACCTTGCCAACTAAATTCTCGCCGACGCCGCAAATCAGCTTCAAGGCTTCTAGCGCTTGCATGCTGCCAATGACGCCGACCAAGGGCGAAACGATGCCGTTCTCAGCGCAGTTCTCACCACCTTCGGCGCCGGTGTCGGGGTATAGACATTGATAGCAAGGTGATTCGGCAGAGCGCGGGTCGAAGGCGGCAACCTGGCCCTCCCAACGAATGGCCGCGCCGGATACCAGCGGTATGCCCGCGCGCCAAGCGGCGGCATTTATGGCGTAGCGACTGCGGAAGCTGTCGGTGCCGTCGACAACCACGCTGGCGTCTGCAAACAACGTCATTAACTCCTCGTCCTTCAGCGACCGTTCGATGAGTTGCAGATCTGTGTCGAGGTTCAAGGCGCGAATGCGCCCAGCCGCGGACTCAACCTTGGCAGCACCAATGTCGGCATGGCCGTGGGCAATCTGCCTTTGCAGGTTCGAATGATCGACGACGTCTGGGTCGACCAGGGTTAGCTTGCCTACCCCAGAGGCGGCTAAATACAGGGCTACCGGGGAACCGAGCCCGCCGAGACCCATTACCACCACATGGGCTGCGAGCAATTGTTCCTGCCCAGCAACATCCAGATCCGGCAACATCAAATGCCGACTGTATTTCAGCAGTTGCTCATCGTTCATGGGTCATGCTCCGGCTGCCGCAGGTCATGCGCTCGTGGCCACTGTAGTCCCGTTCAGTGTTTACCTCGGTGAATCCGGCACTGTTAAACAGCCCGCGCACGGCCGGCCCCTGGCTGGCGCCGTGTTCCACCAGCAGTACGCCGCCACGGGTTAAATAGTCGCTGGCATTGACAATGATGGTCGTTAGATCTTCGAGTCCATCGAACCCAGCCTGCAACGCTGACTGGGGTTCATGGCGTAAAGCCGCTAAGTGCGGGTCTTGTTCGGCGATGTAAGGGGGGTTGCTAACGATCAGGTCGAAGCGGCCAGAAAGTTCAGCGAACCAATCCGAGCGAATAAATTCGATGCTGGTGTTGGCTAGTGCAGCATTGCTTTGCGCCACCGCCAGCGCCGCATCGGAACAGTCAGTGGCACTGAAGTCTAATGCTCGCTTGCCGCGCAACGCGTGGGCCAGGGCGACGGCAATGGCGCCGCTGCCAGTTCCTAGGTCAACTACGCGAATGGTTGGCCGATCTTCCATCTGCGCAATGAGCCCCAGTGCCTGTTCCACCAGTAACTCAGTTTCTGGTCGCGGTAACAGTACCCGCTGGTCGACCCGCAAGGTTAAGTCCCGGAACGGTTGCACGCCGAGCACGTAGCCTAAGGGTTCACCGGTGCGTAGCCGCTGCAGATCGCTGTGCAATCGTTGCTGGGCCGTGGGTGAAATCCGTTGATCGGGGTGGCTGAGTAGCATTGCGCGACCGATGCCCAGCCGTTCGCTGAGCAAGTGTTGTAGATCCGAACGCTCCAGGTCGGAATTTGCCTGGAACCAGCCGGCGATGTCCAAGCTCTGTAGCGCCGGCTCTTCGCCGTTGGCCTCAGGCTGCCTGTTCATCCCCATCCCCGAGGCTGGAGAGGAGGTCCGCCTGGTGCTCGGCGACCAGTGGCTCAATGACGGTGCCGAGGGCGCCTTCCATGACTTCATCCAGCTTGTAGAGCGTAAGGTTGATGCGGTGATCGGTCACCCGTCCCTGAGGAAAATTGTAGGTGCGTATGCGCTCTGAGTGATCGCCGGAGCCCACCAAGTTGCGCCGGTTTTCTGCTTGCTCGGAAGCTTGCTCTGCTTGAGCCTGATCCATTAGCTTGGCTTGCAGCAGCGACATGGCTCGGGCTCGGTTTTTGTGCTGCGATCGCTCGTCCTGGCATTCCACGACGATCCCGGTTGGTAAGTGCGTTAAGCGTACGGCCGAGTCGGTCTTGTTAACGTGCTGGCCACCGGCCCCCGAGGCGCGGTAGGTATCGACTCGCAAATCCGCTTTGTTGACTTCGATGGTTTCTATGTCCGCTGCTTCGGGCAGAATGGCAACCGTGCATGCAGAAGTGTGAATGCGCCCTTGGGACTCTGTTTCTGGCACCCGCTGTACGCGATGAGCCCCGGACTCGAACTTCAGCTGACTGTAGACATCTTTGCCTTCGATCCGCGAGATGATTTCTTTGTAACCGCCGTGTTCGCCGTGGCGCTCGCTCAGTACTTCGACCCGCCAGCGTTTGGATTCGGCGTACTTGCTGTACATGCGAAACAGATCGCCTGAGAAGATGGCTGCTTCATCGCCGCCGGTACCGGCGCGGATCTCCAAAAATACGTTGGCCGCATCGTTGGGATCTTTCGGTAGCAGCAAACGTTGCAGCTCAGCGTCGGCTTGTTCCAGCTCAGTCTTTAAGCTTTGCAGGTCTTCTCCTGCCAGCGCGCGCATCTCTGGATCATCGTCCTCCAACAGGACTTGCGCCTCTTCAATTTGCTGGCTCAGAGATTGATTGAGACCGAAGGACTTGATTACCGGTTCCAGTTCGCTGAACTCCCGCGACAACGCCGTGAACTGTTCACGATCACTCATGACTTCTGGATCTGATAGCAAGTGCCCCACTTCTTCGAAGCGATCAGACAGTGATGACAATTTGCTCATCATCGATGCGGACAAGGTCATGGGTGGGTGTCTGCCGGTAAAGTTAATCGATCTGGTAGATTTTCTTTAGCCAGTCTAGCAGGTCGTTGCGGCCTTCGGCGCTGGCTTGTCTGACCCCCACCGTTGGCGCGTGCATCAGCTTGTTGGTGAGGTTGTGTGCCAACCGCTCCAGCACAACTTTCGGGTCGGCGCCGCGCTCGAGATCCTTGTGAGCGCGCATCAGTTCCTCGCTCTGCAGCTGGCTGGCGTTGCCGCGGAGCTGGGTCAACAATTCTTTGTCGAGTTGGATGCGGCGTTCGCTGATGTAGCGCGTAGCACCGGCGCTAACCAATGCTTCAGCTGCTTGCGCAGCCTCTTGGCGAGAGCGGGTCGATTCTTCGATCACCGTGGTGAGGTCGTCGATGCTATAGAGATAGACATCCGGCAGTTCTGCTACTTCGGGTTCGATATCCCTGGGTACGGCGATGTCGACCATAAAGATCGGCTTGCGTCGCCGTTGCCGAATCGCTGCCTCAACGGTGCCTTTACCGAGTATTGGCAATGAGCTGCCTGTCGAGCCGATGACGATGTCGTATTGGTGCAGGCGGCCAGCGACATCGGTGAGCTGCATCGCTTCGGCGCCAACCAGGCTGGCCAGCAGCTCGGCGTTGACCAGGGTTCGGTTAGCGATGGCAAGTCCGCCGATACCCGCTTGTTGCAGATGCTCAGCGACTTTCGCGATGGTATCGCCGGCTCCCAGCAGTAGAGCCTTCTTTTCGCTGAGGTCCGCGAAAATCTGTTGCGCCAAGCGTACGGCGGTAAAGGCAACAGAAACCGGGTTACGGCCAATGTCCGTGTCGGTCCGTACTTGTTTGGCGGCGTTGAGGCTGACATTGGTGAGCAAGGTCAGCTCGGGACCCAGGGTGCCAGCCGCCCGGGCTGTCTCTAGAGCCGATTTCATCTGCCCCAAAATCTGCGGCTCGCCCAGAACTTGGGAGTCCAAACCCGAGGCCACTCGAATCATGTGCCGAGCGGCGTCCTGATCCCAGTGCTGGTAAGTCATGCCGTGTAAGTCGGTGACTGCAATCCGACGCCGATCGGACAGCCAGTCGGAGATGTGCTGCTCACGCCCGGCGGTGACGCAATACAGCTCCGTGCGATTGCAGGTCGACAAGATGGCCACTTCGGAGACGTCTGGGACGTCGTTGCGCAGGTCTGCCAGAGCTTCCGGCAACTTTTCCTCGGGAAACGCCAGCCGTTCACGCACTTCTATGGGCGCGGTCTGGTGATTGAGTCCGTAGGCGAGGACGGCCATGGTAGCGGGGCTCGAGTCAGGTTGCGGTTGGGGTCAGCATGCAATAATACCAAAACGCCAATCTGCCGTGAGCGCCGTATCACAACCTTAAGCATCCGTCCCAAAACGACTGCCACCTGGCGTCGGCGTGGGTTTATCGGCACTGGGCTGCTGGTGCTGGTGCTGACCCAGATCTTGGGTGGCTGTGTCAGCGCGCCAAAACCCCAGCTACGGGGCCCCAGTGACTTTCTCGTCAGCGGCAAAATGGCGGTTCGAGCACCAGAAGGCAATTTTTCTGCCAGATTTCGCTGGATTCAGACGGGTGGCTCCTATGATTTAGAGTTGTGGGGCCCCTTTGGCCAGGGGCGCCGGCGCTTGGCCGGAAATCATCAAACTCTCTCCGTGTTGGATGGTCGAGGTGAACTCCTGCTACGTGGTGCGCCGGGGCAGGTCATGCTCGAGCAGCTCGGCTTCGAAGTGCCACTTGGCTCGCTGGCCTTCTGGATACAGGGCCTGCCCGATCCACAGCAGCCGCAATCCAGGCTGAGTCGAAATGCCCAGGGTGAGGTGGCGGGTTTTCGGCAGGCTAGCTGGGATGTGGCCTACCCTTCTTATGTAGAGGCGAGCGCCGATCGACGTCTGCCGAAGCGAGTAGAAGCGGTAAACGAGCGCTATCAAGTCAAACTCGCGATCAGCCGTTGGGACGTTTGACAGGTCCCAGACCCGACAGCACAATAGCGCCCCGCTTTTCAGCGGGCAGTAGAGTTCCGGCCGCTTAGTTCACCGCGGCGTTCAAGTTGGGGTGTCGCCAAGTGGTAAGGCACCGGGTTTTGATCCCGGCATTCGCAGGTTCGAATCCTGCCACCCCAGCCATTCTCAGAACGAATCCGGGCTCTTAATAAAGCGCAAGAAAGACACAGGCTCGATCAACGTGAATCTACAGATTCGCCTGCCCTAATGACTCCTAGAGAGACACTTGGGAAGGCCAAGAGGATGAGCCGCCGGCCACTATCGGGGAATGGTGCATTGCCAAATTTAATGATCTTCAGCGGCAGCTCGAATCCGGCACTAGCGGGGCGCGTTGTGCATGAGTTGCGCATGGATCTGGGCCGAGCCGACGTCGGCCGCTTCAGTGACGGCGAGACTAGCTGCGAAGTGCATGAAAATGTGCGCGGCCAGGATGTTTTCATTGTGCAAAGCACCTGTGCGCCAACGAACGACAATGTGATGGAGCTGATGATCATGGCCGACGCGGTGCGCCGCGCGTCGGCGCAACGGATCACGGCGGTAGTGCCGTATTTTGGCTACGCGCGCCAGGACCGTCGCCCACGTTCTGCGCGAGTTGCGATTAGTGCCAAGGTGGTCGCCGACATGATGGGCAGCGTTGGTATCGACCGCATTCTGACCGTTGACCTGCACGCTGATCAGATCCAGGGCTTCTTTAACATGCCCGTCGACAACGTCTACGGTTCACCGGTGCTGGTTGACCATGCGCTCACCCAGAATTACGAGAACCCCATTGTGGTTAGCCCGGATGTAGGTGGCGTAGTGCGCGCCAGGGCCATCGCCAAACAGCTGGACGATCTGGATCTGGCCATTATCGACAAACGTCGACCCCAGGCGAACGTTTCTGAAGTCATGAGCGTGATTGGCGATGTTGCAGGCAAGACCTGCATCCTGGTCGATGACATGGTCGATACGGCGGGCACGCTGTGCGCGGCCGCCGAAGAGCTCAAGCGATCCGGGGCCATCGGGGTAGTGGCTTACATCACCCATCCCGTGCTCTCTGGCGCCGCCCTTGAGCGCATTGAAAACTCGGAGATCGATCAAATCTGGGTAACCGACACCATTCCGCTGAGTGAGCGTGCATTGAACTGCAGCCGCATCGGTCAGCTGAGCCTCGATCGGGTTTTGGCGGAAGCCATTCGCCGGGTGAGCAATGAAGAATCTATCAGCGCGATGTTTCGCTAGGGCAAAAACGCCCGCGAGATACCCGCGTTGAGATAACCGCCAGGAACAGTAGGTCGCGACTGTCCCAATTGGCAATAACAGAGCCAAGGCTCTAAACAACGTTATAAAGAGGAGACAGCAATGTCACAGCAGATTGAACTCGCTGCCGAAGCGCGCTCCGACTCAGGGAAAGGTGCGAGCCGCCGCCTGCGTCGAGAGGGCAAACTGGTACCCGGTATTTTGTACGGTGGTGAAGATGCGCCGGTCACCCTGACCCTGAAGACCAACGAGTTGGTCAAAGTTATGGAAAACGAAGCCTTTGCGTCGCAGATTGTGCATCTGTCAATGGGGGGTGAGTCTCAACGCACCATCGTGCGAGATGTGCAACGGCACCCGGCCACGGGCATTGTTACCCACATAGACTTCATGCGCGTAACCGCAGGACAATTGCTGCAAATCAGCGTGCCGATACACTTCCTCAATGAAGAAAAGTGCGTGGGTGTACGCCTCGGCGGCGGTTTGATCACCCACACCATGTCTGAAGTGGAAATCAGCGCATTGCCTCGTAACCTGCCAGAGTTTTTGCAGGTAGACATGGAGAATGTTGACCTCGGCGATAACGTGCATCTAAGCGATATACAGTTACCGGAAGGCGTCACCTTGGTGGCCCTCAGCCTTGGCGAAGACCACGACCTGACCGTGGCAGGCGTACAGGCACCACGCGTAGCCTCTGCAGATGAAGTTGAAGAGGAAGAAGGTGCCGCGGACGACGACGCTGAAGCAGGTGAGGAACCAGCTGCCGGCGACGACGACTAATAGGCGCAGCCCATGAGTGGCATCGCCCTGATTGTGGGCCTGGGCAATCCAGGCCCCAGCTACGCCGAGACTCGCCATAACGTCGGTGCCGTTTGGGTTGAGGCGCTGGCGTACCGCTACGGCGTTACCCTAGTCGAAGAGACCAAGTTCAAGGCTCGAGTGGGCCGTGGCCGCATTGCCGGCCGCGATCTGCGGCTGATGATCCCGAGCACCTACATGAACGACAGCGGCGAGGCAGTGGGCGCCATTGTGCGCTTCTATAAATGGGATCCTGCTGAGCTGCTCGTTGCTTACGACGAGATGGCCTTTGATCCGGGGCAGGTGCGCTATCGCCAGGGCGGCGGTGACAACGGCCACAACGGCATTCGCAGCATCGTCTCGCACCTGGGTAATCGCAAAGATTTCCATCGCCTGCGCATTGGCGTTGGTCATCCGGGCGACAAATCTAGAGTGACCGCCTTCCTGACCAGCCAGCGTATGCCAGGGTCAGAGCGCGACCTTGTTGAGGAGGCATTGCGCCTACCGGAGGCAGTGGTAGGCGATCTTGTAGAAGGACACTGGCAACAGGCAGTCAATGCATTGCATGCGCCGGATCAACCTGCGCCGAAGGAGTAACGATGGGCTTTAACTGTGGAATCGTTGGCTTGCCCAATGTCGGCAAGTCGACCTTGTTCAACGCGCTCACCAAAGCTGGCATCGATGCGGAGAACTTTCCGTTCTGCACCATAGATCCGAACACTGGCATTGTGCCTGTGCCGGATTCGCGGCTCGATGTAATCGCGGCAATCGTCAATCCGAAAAAAGTCATTCCTTCGACCATGGAATTTGTAGATATAGCCGGTTTGGTTGCCGGCGCCTCCAAAGGCGAAGGTCTGGGCAATCAGTTTTTGGCCCACATTCGCGAGACCCAGGCCATCGCCCATGTGGTTCGTTGTTTCGAAGACGAAAACATCGTACACGTGGCCGGTAAAATCTCGCCGCTGGATGACATAGAGATCATCAATACAGAATTGGCGTTAGCCGACCTAGATACCCTTGAACGTGCCCATGACCGTAGTCGTCGGGTAGCCAATTCTGGTGACAAAGAAGCTCTGGCGTTGGTCGCCTTGCTGGAACGGGTTCGCGAAGGATTGAACGACGGCACGCCGCTACGAGCACAATCGCTGAGCCCAGAAGATCAGGTGGCGTTGCAATCGTTGCACTTTCTCACAGCCAAGCCCGTGCTCTACGTTGCCAACGTCGCAGAAGATGGTTTTGAAGGTAACGAGCGCCTGGATCAGGTCATGGCTCTGGCAGCCGAAGAGGGCGCTCAAGTGGTCGCGATCTGCAACAAGATCGAGGCCGAGGTTGCCGAGCTTGCAGACGAAGAACGTGCCGAGTTTCTAGAAGCCCTAGGCATCGAAGAGCCTGGCTTGAATCGAGTGATTCGCGCCGGTTATGAGCTCTTGGGATTACAGTCGTATTTTACCGCAGGAGAAAAGGAAGTCAGAGCCTGGACCATTCCGCTGGGCGCAACTGCACCCCAGGGCGCTGGTGTCATACATACCGACTTCGAAAAAGGATTCATCCGCGCCGAGGTGATTTCCTACGAGGATTTCGTTGCCAACAAAGGCGAACAGGGCGCTAAGGATGCTGGCCGTTGGCGCCTCGAAGGTAAGGACTACGTGCTGCAGGATGGCGACGTAGTGCACTTTCGCTTTAATGTTTAGGCTGAAGTCGCGTTGTTTGGATCACGCCAGCGACCCTTTGGCGAACGGCTAACCAATCGGACCAAAGGTCGAGTCCATACCGATTGTAGCCACGGATCCAACCAACGATACAAGCGCCCGGAGAGGTGAATAGGTTTGCCGCGCTCAACGGCACGTAACCCCTCCCGCACCACGGTCTCGGCGCTGTACCATAGCCACTTCGGCGTAGCTGCTTTTTCCTGGGTCAGTCCAGCTGCGTCGTGAAACTCGGTGTGAGTAAACCCGGGGCACAGCGCGCAGACGTGTACGCCGGTACCGTGCAGCGTTTGTGACAGTTCTTCAGACAAAGCGATCACATAGGCTTTCGTGGGGCCATAGTTGCAGCCACCGGCTAGTGCGATGCGTCCTGCAACGCTGGCGACGTTAACAATGCGACCGAAACCCCGTTGTCGCATTGCTGGCGCATAGAGGTGACACAGTTGTGCGACCGCAGTCATCATGAGCCGATAGAAGGCCTCATGAGCCTGCCAGTCTTTACAGTCCAACAGGTCTGCGCCGCCACTGCCGGCGTTGTTAACGAGCCAGTCGATTTGTCGCGCGCCCACAGCGGCAGCGATGTGATCGACCGCATCCCTTCGGCTGAGATCTGTACAGATGATCTGTACGTCTACGGCGTAGCGCTGTGCCAGTTCTGTTGCTAACTCATCGAGTCGCGCTTGCCGTCGGGCCACGAGCACCAGATTGCAACCGTTGGCGGCGAGCTGCTGAGCAAACTCTCGACCTAAGCCGGCCGAAGCGCCAGTGATCAGCGCAGTGCGAGTCACCGAGTCGTCAGTCATCTAGCTCAAAGGTGACGCCGGCGTTGGCGGGGAGCCGCTCGAGCAGCGCATCTCCCATTGCTGCTGCCGGCGTCCAAAACCCACCGCCTACCGGTGATTCGTCTTGAGCCAGACTGACGGCGCACTCGCTGAGCATTTTTGCCGTCGAACCGTAACCCGGATCTCGATCGCCTTTGACGTGTGCTCGAAGGTCTTTGCTGCGGTCAGTGGGATGTTGCGCCAACAGTTCAATGTGGAAAAAGCCCTTGCGTTGAGCTTCTTCAGAAGGACCTTCGCCAGGTTTGGGTGCCATGGATTGCAGCAGCGAGCGGGTCGGGGCGAAAGCGGCCATGGCATTGACGGTAGCCATAGTCAGGCTCATGCCGGCTGCGGCGAAACCGCCGAGCGCGCCGCCGGGCATGATTGAGGCTTCGTCGTAACGAAAGTCTCGCCCGTAGGGGTAGCCCATGACCGCGTTGCTGCGGCGAACCACTCTGGTATTGATCTGCGACATGACGAATGGGCCGATCCAGGCCTCAAAGTCCTGATCATATTCTGGAGACTGCCGATCTGGTCCGTCTAGGCCTTCTCTTGCGCCGCTAGGGTTCAAGGCGTAGGGGTCGGCGATTATTCGCTTAATGTCTGGGTCGTCTTTTGCCTGCTCCATCATGGTCATCATGCTGTCGACGGTGCCGCCGCTAAAGCCGCCGCTAAAAGCTCGAGTGCGGCATTTTATCCACGGGCTGGCGCAACCGTAGCGGTCCTGCATGGCACGCTGCAGAAAGTAGACGCCTAGGTCTGAGGGAATGCTGTCAAAACCACAGGTATGCACGATGCGCGCTCCGCTGGCCTGCGCCGTTTCTTGATGGGCATCGATCATGCGCCGCATCCAATGCACTTCGCCGGTTAGGTCGCAGTAGTGTGTTCCGAGTTCGGCGCAAGCAGCGACCAGTTCGTTGCCATATTTGGCATAAGGGCCGACGGTAGTCAGCACCACTCTGGCCTTGCCGACTAGCTCGCGCATTTGTGCTGGGTCGTGGCTATCGGCGAGGTATAGCGGCGCGTCGGCGCCCGCTTCGCTGAGCGCGTTACGCACGGCTTCTAATTTGCTTTGGTTACGACCGCCCAGACCCCAGGTCAGATTCGAAGCGCCATAGGTGCTATTCATGTAGCGCGCCACTATGTTGCCGGTAAACCCCGTCGCGCCCCAGACGAGTACATCGATTTCTCGCTGTTCCTGGTGAGCGCTGGGTGTTTCAGGTTGCTGAGCCATGGAAATCTCCTGGGCGAAAACGTCGTGTTTGGCCCAGCCTATCAACTTGCTGGGTTCAGGGCACTTGATCTGTTTTTCGCAGTGGTGATCTGACGGTACGCGTATACTGGGCAAGCCATGAAACGAGTCCACCTAAACGCTCTGCTCTACGCTGTGCTTGCTATCAGCCTTGTCGCTTGCGAAAGCGATGTGGGTCAGGCTGGGCCCGGAAAGGGCGGTTATCAACGCCCGCCGGCGGCGGTTGTTGCGCAGATTGCGACGCCGCGAGACATCAGCGATGTCATTGAGGCAATCGGTACCACTCGGGCCAACGAATCAGTCACCCTCAGCGCCAAAGTAACCGATACGGTCAGCAAGGTGCGTTTTGAGGACGGGCAATATGTGCAGACTGGGGACGTTCTGATTGAGCTGACGAATACCGAAGAGACTGCTTTGCTGGCTGAAGCCGAAGCTAACGTCGAGGACACCCGCCGACAACTCAAGCGCCTGCAGAACCTGTACCGTCAGCGCAGCATCCCGGTGTCTCAACGCGATGAAGCCAGCGCGCGCCACAATGCCGCCAAAGCACGCTACGACTCGGTGCTCGCCCGACTCAACGATCGTCTGGTGCGTGCGCCGTTCAGCGGGCTGTTGGGTTTTCGACAGGTGAGCGCAGGCACGCTGATTACGCCGGGTACGCCCATTGCAACGCTCGATGACGTGCTGCTCATCAAGCTGGACTTCTCGGTACCTGAAGTGCATTTGTCGCTGCTAAAACCCGGACTCGACCTGCTGGCACAAAGTAGCGCTTACCCTGATCAAACGTTCGCGGCAAAAGTGCAGACCATCGATACACGCATCGATCCGCTGACGCGCAATGCGAAAGCCCGCGCATTGATAAACAATGAGCAGCGTTTGCTGAAGCCGGGAATGTTGATGACGGTGGCGCTGAAAACTCGACAGCGAGTGGCGCTGGCGGTGCCAGAGTCGGCGCTGGTACTCCGTTCCGGGCGCGCTTCGGTGTACGTAGTCACTCAGCAGGAAGACGGCCCAAATCAGATCGCCTCCTTGCGCGCAGTAGAAACTGGCGGCCGCTACGACGGCTGGGTCGAGGTGCTCAGCGGTCTGCAGGAAGGCGAGTCGGTCATTACTGAAGGCACTATCAAGGTACGGGATCGTTCACCCATTCGGTTGTTGGACACCGCGCTGCTGCGACCTGCAGCGGCTGTGCAGTAGCTATGTGGTTGTCAGACACCTCAGTTCGGCGACCGGTGTTTGCCACAGTGATCAGCCTGGTGCTGGTGGCTTTCGGTCTGCTGTCTTTCAACGCCTTGCCGCTGCGCGAATACCCAGACATCAATGCTCCTACGGTGTCTGTTGCCACGGCTTACGTTGGCGCCTCGGCAGATGTGATCGAAAGTCGAGTCACACAGATCATAGAAGATCAGGTGAGCGGTATCGAAGGCATAAAGAGCATTCGCTCCAGTAGCCAAGATGAATTTTCGTACATCAATATCGATTTCGAGTTGGCCCGAGACATCGATCAAGCGGCCAACGATGTGCGCGATCGGGTGTCGCGCATTGTTGGCCAACTGCCTGAAGATGCAGAGACCCCCATCGTCGCCAAACAGGATTCTGATGCGCGCCCGGTTATGTACATCAGCCTGTCGAGCGACGAAATGTCGATCATGGAGTTGGACGACTACGCCCGGCGCTTTATCGTCGATCGCTTTTCGGTCATTCCTGGCGTTTCCAGTGCCAATGTCAGCAGCGGTAGTAGGGCGGCCATGCGCATTTGGCTCGATCGCCTGGCCCTAGCGGCGCGCGCCTTAACGGTCGCCGACGTGGAAGCCGCGCTGCGCAGAGAAAACGTTGAGCTGCCGGCAGGTCGGGTGGAATCCGAAGCAGTAGAGTTTCGCGTTCGCCTAGGACGTAGCTATGTGAAGCCAGAAGACTTCCGTCGGCTGGTCATCGCCAGTGACGCCGACGGCTTTCCCATTCGGCTGGGAGAGCTTGCTAAGGTCGAGGTAGCGCCGGCGAATACGCGGGAAATGTTTAGCGTCAATCAACGGACCACCGTGGGGATCGCGGTTTCGAAACAGTCCAATGCCAATACGTTGGAAACCCTGGAAGCGGTGAAGGCAGAAATCGATGTGGTCGATGCCAGTTTGCCGGATCATATGCGATTCATTGCCAGCTCCGACGATTCGCTCTTCATCCGCGAAGCGATCAACTCGGTTTACCAAACCATTGGCATCACCATTGTTTTGGTGAGCCTGGTTATTCTGACGTTCCTGGGCAATCTGCGCACCATGATCATTCCGGCGATTACCATTCCAGTATGTTTGATTGCGGCTTTCGTGGCCCTCGCTCTGTTCGGGTTCTCGGTGAACCTCATTACCTTGCTCGCCCTGGTGTTGTCTATCGGCTTGGTGGTCGATGACGCCATTGTCGTGTTGGAAAACATCTATCGCCGCATCGAAAAAGGCGAAGCACCGCTGTTGGCCGCGTACCAAGGCGCGCGTCAGGTGTCCTTTGCGGTGATTGCGACCACTGCTGTCATCGTCGCCGTATTTACCCCGATCATCTTTCTGCAGGACAACGTTGGGGTGATCTTCCGGGAACTGGCTGTGGCTATATGCGCCGCGGTTATTTTCTCTAGCGTGCTGGCGCTGTCTTTGACGCCCATGATGTGTTCCAAGCTACTACACAATACTGGGCGCGAGGGTGGCTTCGCGCAACGAGTCAATCGCGGCTTTCAAAAACTGGAGGCTGGTTATCGCCAGCTGCTGAGTGCAGCCTTAGGCCATCGTTGGATTGTGTTTAGCCTGACGGCAGCAGTGCTGGGTTTGGCGTTCTGGCTGGCAACGCTGGTTCCCCAGGAGTATTCACCGAAGGAAGATCAAGGCATGGTCATGGCGCGAGTGGTCGCTGCTGAAGGCACGAGTGTGGAGCGCATGCGGGAGGCGATAAAGCAGCTCGAAGCCCCGGTATTGCCAATGCTCGACGACGGCAGCGTGAAGCGCCTAATGTCTCGGGTTCCGTCCTTTGGCTCGACCAGCCCGAACACCGGCTTCATCTTCATCACCATGAGTCCCTGGCAGGAACGGGATGTCAGCGCGGATCAAGCTGCGAGAAAGCTGACCGCGGCCTGGCAGGATGTGCCTGCAGTACAAGCGTTCGCTTTTTCTCGCTCCGGCCTCTCCAGAGGCGGTGGTGGCCTGCCGGTGCAGTTCGTTATCGGTGGCACGGACTACGATGAGTTGGCCGATTGGCGCGACCTTATTTTAGAGCGCGCAGAGTCCTATCCTGGCCTGCAGCGTGTTGACTCCGATCTAAAAGAAACGCAACCGCAAATTTTGGTACGCATTGATAAGGATCGGGCAGCGGCGCTCGGCGTTTCTGTGCAGACCGTAGGGCGTACCCTGTCGACGATGATGAGCGAGCAGAAAGTGACGACCTATGTCGAGGATGGCGAAGAATACGACGTAATTTTGCAGGCACGAGCCGATCAGCGTGCATCAGCGAGCGATCTGGCCAACATCTATGTGCGTTCCGCCGACAGCGGCCAACTGGTTCCCTTGGCAAATTTGATTGAGGTTGTGGAAACTTCAGGTGCTGCTAATTTGCAGCGTTACAACCGCTTGCGGGCAGTTACGCTGAGTGCCAATTTAGCGCCTGGCTATGCACTCGAAGACGCTTTGAGCTTTCTCGAAACAGCAGTAAAGGAAACGCTCCCAGAATCTGCCCAGATTGACTACAAAGGTGAGTCTTTAGAGTTCAAAGAAGCTGCAGGCAGTTTGCTCTTCACCTTCGCCATGGCGCTCCTGATCGTGTATCTGGTGCTCGCCGCGCAGTTCGAGAGTTTTCTGCAGCCGGTGGTGATCATGTTGGCGGTTCCCATGGCCATCGCCGGAGCGCTGTTCGGACTCTATTTGAATGGCTCATCGCTGAACATCTACAGTCAGATTGGCATGGTGATGCTGATTGGCATCGCCGCGAAAAACGGCGTGCTGATCATCGAGTTCATCAACCAGTTGCGTGATGCCGGGCGGGACTTCCACGAGGCGATCGTTGAAGGGGCTGTCATTCGCTTGCGCCCGGTCATGATGACCACGATCTCCACCGTGGCAGGCGCTTTACCGTTGGTTTTTGCTACAGGTGCCGGACAAGAGAGCCGCAATGTTCTCGGCATCGTCATTTTTTCCGGTGTGCTCTGTGCATCGTTGCTGACGCTGTTTGTGGTGCCTGTGTTCTATGGTTTTGTGGCGCGGCGTTCGCGCTCTCCCAAGGCAGTGGCTGCTGATCTGGAGCGGTTGATCAGTCAATCAGGACCTAGTGCGTAACGGCGTTTCGGAGGCGTGGAGCGCGGCCTCAGGGGCTGTCTAAGCCGCGACAACGTCAGTGATTTGAGCGGTTTTGCAAATTCCTTACCTGATCTGCCGAGTGGTTCTATGATTCTGCCAACGGTCCCAGTAAGGTGCCCAGATTGACAACTTTCGAGCAAATTATTTGAGCACCAAGACTGCCAAAATCAGCACCCTGAACTTTGAGAAGGCGCAAGAAGCCACGCGCCGGCAACGAGCAGCCACCAGCATGGACTCTGCCGCCACGTACGATGAGTGGCGGGCAGCGGCCATCGCCCACGATGAGCGCTCAGGCGCGGGCCGTTGGAAGAAACAGGAAGTTAGCAGCGGTTACGACTATCGAATCATTCGCCGCAGGTTGGACGAGCTCAATCGCTTGGCGCACTTGGGTGACCCCCATGAGTTGTTGTTCTTTTTGAACGAGGGCGTACACGGCAACATGGGTGGGATCGGTTCTGCGGCGCTCTATAGCAAAGCGATGTTCGGTACCAAGGACCTGATTACCGAATACTTACAGGCAATGAGTGGGGCAATTCGTCAGGTCGCAAACACCGACGACGAAGAGATCCCGTTTCTGGAAAAACTCGATTTCTTCCGTCGTGCCAACCTGTGCTTTGGCCGTTCAGCGCTGATGCTCAGCGGTGGTGGAGCGCTGGGTCCATTCCATTTGGGCGTAGTTAAAGCGCTGCATGAGCAATCGCTGCTACCGGAGGTGTTATCGGGCGCCAGCGCCGGATCCATGGTGGCATCAGTCATCGGTACCCAGGACGATGCAACGCTGAACGAGCTGTTCGACCCGGCGAATGTTGCCAGCGTCTTTCAGGACTTTGGCGAAGAGGGCATACAGACTCTCAAAACCAATGAGCGGCTCAGCATCGATCGCGTGCGGACCATGGTCGAAGCGTTGATTCCCGACCTTACCTTCGCCGAAGCGTTCGAAAAAACCGGGTATAAGATCAACATTACGGTTTCGCCGCGGGACCAGCATCAGATGTCGCGTTTGCTGAACGCTGTAACGTCGCCCAACGTTTTTATTCGGGAAGCGGTCATGGCCTCCTGTGCTATTCCTGGCATTTTTCCGGCTGTCACCCTGGCGGCGAAGAATGTTCACGGCGAGCGACAACCCTATCTTCCTACCCGGCAGTGGGTGGATGGCTCGGTCACCGACGATCTGCCGGCCAAGCGCCTGTCGCGCTTGTACGGAGTCAACCACTTCATCACCAGCCAAACCAATCCCGCGGTGCTCTGGCGGGTGGTTGATCCGAACAAAGATGACCTGTTCGCGCGAGGCTGGAACATCTATCAGACGGCGATGAAAGAGTGGTTCCGTGCCACCTACCCCGTTGCGCTGTCGGTAACCAAAAACCTGTATCCGCTAAATCTCATTACTCGCATGGGCTATGGCGTTGCCATGCAGGACTACACCGCCGACATCAATATCTTGCCGCGCCGGCGCTTCTGGGATCCCCGTAAACTGCTCTCGGTGCTCAGCGAAGAAGATACTCGGTACTTGATTCGTGAGGGAGAAGTCGCTACTTGGCCGCAGATTGAAATGATTCGTAACTGCACCGAGGTGAGCCGAGTCTTGGACGAAGTGCTGACGCCCTTAGAGTCGCGCTATGCCAACCAGCAGGCGCTACTGCACGTCATCGAAGCGGGCTGATACTGCGCTTATAGGCGGAAGCGGCTGCGCAGCTGCCAGCGTTCGTCAGCGTAGCGTGTGGTTGGTCCGGAGCGAGTGTTAACCCAAAAGTTTTCTCGATCAAACTGGTAGCGAGGCTGGTATTCGGGTTTGGTGCGGGCTAATGGGTAGGATCTAAGCCCGGTAACTCCGTGTTTTTGGGTGGCTTCGAGAACGTATTCCTTGCCGTTGCGAAATAGTACGACCCAGGCATGGCCGCCGCCTTCGAGCGTGCCGACCGCCACTCTGGCCCGTTCCCCCAATCCGACCAGCCAATCGGCGAGCAACACGGCGTGGTCCTCACAGTCTCCTTTGCTGAGTCGGAACGACTCGCGGCTGGTTTGCCAGATGTCGGCATCGGGCGCGAGCCGATAGAGATCGTGATCGAGCGCGTAAGTCTTGCGTTTGGCCAATATAAGCAATGGAAGCCAGATGTTCTCTGTCTCGAACGGCACGTAGCCTTCAAGGAACGATTGCCAGACGTGGTAATTGCGATCTACACCCCGGGCCAGACCGACCGCGCTGCGCTCCGCGCCTAAGCTGGCGATGACGGGCACTGGGTGCAGATCCAGGCTGCGCGGTAAAGTCCGCACCAAGCGCGCAGCAGAAATGCGCTGGCCGTCACTGGCCAGCTCCACCCAACCTTGGGTGGTGCGGGGGCCGGGGTTGTCTTCCTCTAGAGCTTCCAGCGCCAGGTCGACCGCAGTGCCATATTCACCTGGCAGGTTATTTTCCGCAGTGGTGAGTGCAAGGATCAGTATGATGCCGACTGCACCAATCAGCAGATCTAGCCGCGAGAATTTCACCCACGAAAACCAAAGGCGACGATCAGCGCGACGAAGATCAGCACCGTCGAAGCGAAAACCGCGACGGCGACGTTACCTTTCTTCAACTCGCCCTCGATGTCGATGCGGGTCAACAATCGCCGGTCGATGGCGCGCAAGGCGATCACGCCGACAGCCAGGGCCAGGATCGTATAGGCCAAGTTCAACCCAAGATTGATCAGGGTTGCCAACAGAAAGTCCCATTCCATATCAGTTGTCCGTAGTGGGTTGTGCTGGGAAGAGGTGCGCCAGCACGCGCACTAAGCTAGCGCTATTTGCTGCGCTTGTTGTGGGCCGCTTCGAGTGCTTCGTAGAGATCTCTGACTTCATCGCCGGTGGCCGCTGGTACGCTGATCTCGATGATGGCGTATTGATCTCCTGCAGGCGAGCCTGGCAAGCCTCGGCCTTTCAGGCGCAGACGTTGGCCGGAGCGTACTGCGGTGGGCAGCTTCATAGAAACTTCTCCGCCTAAGGTGGGAATCTTCACCGAACGCGCCAGTGCAGCCTGCCAGGGCAGGACCTGTACGGTCACGGTGACGTCCTTGCCGTCAACCTGGAACTGCGGGTGCGGCAGGTACTGCACCCGCAAAAATAGATCGCCTCGACCCGCTGGGCCCTGATTCCCTTGCCCTTCCAGGCGAATGCGCTGCCCTTCCTGAATGCCCTTAGGGATCTTCACATTAAGGGTTCGGGTTGCTGGCGGGCCCATGCCGTTGGCGCCGGGCAAGGCCAGCGATATGGCGCGACGGTTGCCGTGAAAGGCATCTTCGATGCTGATCTGCAGTAGCGCTTCGACATCGTTGGCCGGTCGCGCTTGCTGGGCGCCGAAGGGCGAGCCGCGCGCACCGAATAGGGAATCAAAAAAGTCACTGAAACCGGACTCGGCGCCGCGCCCGGTGGAGAATGATCCGCCACCAAAGTCGAAGTTCGCCTGCCAGTCCGGGGGTGGCTCGAAGCTCTGGCCTTGCTGCCAGTTCTCCCCGAACTGATCATAAGCGGCCCGCTTTTCCGGGTCTTTCAGCACCTCGTAAGCCTCATTTACGGCTTTGAAGCGCTCCTCTGCGTCCGCTTCTTTGCTGACGTCCGGATGATAGCGGCGCGCCAGCTTACGATAGGCACGTTTGAGCGCGTCAGCGTCTGCGTCCCGAGCGACGCCAAGGGTTTGGTAGTAGTCGCGGAATTCCATGCAGGATAGGTGGGGTCGATCGTCCAGCAATTCAATCGCGCTAGGCATAAAACTAGCTTGTTTAGCCCTTCAATGGCAGGATCTAGGCTGAGCGGGTGAGACCTGTGACACAGTTACAGGGACGTTTCCCACTGTCGGACCCAGGATCAGGCAAACTGAGGGTCCGTGTTTTTCTGGAAGGAAAATGATGTCGCGAGCACGAAAATCCAGCGCCCTGGCGGGAGCACTACTGACGATCTGCGTTTCTGGTGCAAGCTTTGCGGATGGCGATACCATCAAGAAGACGTTAGATGGTCGTTGCCTGGCTCCGGACCACAAAGACTATTGGGAAACCAAGGTTTATGTGGCCAAGCCCTCCATGGAAGCCTGCATCAAAAGCGGTGGTAAGCCAGCCAAGTAGGCACTGCAACCGCCCACCCCCTGCTGTGTCCGTTCGGACGCAGCATGCCGACGCGGCAGTCCTTGCTGCGAGAAAGTCTAGATACTTCATATAAATAGCCAAGCCGCGTCCTGCGGTTAGACTGTCGCACCGAAACTAATCCATCTGTCGGAGAACGCTCGATGCCGCTGTACAGCCAATCACCAGAAATTGATAACGCCCTAGTTGATCCGGCGTTCTGGTCCGATGAACAAGGCGTGCACCAACAGCTAAGCTGGCTGCGAGCGAACGATCCGGTTCGCTACCTGGAACCCGAAGGCTTTGAGCCGTTTTGGTCGATCAGCAAATACGAAGACATTAAAACCCTCGAGCAACACAAAGCGATTTTCCTGAACGACCCGCGCCCGACCCTCGGCCCGAAAATGGTGACTGAGATGGTGCAGGCGCTGAGTGGTCGCAAGCACCTGGTGCGCTCGCTGGTGCAGATGGACGATCCAGATCACATGAAGTACCGGATGTTGACCCAAGGATGGTTCATGGGGAAGAACCTGCGCAAGCTACAACAGCGAGTCGATGAGCTAGCGGACCACTACGTCGATCGTTTGGCAGAACTCGGTGGCGAATGCGACTTTGTGAAAGACGTTGCCGTGTGGTTTCCGCTGCGGGTGATCATGTCGATTCTTGGCGTGCCGGAAGAAGATGAGCCGCTCATGATGAAGCTCACCCAGGAACTCTTTGGCAGCTCCGACCCAGACGTAAACCGTTCATTTGAAATGACGGATTTCATGGCAGTGGTGCAAGATTTCGAAAACTACTTCGCCGATCTCACTCGCGAGCGCCGAGCGCGACCCACCGATGATGTGGCCACAGTCATTGCCAACGCCAGCATCGATGGCGAGCCCATTGGCGAGCTTGAAGCCAACGGTTACTACATTATCGTTGCCACTGCGGGTCACGACACCACAAGTTCGTCCACAGCTGGTGGTTTGCTTGCGCTGCTGGAAAACCCCTCCCAGCTACAGAAATTGCGACAAGACCCGGGCGCCCATATGGCCGGTGCCATCGACGAGATGATTCGCTGGGTGACTCCTGTGCGCCACTTCATGCGCACGGCGACAGAGGACTTCGAGCTGCGCGGACGGACCATTAAAGCGGGTCAATCGGCGATTCTCTGGTACCCCTCTGCCAATCGTGATGAAGAGATTTTCGAAGATCCTTTTGCGTTTCGCGTGGATCGCAGCGGAGCTAAACAATTGGCGTTCGGTTTTGGTGCTCATGTCTGTCTCGGTCAGCACCTGGCGCGCATGGAAATGGCGGCCTTGTACCGAGCGCTGCTGCAGCGGGTAGAGCACATCGAGCTCGCCGGCGAACCGCGCTACATGCATTCTACGTTTGTCGGCGGCCTCAAGAGCCTGCCCATTCGTTATCGCATGAAGGCTTGATTGCCGCGCAGTTTAAGCGCTGCCCAGGGCGGCATCTCGACCGGCGAGAAAGCCAAAGACCATCGCTGGGGCGAGCGTGCCACCGGCGCCGCCGTAGGTCATGCCCATGGCCGATGCCATGACATTGCCGGCAGCGTATAAGCCTTCAATGCGCTGGCCATCGACATCTAGCACAGCGCCAACCGCATCTGTTTGTGGCCCGCCTTTGGTACCAAGGGCGCCGCTCTTTACTTCGACGGCGTAGTAAGGGGGTGTGTCGAGTGGCCCCAGCGTTGCTGCCGGTACCCCCTTAACTTCAGGGTCGCCCCACCAGGTATCGTGGGCGCTTTCGCCACGATGAAAGTCTTCATCTTTGCCGTTTTCCACCGCTTGATTCCAATGCGCTAGGGTCGCGTTCAGACCCTCGGCGTCGACTCCGAGTTTGTCGGCGAGTTCGGCGGCGCTCCTGGCGCTGGTGACCCAGTTTGGAACCGGTTGGCCAGGCTGGGTATTGATGAAGCCGTAGGTGTCTAGGTGCACCTGGTCGAAGATGAACCAACAGGGCAGGTTGGGGTAGTCGAAACGAGCAACGTCCTGTTCATGGAAAGCAGCGCCAAAAGCGTTGTAATTGCTGGCCTCGTTGGTGAAGCGGCGGCCGTAACGATTGATCATGATCGAGCGGGGCCGCGCACGTTCGGCCGCGAACAGGTAAGCGGGCTGTAGTTGATTGTCTTGGTCTGCGGGTGCTTCCACCGCCGGCATCCACCAGGCTTCCCGCATGTTGCCGAGTGCGGCGCCCAAGCGCATCGCCATGATTAGACCGTCGCCTTCGTTGGTTGGCACAGAAACTGGGCTAGTCATCGGTCCGCGCAAGAACGTTCGAACCAAATCGCGGTTCCACTCGAAACCACCGGTGGCAAGAATCACGCCGTTGTTCGAGTGCACATCATGCAGCTCATTCTCTAGTTCAATCTGCACGCCGCATACGCGCCCGTTATCCTGCAGCAGCGTGGTGGCTCGACTGTTGCGATGAATCGCAATCCCTCGGTCAAGACAGCCTTTGAACAAGCGGCCAATGAGCGCCTGCCCGCAACCGCGTTCGTCATGGCGCGCTCGCCGCTCGCGTTCTGCCGTGCTCACCTGAACGGGAACTGCGCGACCGAGGTGCGATTCTTCCATAGTGATCGGTGCAGTACCGTAGTTGTGTCCTACGGTGACCCAATCTTTGTGCTCACCAAGTTCATCGTAGGAATACAACGGGCACTCGAGTGATCGGCCGCCATCCGGACGACCGCCTGGGTGTTCTGGGTGATAGTCAGGAAACTCGGGCACCAACTGAAATTTGGCTGGCGTGTTCTGTTCTAGCCACTGCACCATCTCTGGACCGTGCTGAACAAATGCCTCGGCCAGATCCTCATTGATCAGATCATGAGACAGTGCGTTTAGATAGGTTAGAGCAGCTTCCGCGGAATCTTCAACGCCCGCTTGCTGGGCATGATGGTTGTTCGGAATCCAAATCATGCCCCCCGACCAGGCGCTGGTGCCGCCAATGTGCGCAGCCTTCTCGTAGACGGCAACGGATGCCCCATGGCCGTGCGCGACCAGGGCTGCTGTTAAGGCCGATGCGCCACTGCCAAGGACGATGACGTCTACGGGCTGCATAGCGGCCGCTAGCGTGGTGCCAACTCGAAGATCCAGAGATTGCCGTCGCGAATCTGCGCCAGCCCGCCCTCGACCATGCCTGCATCGTTGCCCATGTACTTGCGCCCAAGCTCACTGACAATGGTGGGCAATTGTTCGCCCTCGTTCAGACGAAGCAGACGCCGCTCGTAGAGCTTGCCATCGACCCGGAGGATGGCGCGGCCGTCCTTTTCTGCTTCCAGCGGCCACTGCTTCCAAATTTTTCCAAAGCTGGTATTCATGTAGCCGCTGGGAATGTAGATTCGACCTTCGTGTTCCACGATCCAGGTGGTGCGCGATCGTGCTGGCTCAAGCAGCTGGAACTCCACTTCTTCGCGATCTTTCAGAAACGACCAGTCGGGTTCAGCGCCCTGGTGCAGTTCGCCGGTCTTGAACGGACCGCCAGCAATGATCTCCGCCGGACCGTCGGCAAAGCGCATAGCGAACAGTCCAACGGCCACGACGACGGCCAACATCAGTACCAGGTACAGCAACCATTTGAATAGCTTTCCGATCATGCTCATGGGCGAGGCCTCTTCGATGGCGGTTTGGACAGTTGCAGCCGAAACGCGTTGGGTAAAAGACAGTAGGCGCGACCATACCACTCCTGCCAAGTCGTCGTCGCCTGTGGCCTGAGAGTTCTCAAACTCCCCGTTTTGCTCATCGATCTTTCCGATTAAGCTCTTTCGTTGAGCCCACAGAGTACTTCCCCATGAGCAGACTAGACGCAAAACCCTACGCCGAGCTGACCCCTGAGCAACAAGCCACCTACGACGACATTGTCGCAAATCGACCTGTTAGGCCTAAAGATGATCAGATTGGCGGGCCATTTGATGTTTGGCTACGCAGTCCAGAGATGGGTAAGCGGTTGGTTGGCCTTGGTGGTTTCTTTCGCTTTCGTTCCAGCGTAGAGCGGCGCTACATTGAGCTGGCCATTTTAGCGACCGGTCAATTTTGGCAAGCACAATTCGAATGGTTCGCTCATGAACCTATGGCACGGGAAGCGGGTGTTCCGGAAGACGTAATACAAGCGATCAAAGCAGGCGCGGTGCCCAGCTTAGCGGACGCCGGTGATCAAGCGGCATACCAACTGGCCCATGAACTGCACACCATGAAAACTCTGGCAGAAACAACGTTTGCTAAGGCGAAGGCACAGTTTGGAGAAACCGGGGTTGCTGAGCTCATAGGCTTATGTGGTTTTTATGGTTTGGTTTCCATGACCCTCAATGGCTTCGACGTTGGGTTGCCTGATGGCGCAAGCAATCCATTTGAATAGGTGGTGCGGATGGGAACTAGGTGTGGCAGGCGGTATATGAGCTGATAGACAGCGTCAGCCTAAATCGAACTCGCACTCCAAAGTGGGCAGTCAAACTCGCTTCATAAAGATGTTTCAGGTGGCTCGCTTCGGCCAATGGCAACCGGTCAAACGGCGTTTCCGAGTCTGTCTACTTTTGCGCTTGGCTGCCGCCTCGCAGCCTAGTACTCGAAACGAAATCCCACGCCAATGCCGTCCATGATGATGTCGGTATCGATCCGGCCGGCGAATCCGTCACTTTTCAGATCGATCTCGACACGACGATAGCCAAATAACAGGGTCTTGTTGTCGGAGAACCGGCGCCCCAGCATGATCTGTCCCATCCACATGGAATCCGTATCGCCGCCCAGGCTCACGTCACCACTGAACGACAGTTCCCACTTTGACGAGAGGTCCAACGTGTATTTCGCGCCTACAATGTAATCAAGGTAGTCCTTGTTCAGGCGTAGGTCCGGCACCACCGGGTTTGACGTGTTCACGTCGATATCAACGTCAATGAAACGCAGGCCGCCGGTGATTTCTAGACTGTCTGGAACCACTTCGTACCGACCAAGTGCATCCCAAAACAGCGACGTCGTCTCCACGTCCGAGTTCGCCGGGCTCTCCAGCGAGAGCGACATATAGGCCAGGTCGCTACTGACTGCCCAACGGCCCTTCTGTGCTTTGAATGCAACGAGCAGCGCGCCATCGAGACTCTCGAGCAAGTCACTGAATGAACTCTCGGACTTGATCGGTGCTGGCAGCAAGTTCGCATTGATCTCCTGGTCGAGTGCAGTGGCCCAAACGTATGGCGCCAGCTTGAACTCCCATTCATCCTGCGCAAGGCAAGTGGACGGCCATCCGATGGAACAGAAGATAAGCGTCAGGCAGCCGTTGCGGATCGTTCTTTTTGTCAATTTGGTCGACTCTATTTCGCTTCAATGGTGACTTGTTTGATGTTGCCGGAGAACTCGAACGGCACCTTGTAGGTTGGCGAGATGGGCGTGCCCCAGTCCTCACCTACGTCGAAACTCTCATCAAACGCATAGAGGAATGGCACCGTCTTCTCGATCCGGCCTTGTCCCACTCGCCTGCCATTGAGAGACAGCGTGCCCGTGCCACCCTTGCCCCAGCCACCACCGTCGTAGGCGAAGTCGACGCGGATCGTGCTCTTGCCCTTGGGCAGTGGCTTGCTTGAGGCGATCGTGTAACGTTCCAGACTGAGGTAATTGGAGTGGAAGGTCGGTTTGCCATTTTCAACGGTGAGTGCATAACCGCCGGTCTCTCCACCGTTGGTCACAATCAGGCCTTTGGCTTTGCCATCGAGGTTTTCGACCTCGGCGACAATGGAAAAGGAGCGGTTCTTAATGTCAATAACCGCATCCTCCGGCAGGCGGATGGTACCCGGGCCATAGCTCACCTTGTCGCCTTCAACGAGTTTTGTTTTTTCGACTTTAAGGTAGTCCTGTGCGTTGTCGGCCATCGGGTAAACCTGGTACTTGCGTGCTTCTACTTCGAATAGCGCCTGCAACTCTTTGAGTTTTTCCGGGTACCTGGCCGAGAGGTCGGTCGAAAGACTGAAATCGACGTTCTTATTGAAAAGCTCCCAGACGTCATCTTCGAAAGACGGAATGGGTCCGGCTTGAATGCCGGAAACGCCATCCAGGCCGTGGCGGGTGATGGCCCACCAGCCGTCCTTGACCATGGCACGTCCGCCGGTCAGCTCGAAGTACTGCTGGGTGTGGAACTCATCTGCCCCGGCATCGGCTATAACGGGTGTCATGCTTGAGCCTTCCATTGGCTTTTGCTCAATGCCGTTGACCCGCGTCGGTTCCGGCACGCCGACGACATCAAGAATGGTCGGCACCACGTCAATTAGGTGGGTGAACTGAGTGCGTATGCCGCCCGGGTCTTCGATTTTTCCCGGCCAGGAGATCGCCATGCCTGAGCTGATCGCACCACCAGAGGTCACCATCTTGCCGTAATTGTATGGCGTGGACGTGGCGTAGCCCCAGGCAGCCGGATAGCTGCCATGAGACGTCGGACTGCCGAACTCATCCATGCGCTTGCCCATTTCTTCCAACGTTTCGACGACTGAGTTCGTGTAGGTCATCTTGTTCATGATGCCGTGCCGCCCACCCTCGGGGCTTGCCCCGTTGTCGCCCGCGATCCAGATGACCACCGTATTGTCGCGATCGCCCATCTCCTCAATGGCGGCGAGAACGCGGCCCACCTGGTAGTCGGTGTGCTCGACGGCGGCGTTGAAAACCTCCATCCAACGCGCACCCACCTTCTTGTCCAGATCTGAGAGCTCATCCCACGGCGGCAAACGCTCAGGCCATGGGGCGATTTTCGTGCCCTCGGGCACGATGCCCAATTCCAGTTGTCGCGCCAAAATGCGTTCACGCATCTTGTCGTAGCCGTCGTCGAACTTGCCGCGATTTTTTTCAATTAGGTCGCGTGGGGCGGCGATCGGTGGCTTGTGCCCGGCCGGGGCGTAGTACATGACCCAGGGCCTGTCGGGATGGATCGTTTTGTTCTGCTGAATGAAGCCTATCGCCTTGTCGGCCATGTCGGCTTCGAAGATGTAGCCTTGTTCCGGCGTTTTTGGCGGCCGCACCGGTCTGGTATTTTCCCAGAGCGGTGGGTACCACTGGCTCACACCGGGGCCGAAAAAACCGTAGAAATAATCAGCCCCCCTGGTCGGCCATCTTGTGAATGGTCCGGCAGTGGTGGTTTCGTGGATTGGCGTCGAATCAGACTTGCCAATCCATGCGGTGCCGTAACCATTCAAGCGCAGAATTTGGAGCACATCAGCAGCACTCTTCGGGTAGCTTGCGTTGTATCCGGGGAAACCGGAGGCAAATTCAGGAACCATCCCCATGCCAACGGAATGGGCATTGCGACCGGTAATCAACGCGGCACGGGACGCCGCGCAAACAGGCGTCATATGGAAATTATTGAAGCGAAGGCCTTGCTCGGCAATGCGATCAAAGTTTGGTGTTTCCGCCGGTCCGCCAAACGATCCCATGTGCCCGAAGCCGATGTCGTCGCCCATGATGAGCAGGACGTTGGGCGCACCTTGTGGTGGCCTAACCGCCTCGGGCCAATCCGGCGTTGAGTCCTTGAGAG
>JBPCXR010000110.1:0-14519 GCA_051027215.1 Pseudomonadales bacterium | reverse complement strand
TTAGAAGACAACAGCGCGATCCACCGATGCGGTAGCTCGGCCAGCTGTTCATTGAACCCCCTAACCAGGCGCGACTTGCCGATGCCGGGTTCCCCGCTCACCAACAGCGTACGCCCCTGACCCTGCTCGACACTGCGCCAGTGCGTGGCAAATATCGCAAGCTCGTGGCTGCGGCCAACAATGGCCTTGTCGTGGCGCGACGCGGCTCTGAGCGCGGCATTGCTGTCAGTGCCGCGCACCAGCCAGGGTGTTACCAGGCCGGGAATTCCCTTCAACTGCACAGGCTCCAGCTCGTCGAGCAAGAACCCATCGCCCAGCAAGCGGCGCGTGCTATCGGCAATGACGACGTGGTCGGGTTGTGCCAGGGACTGCAAGCGCGCTGCCAGATTCGGGGTTTCGCCCACTACGGTTCTGACCTGTGAGCTATCGCTGCTGCCCAACAAATCACCCGCAACCACCAGACCCGTGGCGATGCCAATGCGCAGTGCCAGATCATCGTTCAAGGTCACCGGCATTTCTGCCTGCTGGAGCGCGGTGATGGTCGCCAAGGCGGCGCGCACACAGCGCTCGGCAGCATTCTCCAAGGCCACTGGGTAGCCGAAGTAGCAAACGATTCCGTCACCCAGGTATTCGGCAACGTAACCGTCGTAGGCGTCCATGACCTGCTCGGTGACCCGACGATAGACCTGATATAGCTCGGCTAAGTCTTCTGGATCGATTTGCGCCGATAGTTGCGTGGAACCCACCAGATCACAAAACATGACCGTGATCTGACGTCGCTCTGGGTCTGCTGCCGCGGCGCTTGGCGTTAACGATGAAGGCGCTGAATCACTTGAGTTGTCTGACTCTGCGGTCTGGCCAGCGGCAGCGGTCAGTGGCTTGCCGCAACCGCCGCAGAAGCGGGATGCAGCGGCGTTCTCAAATTGGCAATCACCACACACCTGCACCAGCGCTTTTCCACAAGCGCCACAGAACTTATGCGCGTCATCGTTTTCTGCACCACAAGCCTGGCAATACACGCCTTTCTCCACCGAGCGACGGCACCGCTGTGCCACAGGCAAGCTTACTTGATTAAGCTTAGACTGGCATTAATGCCGCGCTAGCGGGAAGTACGCCCGATGTCCGAGCGCAACGCTTCCTTGATGAGCGTCACCCCGTCGTGGGGCAACAAAAAACGTTGCGAGACGCTTTTTACGACTTTCCAGAAGACCTTGCGCACATAGCGTCGATGGCTGGGGTAGCGATGGGCAAGCTCGGCTTGATCGAACTCGTTGTAGCCGCCGAACAGAAAACAGAATCCACCACCGGTGTTGGTGGGCAGATAGGTACCCAGCGGCACGTCCAAGCGTGGTGGTCGTTGGCCGCCAACGGCATTGCCGTCAAGGTCCAGGGCGACTGCCTTACTGCCGTCTGCTGCGGTCGTTAGTTGCATGAGCCGGCTCGGTGGTGGCTTACGTCGTTTGCGGACCCAGTCCTCGGTCACTTGCAGCAACGCCGATTGCACAAAGCCGATTCGAATGGGGTTGATGGTTAAGTCACACAGTGCGCCGAAGTTGGGTAGACCGAGATCGCGGGCCAGTGCAATTCCGCCGAGATCGTTGGTTACTTGGTCTACGTGAGCGCCACCGGCCATTTCGTAGGTTCTGACTAGGGGAAATTCCGGCTCGGTTTGACGCACTGTATACGATGGGAAGTTCACGATCTCGGTTTGCGTCTGGAAGCGCACGACCGGCGCCTTGACGCTGACGAAGTTGCGGGCATCGCCTGCAGGCAGGCTTTCTTCATCGGGTGTTGGGCGATTAACGTTCTTACCTCGGGCGCCGCCGGCGGCAAGGTAATAACCATCGATCACCGGTTTGCCGTTGGGCATGCGCGCTCGCTCGTGAAAGCTGTTGGCGTAGGTCACCTGATAGGCAACCGATTGCGAGTAGCCCACCAAAACAATGCGGCGGACTTTGAAGCCTTGCAGCGGATTGTGTGGGTCGTTGCGGGTTTTTAGCAGTGCACCGATTTCACTCAAAATGTCCCACACCTGTCCGAAGTAAGGCATTTCTAGATTGGCGTAACGCTCGTTGTTGCGGACCGCGAATCCCGGTGTCGAGCCCCAGCCGTCTCGCAAAAAATTCAACGCGACAGGCTTGCTGGTGACGCCCACGTAGGCGCCACCCGAGCGAATGATCTGGCGATAGGTATTTTGCCAGATGGGGTCGCCGTCCCAGCCTGCGGTGGGATTCAGTACCTCAAGATACAGCGTGCCATTAAAGCGCTTGGCGTGCTGCGGACGCCGGACCAGTACGCGTGTTGTATAAGGTACGTCCGCATCGCGCACGCGCACCGTGCTGTCTTGCGCGGCGTTGTCGACGTACTCATAAAGGTTGGCGAAACCGGACACCTGATACTCCTGCTCCACGTAGCGGTAGCGAGAGAGATCTTCATCCCAGGCGATAAACGGGGTAGAGCGCGTTTCCGGGGGGCCGGGGACAACTTCTAGGAGTTCTGTCGTTGGTAAGTCGACGGCATACAGTGTGCTGCCGAGCAGCAGCAACACAGCGCCCAACAGCTGAGGTGGAGCCTTGAGCATAATTCCTCCCGCGGACAGGTGTTGTGAGCCACATGAATATACCGCTACATGGCGGGTGCCCGTCAAGCCGGGCCGGCTCGACCTGTCTGCTACAGGCTTTCCAGATTCCCCGTCAGATAGGGTTCCGTTACACTCGGGCTCGCGGGAGGAAAATTTGGCTCTATTTCAGGAACTGCGCCGGCGCAAGGTCACTCGAGTAGCTGCGATGTACGCAGTGACGGCTTGGGTGCTGCTACAAGTCGTAGACGTTATTGGCGAACCCTTGGGATTGCCAGAATGGTTTGCGAAGGTTGTGATTGTGCTGCTGGCCATAGGGTTGCCGATTGCACTAATTCTGGCGTGGGCCTTTGAGTTGACTGCTGACGGGGTGCGCCGCTCGTCGGCTGATGATGGGTCAGAAATCATTCCTCCTGGGCGCAGCCCGATTGACTACGCCATTGTCGCTCTGTTGCTAATCGCGATTGGCACGATGGTGTACACGTCGCAAGGGCGAGTCAGTCAGCACTCGGAACCAGCCACTTCGCTTGGTGATAGTTCAACCGGTGAAGCCCCCAAGCCGACCGTCTTGCACAACTCCATTGCAGTCCTACCGTTTGCTAACCTCAGTCCAGATCCTGACAACGCCTACTTCGCGGCCGGTATGCATGAAGAAACGTTGAACCAACTCGCTAAGATCAAGGATCTGTCTATTATCGCCCGTACCACCATGTTGCGCTACGTTGGTAGCGACAAGTCGATACCCGCGATCGGTGCTGAGCTGAATGTCGGCGCGGTGATGGAGGGCAGCGTGCGTTATGCCGGTGAACGGGTGCGTATCACCGCTCAACTGATTGACGTGGCAACGGGTGCGCATCTCTGGTCCGAGGCCTACGACAGAGATCTCAAAGACGTTTTTGCGATCCAGTCCGATATTGCCCTGAAGATCACCTCCGCGATGCAGGCGGAATTTGCGTTGGAGGAACAGCGCGCGATTGCTGGTGCGTCAACCGGAGACTTTGAAGCCTACGAGCAATATGTGCGCGGGTTAGCATTGGTCGCAGAAAGACCGCCTCGAGTCGTTGAAGCGCTCGTAGTGTTTCAAAATGCGATAGATATAGACCCAAATTTCTCCGACGCGCTAGCTGCCAAGGCTATGTTTCACGGCACAAGCCTGTCTGTTATGCCTCCGCCGTACACGCAGGAAGTCGAAGCGTACAACAAGCGCATCACTAAGGATCTCGCTCAGCGAGCACTGGCATTAGACGAAAACCATGCCTTTGCCCACCTGGCGCTCGCTCATGTGGCCGGCGCGGAATGGCGCTGGGAAGACCAGTTCACCGACATCAAAGCGGCTTTCGATGCCAATGCCAACCACCCGTTTACCGCGTTTTACCAGGGGCTCTCACTCATGGCTCAAGGTCGAACAGAGGAAGCACAGGTACAATACAACCGGGCGATTGCGCTCGATCCGCTAAATTTCAATCTCCCGTATTTCATTGGCATAAATTTCTCGGCAGCCGAGCACTGGGCCTTGGCGAGCCACTATTATCACCTGTCCACCGCTGCACCCAATGCGTTTTTATCCTACTCCCATCTCGCCATAGACGCGGTCTTTCAGGGTGACCATGATCTGGCCGAAACCATGATTGCGGCGGCAGCGAGCCGGGTACCTGCACAGATGCTTAACTCTGAGCGCACGACGCTGTTGGAGGCCTATGCGCTAACAGGCATGAGCGAGGCGGCGGCAAAAGAGTATGAGCAGCTAGAACGAATTCACGAGGTATCTCCGGTAAACGATTGGATATGGTTTCGAGCAAACGTTGCCATGGGTAAAGTGGATGCTGCACTAGACAATTTCGATTCGGTCGTCGACCGCCGATTTCCCGGTTTTGGCGTGGGGCAGATTGTTTTCTACCTAGACCACCCAGCCTTCGATCCTGTGCGCGAGGAGCCTCGGTTCAGTGCAGCACTAGCGAAAATCCCATCTTGGCGTGAGAACGTTAGGTAACGTTGGGGTCCTGGTCTGGTGCCAGGGTGGACAAGATCGCCTTAGCCATCGGCGCAGAGGACAACGCGGCTCAGTATTATCGGTGTGCCCGATCTGTGAGCCGCGCTTTGTTCCCTCTGTCTCGATCCAACCTTACTCCCAGATGGAGTTAATGAACGACTGATGCGAATCGGTCGGGTTCGTGTAAGGCACGTAGGTGCCGCTTGAAGGCGAGAATCCAGAGCCGCTGCCGTAAGTGCTAGGCACCGGGGTCAGGTCGTAGTAGTCCTGGCTTGGGTCCAGCTGGCCGTAGTCGCTGCTGATCACGTTGCCGTACATGTCCACTTGGGAATCGTAAGCATAGGGATCGGTGTAGTGGATGTTGCCCCACTGATCCTGCATCTGTAGGCCGTAGGGATCAATCACACCCCAGTTGTTGTAGTCCTGGGCGACAGCAACGCCGGAAACGCAGGTCAGCACGGCGGCAAGGGCTAGGGTTTTCAGTCTGGTGTTCATGATTCGGTCCCTCTAGGTTGGGCGAACTCGAAATTGAGTGGCCTACAACCCTAGAGGCGCTAAAGCGGGGCAAAAGGGCTCACGCTTCGGTAAAAAAGATCCAGATATCCCTTGCCGCTAGGCCGCGCCTCGAGCGAGCGCCCGGGCTACTGCCGTGGATAGCCGCTCTGCACCGGGTAGGCGCCCGGTTGCTGTTGCTGTGGATAGCCACTCGGCTGTTGTCCACCGCCAGGAGGCTGTCCGCCCGGTCCTTGCTGTGGGTTGCCTCGTTGTGCGGGCTGCGTTGGCAGCCCCGCCATTTTCCAGGCCTCTATGCCACCGCGGTACCAGAGCACGTTGGTGTACCCGGCGTTGATCGCACGCAGAGCGGCGTTGTAGGACATCCAGCACTGGGTCGACAGGCAGTAAAACACCAGCGGAACCTGAGTGTTGCCCTGAGTGCCCTGCTTGAGAATCTCGGAGAACCGGCTTTGGATCTGATCGTTATAGGTGCCGGCTTGCGCCAACCATACAGAGGGCATCGCGTTCGGCAACTGTTCGGCACCGCCTAGAACGTCGAAAAGGAAGTAGGGCGTTTGATTGCCCTGTATCAAGCTTACCAATCCTTTTGTTGTCACTACCTGGCCACCTGGAATGCTTGCCGGTGTGGGACCGTGCATCGCGCCATTATGCAGCTGTTTGGTGGGCTGCACGCCGTAGTCCTGGCGTTCCATTTGCGCCAGTTGATCCAGGTTACCCCCGCCCGAGTTGCCACCAGGATTCGGTTGTTGGGGATAACCCGGTGGATGTTGACCGCCTGGCTGTTGCGGATAGCCAGGTTGCTGCGGATAGCCAGGTTGCTGCGGATAGCCGGGTTGCTGCGGATAGCCGGGTTGCTGCGGGTAACCTGGCTGCTGTGAATAGCCCGGCTGTTGAGGCATGCCTGGTTGTTGCGGGTATCCGGGTTGTTGAGAGTACCCCGGCTGTTGTTGGTAGCCTGGTTGTTGCTGGTAACCCGGTTGCTGTGGATAGTCCTGAGATTGTGGATTGCCTTGCTGTTGCGGGTAGCCCGGCTGCAGTGGTGTATAGCCTGGTTGTTGTTGGTAGCCTGGTTGTTGCGGATAGCCCTGTTGCTGTTGACTACCAGACTGCTGGCCATACACGCTTGGTGGTGCTGGTGGGTCCTCGAAGCTGTCTTGTGCGAGAACCGGTTGCGACAGCCAAGCGGTGGTTACCCAGAGTAGAGTTAACGATCGAGTGTTCATGGTGCAGCCTCCAGTTGGGCGCCGTTGATGCCGAGATCTTTCCAAGGTTCAAAATTCACGTCATTGCTGAGCACGTAGGAACCGTCATCCAGTTTCCAAGCCTGTTGGTAGTGCTGGGACAGCTCCACCGTGCCACCGGGCGCGTTAGCATCAGCGTAGGTCTCGACCTCGCGGATGTACTCGGTGAACTCTCGCGCTCGCCTGTCGGAGCTTTGCTGATAAGAGTTCCAAGCCTCGTCGCGGATGCGAGCAAGCTCCCTGTTTGAGTTGGCGGTAATCTGGGCGCGCTCGCGGGCGCCTTGTAGAGCGATACCGCTCATCTTGCGGTTGTGTTGAGAAATTTGTGCCGTCCACTGTGGATTTGCTTTGAGCGTTCGCCGCAGACCTTCATAGAACTTCAAGTCGAGGTTGCCATTGGGTGCAACGACTGCGTAAGCGGGATAGGCAATGGCGATCAGGGCGTTCATCGTGCCGGTGCCTAAGCCGGCGTCAGTACGAGAGAAGTTGAATGACACAGCGCCGGAGATCGATCCGCGCATGTCGCGGCCGCGATCGTTGAAAGCGAACAGCACCTCACCAGCTTCAGTCCAGGTCCGAATGTCCCCCATGGGCATTGGCGTGGTGGTATTAGCCACCCCCAATTCGCGCTCGAGGTCTGGACGACGGCGAAAATCCAACACTCGCGCGCCAGGTCGCCACTGTTGCGCTAACGATCGCAAGTAAGACGCAGCGTCTGAATGGTTGGCTGCGGCGCAGCCTTGCGACGGCGGTGCGCCGTAGTTGTTCGACTGCCAGCCAATCTGGGGCAGTATGGCGATCTGCGAATAAGCGTCCGGCGATGTGGCAGTCCAACTCACTGCGTAGCCGTTGGTGCACACATACTGTTGGCCCCAAACCACGCCGCCTTGCACCTGCCAGCCGTGGGGAATGAACATGGTCGAGGCAGCCAGCGGTTGTTGGAAACCCGTGGTATCTAAGATGATCGCCCGGTCGAAGCGTAAGTGGTTAGCAGCGGTTTGTTGCGCCAGCGCTGGGCTGGCGATGAGGACCAGCAGGAAGGCATGCACCCGCAATCCGCGCGCAATGTTCTGCTGGGGACGAGGCATATTCCGGCCTGTCGCGATCTTACATAAACTTGACTATATCACTGCCACCCGCACGAGCAAGGCTGGGCATAATGGCTTGAGTCGGCCTGAGCCTGCTGCCGGGGTTAAGTACCATTTATCTCAATCAGTATTGTTAACGCACAAGGACCAACCATGATGGAAAAGTCAGCCGTGACCCTCGGCAATGGCAGTCGCATTACGTACCTAGAGCGCGCGAGTGGTGAAGTACCACTGGTGCTGCTGCATGGGATTACCGACAACGCGCGGAGCTACGAACCATTGTTTGCAGGCATCAACCCGCGTTGCCACGTCTTCGCCCTGGATTTTCGTGGTCACGGTGATTCATCGAAACCGGATTCGCGTTATGACACTGAAGCGTTCGCCGACGATGTGCGGCATTTCATTAGGGAGGTCGTGAACAGCCCAGTGCGCCTGCAAGGGCATTCGCTTGGCGGCGTGGTCGCCGTGCAGGTGGGTATTACTTCCCCCGAACTGGTATCGAGCCTGTTCCTGGAAGATCCACCACTGTACTTCGTTAACGCACTCGATGAGACGTATGAAGCATTGTTCAACGGCATCGTGATGATGGCCAAGACCTTGCAAGATGGTAGCCGTACCCCCGATGACTGGTACGAGGTCATGGCGGCCGCACCGGACCCCTATACTGGAAAGCCTGGAATTGAAACCATGGGTGAGGAGCGGATCCGTCAGCGACTGGATTCGATCGGCCTAATGAAGCCGCAAGCGTTGGAGGATGCGCTGGCGGGATCGTTAGAGTGGAACACTGACGAAGTGCTTGCCCGACTGTCGAACCCGGTCACTTTACTAGTTGGCAACCCAGAGCTTGGCGCGGTCATTACGTCGCAGGAGTGTGCGCGCACTACGAAGATCGTTGGCGATTGCCAAGTTATCCAATTGGGCGATGTAGGGCACCTGATTCACGATCAGCAGCCCGAAGCCTGGCTGTCTGCGCTCAATGAGTGGACTGCGGGTTCATAGCCCAAATATTGGTACGCCCGAGAGATACTCGTGGAAGTAGGCGACGACAGCGGTTAGCACCGCACCGATGATGAGCAGCACAATGTCTTTCTGAATAGGCACGGCTTCCGGTTTGAGCCACTCGCCATCACGTCGACTAATGGTGATGATGGCGACAACCGCCCAAACGGATAGGCCACCAAAGAGGATAACCGAGCGGCTATCGCCGTTGGCGAGTAGATGGGCGACGCCCCAGACGATGACACCGGTCAACATTGGGTGGCGCAGCAGGCGCTTTATGTTGGTGGGCGCATTAGCCGCGCCCATCAGTGCGAAGGCGATGAGCACCAGCACGAAAATCAATGGACTAGCGGGAAGCGGCGGCGCATACCAGAACTCCGGCGTTGCTGAGCGCCAACCGAACACCATCAACAGCAGGGCGATCAGCAGATCCAGTGCAAACAGTCCCTTGTAGGGGCCTTCTCCCAACTTGCCGATGAGACTGGCCCGAGCACCAGGCATCACGGAAGGAAATAAGTGGACGAGTGTCCAAAGCAACAGGCCGCCGATGAGTAAAGTCATAAAGACTCTCCTTGCTTAGATCGCCTGCAGAGTATACTTGGCTGGCCTCGTATTGAGCGAAACTCTTTGGCTTTCACTTTTGCTGTATTGCTTGCGTGGTAATCTGCAGCTCACCTTCCAACGTTCTGTGCACGGGGCAGCGATCAGCTATTTCTAACAAGCGTTGGGTTTGTTCAGCTGTCAGTTCGCCGGTGAATCGAATGCTGCGGGTGAGCACATCGATACGTCGGTCGCCCTGCTCACAGTCTTCGCAGTCCTTGATGTACTCGCGGCTGTGTGCAAGTTCGATTTCGACATCTTCCAGGTTTAACCCTTTACGGTTGGCGTACATGCGAATCGTCATCGAGGTACAGGCACCCAGCGCAGCGAGCAGATGCTCGTAGGGATCCGGCCCGAGATTGTCGCCGCCAACGTTGATCGGTTCATCGGCTACCCAGGCATGGTCATCAGTCGTGATCTGTCGCAAGAATTTGTTGTTCGCCTCTTCCACTCGTACCAGCCCACCGGCAACAGGCTGATCAGCTGTGCGCTCGGGTGCGTCAAGATAGCGTTGTAGCCAGGCTGTGATGACGTTGGCTGCGTATTCGGCATCTGCCGGTTGGCTAAGCAGATGATCGGCACCATCCAGAGTGACAAAGCTCTTGGGGTGCTTGGCCGTTTGAAAGATCAAACTCGCCTGTTCGATCGAGACAATGTTGTCAAACGGTGCGTGCATGACCAACAGCGCGCGCCGCAGGTTCCTAACGCGTTCTGTCACTACGTCTTGGGACAGGTCGTGTACAAATTGTTGTTGCAGACGAATATCGCGGCCAGCGATCGAGACAGTGATGCCATATTCGTCCGGTTCCGTCGATGCTCGCGGAGAAACATGTTTCAGTAGGTGCGCTGGAGTCGCCGGAGAGCCGATGGTGGCCACGGCTTTGCACTCAGGTATTTGATCTGCGGCGGCCAGGACGCCAGTGCCGCCCAGGCTGTGGCCAATTAGGACGCTGGGTGCTTCGTGATTTAGACGCAGGTAATTGGCGGCGGAGACGAGATCATCGACGTTGGAAGTAAAATTCGTTTCTGCAAAATCGCCCTCAGACTCGCCCAAACCGGTGAAGTCGAAACGCAGAACCGCGTAGCCGCTAGCGGCCAGAACCTGGCTGATGCGCGAGGCTGCACGAATGTCTTTACCGCAGGTAAAACAGTGGGCGAAGAGCACGAAGGCCCGCGGCGATTGATCGGGTAGCGCGAGGGAGCCGGCCAGCGATTGACCGATAGGGTTAGGAAAAGTAATTCGGCTGCGCGTGGGCATCGTGGATTCTCCCTTTGTTCATAAAACTCACTCATCACCCAGATTAAATCGTTTACGTAGAAACTGCGCGATACCGTCTTCGTCGTGGTGGCCTATAACCGCAGTTGCGGCCTCTTTAACTTCTGGCTTGGCATTGCTCGGGGCATAAGCTTCGTCTGCAGCAGCGAACATACTTAGATCATTGTTGCTGTCGCCGAAGCAGAGAACTTTGCTGGCACCCAGTTCCTGCCGCATGACCTCAATCGCGTTGCCTTTGCTGGCGTCGACATGATGGATATCAATCCAGTTCAGCTCCGCGCCTTCAAGCGCATTTCCGGCGTAAGCAACCAGGTTTGGCTCGTCCGCCACCATTAGCTCCACTGCATCGATGGCTCGCGGGATTCCCAATGCGCTGACATTGGTGATATCCGCGGCGGCGGGCATCTGCGCCGCAGGCAGCACTTTTAGGTTCGGACGTGATCTAAAGTCGGCGGCCAGTCGCTCCTCGACGTCGTTCAGTAGCGGCGGATGATAGATGGCGTGCAGGTTTCCAGGCTCCAGAGTAGACATGAAGGGCGTCACTTTCTGACGTTGCATTGCTTCTAGAACTCGCTCAATTTCCGGAAGGGTCAAGAAGTTGTGATGACTGTAGTTTTGTTCTGCCGGGTTCCAGATCAACACGCCATTCTTGTAAGCCTGAGGCAATTGGAACCCTTGACCTTCGAGTATGGTGCGGGAGGCATGCAGAGCGCGTCCGGTAGCCACGGTATAAGCAATGCCTCGCTCCGACAGCCGAGAGAGCGTGTCCTGGGAGTAGGATGATATTTCTGAGGAGGCGTTAAGCAGCGTTCCGTCGAGGTCAAATACGATCAGTTCCATGGCGCTATCTGCGTGTCTTCAGGCTCCCGCCATGGCATCAAGAACTTCTCCCATAGCGTTGGTTCGGTGGGACCCGTCCCGGTTTCTAGTGTTCTCCCAGTCGCAAACGTCCCAAACAGTCGATCCCAGATAATCGTGGCACACCCATAGTTGGTATTGCTCTCTTCGAGTACCACGGAGTGATGGTGTATGTGGTACTCGTTGGTCGTTAACAAGTGGCCAATGAGGCGAGAGTTGAGATGTAGATTGGCGTGCACAATGGATGCCTGCACACCGACCAACAGCGCAGCGCCGGCTGCTGGCAGACCCACGCCGAACAGTAGTTCGATCAAGGCTGAAGGTAGCAGCAGTACGAATAGCTCTAGCGGGTGATTGAGCCCAAAGTTGATGGCCGCCAATCGCTTGAAGGCATGGTGCGCGCCGTGTCCGGTCAACCGCCAAACCATGGAGAATCGATGCTCCGCGCGATGCAGCCAATACCAGAGCAACTCGCTTAGTCCAAAAACGAGAAGCAACTGCACCACAGCCGGCCAGTGATGCGGCCAGAACGTTAGTCCTAGAACCTTCCTCGCTGTTGCCAAAGGCCCGGTTAGTATAGCGTCGTAGACCCCAGCCAGGCTTGCCGCGATGACATATAAAACGGCGGCCGCCAGAACGTAGCGAAATTTTTCCCACGCTGGTTGGCGCCACTCGGGCCGGGCCATGTAGTAGTGCTCGAGCACGCCAAGAACGACTTGCACCAGGATTAGCGCCAACGGATAGAACACCAGCGCGTCGCCGTATACTATCCAGGCACTCAGGAGCCCGGCCAGGAGCAGCGGTTGCAACCCGTAGTAGATCAGTCTTGCCGCGGTGTTGTGCATGGCAACATCATAGTCCAGGTGCTGTTGCTCGTGTTACTCGCCGCTTGTGCGAGCCCCGCAACGCCGGAATCTGCGGCCGAAGACTTTATCGATGCGTTCTATGACTGGCAGCCTGGGCCATTGAAAACCCTACTTGCTCGGGTTCCAACAACCCAGCTAGATAAAGTGCTGTACTACCAGGCCTGGGCGCAAGCCGCCAACTACAGCATTTTTGAACGGCGGCCCTGTGCGCTGGAAGACGACGAAGTCCGCTGTGCCATCACAGTGAGCGACGACTTTGGCACTGCACTGGGGTATCGAGCCACAGATACATTTGTTCTGACCAGCGCCGCGGGCGTAATCACCGCCGTGGATTTTTCCGGTGATGACCCACCGGTGTTTATGCAGTTGTTCGATTGGATTGCGCAGAATCAGCCGAAGGTACTTACAGGCCCATGTCTGGATATGTTCGCCGGGGGTGATACGCCCGCAGACTGCGCCCGTGCTGTGGTTGCTGCCGCGCGGGTGTTTGTCAGCAGCAGATGAACGACTATGACGTAATCGTTATCGGGGCGGGTATTGCCGGTGCGTCGATTGCCAGTGAGATTGCTGCAGACTTGCGGGTGCTGCTGCTAGAACGGGAATCGCAGCCTGGGTATCACGCCACGGGTCGCTCTGCGGCTGCCTTTATTCCTTCCTATGGTCACAACAACCCCTCGCTTCGAGGGCTAACCCTTGCCAGTTACGCGTTTCTCAGCCAACCGCCTTCCGCTTTTTGCAACGTTGCGCTGTTACGGCGTCGCAGTCTGCTAACAGTTTGCCCACCTGGTGAAGGTGCGACGATCAAAACGGAGTACAAACACCTGAGTAGCTTCGTGCCCAACCTGACGATGCTAGAAGCACCCGCGGCGCAAGCGTTGGTCCCCTTGTTAAGAGACGACTATGCGCAGGTCGCGATGCTCGAGCGGGATGTGTTCGACATTGATGTGGATGCGTTACATCAAGGCTACCTCCGGAGCATTTCTGCTCGAGATGGCGTGGTTCATTGTCGAGCTGAAGTACAAACGATGAAGCGCAAAGACGGGGTGTGGCACATTGGAACTACGCAAGGTGCGTTCCGCGCGCCCATTGCCGTGAACGCCGCTGGGGCTTGGGCTGATGAGCTGGCGAGAAAAGCTGGAGTACAGCCCATCGGCTTGGCGCCAATGCGCCGCACTGCCGTTTTGCTTAAGCCACCAGCGGGAATCGATGTATCGGACTGGCCTTTGGTTTTGTGCAATGACGAATCCTTTTACTTCAAACCAGACGCAGGGCTCATTCTCATATCGCCGGCAGATGAACATCCATCTGCAGCGACGGATGCGCAACCGGCGGAACTGGACGTTGCCTACGCGGTACATTTTGCTGAATTGGCTTTGCAATTGGAAAATCCGCGCGTACAGCGCACTTGGGCCGGTTTGCGTAGCTTCGTTGCAGACCGCACACCTGTCGTGGGTTTTGATCCAGAGAGCGACGGTTTCTTTTGGCTCTGCGGGCAGGGTGGCCACGGCATACAGACCGCGCCGGCAACCGCGCGCCTAGCGGCCAGCTTGTTGCTCGACAAGAGCCTGCCGGAGGATCTGTTGGCGGCGGATTTTGATCCTGCCTGGGTTTCTCCGGCGCGCCTTTAGGATAGCGGCGGGATGTCTGTCTTGCAGGTGTTGCACAAAGACTGATTGTCGTGATGCAGCTCTGGTCGTTGTACTGGTGAGTCCTTCGGCAGCCACTTTTGGGTTCGGGTAGTATCCCCTTAGCACCCTACCAGTCAGCCAAAAGGGAGAAGCTCATGCTGCTAGATATCACCAAAGGCTGGATCACCTACAGAGACGCGCATGCGGCAGAGAGCAACCCGCGAAGTAAGGCGATCCTTGCGGTAATGATGGACCACATCAAGTGGGAAGTTCTGGGCCAGCCAGATCGCATTCTGGAGTCGGTGAGTCCGGATGCGGTTTACCGTTTCTATGGGCTTGGTAGCACAACGGAAATGCACGGCAAGGACGAGATCCGCACCTTCTATCAGGGGCTTGCGGACAGCGGTGCCAACGAGCTGCAGCTCGACATTGACCATCTTGCCGTCGCGGATTGGGGCTTAGCCGCTCATGGCACCTGGCACCAGGTTTATCCTGGTTCGGCGTTGCTCGCGGACGACAACCTAGTGCGTAGCGATGCAGTGGACGATGCAGCAGCGAAGTACTTGGTGAGCCAACGCATGGCCTGGTTCTTCCCGTTTACCCAGGATGATCCGCCGTTGTTATTGGGAGAGGTGGTCTACTTCGAACAAGCGCCCTGCGACATTCGTAAGCTTGCAACTGGCGAGCAGGTGTTCGAACCAGTGGACGAGTCGTCCTTTCATTGATCGTTATAGGCTAGGTTTCGTCCGCTGGTGGCCCGAAGCGAATGTCCTCAACTGGCGTATCGCCGAACAGCTCAAAGTGGCGCACTTGTACGCGGTCCCAGAGATCGCCCAGTGGTGGCAGCCGCAACTCGAATATGCTGCTGAGTGTTTCTAC
>JBPCXR010000109.1:0-6528 GCA_051027215.1 Pseudomonadales bacterium | reverse complement strand
TCTGTAGGCAGCAACGTTTGCAGCGCTGCACAAGTACGGGCATGGGCAATGCGGCCCAAGCAAAGAACTCCCCGCGGTTGGCGCACGCCGGCGTGCCAGAACATAGACAGTTCCTGGCGCAGATGAGTACCGCAGCGCTGTAGCTCATCGATCTGTGGCTTGTTGCCCGGAGGCCAGCATTTCAGCACATTGGTTATACGCACACCGATCAGCTTTGCGCTGAAGGGATCTGGATCCGATGCCAAACCACAATGGTGCAGTGCATGAAACAAAAAGCGACCGCTAGCATCGCCGACGAATACGCGACCGGTGCGATTGGCACCCTGGCGACCTGGTGCTAACCCGATGATCAGCAATCGCGCTCGTGTTGGTCCACTGGCGGGAACGGGCGCGCTGTGAGATTGCGGAAACTCCAGACGATGCTGAGCGAGTGCCGCCACTAGGCGTGGGCAAGCACGGCAGCTGCGGATCTCGCGCTCAAAGCTGCTGTGCGATGCCATTCATACCCGGATTGACCATGCCGTGTCGCACCGCCATGAGCGCCAGCTCTACATCGCTAGAAACGTTGAGCTTCTCAAATATTCGATAGCGGTAGCTATTCACAGTCTTGGGCGATAGATGTAGGTTGCTGGAGATCTCATTCACCTTGTGACAGTTCACGACCATCATCATGATCTGCATTTCCCGGCCTGACAACTGATCGAAAGGACACTCACTGTCTTCGTCAAAGGCACCAAGTGCCAGTGCATGAGCGACTTCCTGGGATAAGTATCGCTTGCCCACGAACGCCTTCTTAATGGCCAACAGCAGCTCATCGCTGTTCACGCCTTTGGAGAGGTAGCCTACTGCTCCCGCTTTTAGCGCTTGCAGGGGAAACGGGTTTTCGATGCAACCGGTAACCATGACGACCTTGATGTCGAGCTTCATCAAATTGATCCGACGGGTTGCTTCGATGCCGCCGATGCCTGGCATCAATAGATCCATGAGCACGACATTGGGTCGCAAATCACGAGCCATTTGCACAGCCACCTCCCCGCTTTCAGCCTCGCCGACGAGTTGAATGGTTTTCGCATCTGAGAGCATGCGACGCAGCCCGATACGAAAAAGTAGATGGTCATCAACGGTGATGAGTCTGATCATGGTGGTCGCTCCCTCGTCCTGTCTTCCCAATGGACAGGCAGATTAGTTGAGCGCTAGCAAGCCAACAATTGCCTACGGCGGAAAACGGTCAACGATCCACGAGATTTCCATTTTCCGATGCCACGGTGATATCACCGCCGGTCACTAAGAAAACGCTTGTAGACCAGTTTGCGCACGGCCGAGAATCAAGGCGTGAATGTCGTGTGTGCCTTCGTAGGTATTGACTGTCTCTAGATTCATGCAATGTCGGATCACATGATATTCATCGGCAATACCGTTGCCGCCATGCATGTCTCTGGCTACCCGTGCAATATCCAGTGCCTTGCCGCAGTTGTTACGCTTGAGTAATGAAATGGTTTCGACGCTTAGGTTCTCTGCGTCTAACAAGCGGCCCATGCGCAGCGCCGCATGGAGCCCCAGGGTAATCTCAGTCTGCATGTCAGCAAGCTTTTTTTGCACAAGCTGGGTGGCAGCGAGCGGCCTGCCAAATTGGGTTCGCTCGAGGGTGTATTGGCGTGCGGCATGCCAGCAAAACTCAGCGGCGCCCATAGCACCCCAGGCAATGCCGTAGCGGGCTCGGTTTAGACAGCCAAACGGGCCTGCCAACCCGCTCACTCCGGGCAAGAGGTTCTCCTCGGGTACAAATACGTCTTCCAGCACGATTTGCCCGGTAATGGAGGCCCGCAGGCTCATCTTGCCTTCGATCTTTGGGGTGCTGAAGCCTTCGAAGCTGCGCTCCACCACGAAGCCGCGGATCTTACCGTCGAGCTTAGCCCACACTACCGCGAGGTCGGCGATGGGCGAGTTGGTAATCCACATTTTGGCGCCGTTGAGGCGGTAGCCGCCATCCACTACTTCGGCACGGGTCACCAGGCTGCCGGGGTCACTGCCATGATCCGGCTCGGTAAGACCAAAGCAGCCGACCCACTCGCCAGTGGCGAGCCTTGGCAGATAGCGTTCACGTTGGGCCTCGTTGCCGAAAGCATGAATTGGGTGCATGACCAGCGACGACTGCACGCTCATGGCGCTGCGATAGCCTGAATCGACTCGTTCGACCTCTCGCGCCATTAGTCCGTAAGAGACGTAGTTGACCCCAGAACAGCCGTACTTGGCAGGTAAGGTAGCACCGAGCATCCCGAGTTCACCGAACTCGTTCATGATCTCCCGATGAAAATGTTCGTGGCGATTGGCTTCCAGCACCCGAGGCATGAGTTGCTCCTGTGCATAGGCGTGCGCGCTGTCGCGAATCATGCGCTCTTCGTCGCTCAGCTCTGCATCCAGCAACAACGGATCCTGCCATTGGAATGGCGCATTGATTTCTGGCATTGGCTGTCCGGGTTATTTGGCGAGAGCGAAGCCTAGCCGTGGACCCGCCCGGGGTAAACCGCTGCTTGCCGTTTCGTTGGCGTTAGTCCAGTAGCAGCGGCAGGAACAGCGTAAAGGCGGTGCCTTGCCCGGTTTCGGTACGCACATCGATGTTGGCCTGCACTTCATTGACCAGGCGATGCACGATATGCAAGCCGAGCCCGGCATGATCTCCGCCTTTCGTGGATTGCTTTGGCTCGTAGAGTTTGGCCAGTACCTCGCGGGACAATCCGGGCCCGGTGTCTTGCACTACGATCTCAATACCCTCTTGGCCCTGGCGGAACACCCCACCCCGAGTGGTCAGCAGCACGCCGTCATCCCCAGAAGTGGCTTCGATGGCATTTTTTGTGAGGTTGTTGAGAATCTGAACGATGCGTTGTTCGTCGCTACGCACGTTCAGAGCGCCCTGATACAGATCCATGCGCAAGGATGATTCGTGAGTTTCAGCGTAGCCTTGATGCACCTCGAACACCTGACGCACCAAGTGGTTGACGTCAAAGTTGGCGTACTGCAACTTCGCTGTTGAAGCTTCGATGTCAGCCGCTTTCGGCACCTCACGGGCAGTCTGAATGATTTCGGTGGCGCGCCGGATCTCCCGAGAGATAAGTCGCAGCTGTTCCAACGCCTGGGGCTCGTGCTGCAGGCGCAACTCGAGAATGTGTAGATAGTTGTTGACGATGCTCAATGGGTTGTTGGCTTCGTGCACGACTTCGCGCAAGCGTTTCTCCTCCTGCTCGCGAAAGTTGGAGATCATGCGCATACCGTCGATGGCTGAGTCTTGCGAGGCTGACAACCAGCGCGCCAGGGCTTGCCCGTAGGCGGCAGTCGCAAAGCTCTGATCGACGTCCTCATCCTCGGCAAACAAGAGCACACCCAAGCCCTCGCCTCCCACCACCAGTGGGACGGCCAATGCTCTATCGGCGTCCATGCTGCGCAGCATTTGCCGGTCGGCTACGGCCGAATCTGTGCTGTCTTCCAGGTGCGTATCGCGTCCTTCCCGCAGCGCTTTTGCTATGCCGCTGCTGATCGACTGTACCGGGATTGAGTGCCCGCCGCTCACGCCGCTGATGAGGCAGCGACTGGCGTGATCTACGAGAAATAGCCTCGGCGGCAGGCGGAACAAAGTTTTCGCGGCTAAGGCATGAGCTTCGAACAGATTGCTCAGGTCACCGCTCTGCAGAAATAGCCCGGCCATGAGGTTGACCTGTTGCAACGCCCACAAGTCTTCGCCCCAGTCACTGTGGAGCGTCTCGGTCAGGCCAACGCCCTCGATGTGCTCGGTGCAGGTACGCTCAGCGGCTTTGCACAGCTGCTCGAACGTGTGTTCCGGGATTCCCAGCAACTGCTCGGCCAACGCAGCGGTGTGCTGGTCGTTGGTGCTGTCCATGGCATCCACCAATGCCAGAATCTTCTGTTCTATGCGCGCGTCTTCTAGCAGTTCGGGACGGGTACCGCGAAATTCAATCAGGCTGCAGAGCACAGCGTCGTTGGGCAACATCACTCCAGAAATGGCTAAGTGAACACGCCAGCGCACTGCCTCGACATCATCTAGCTGTAAATGTGCGGCAATCTGCTCCGCTAGACAAGCGTTGCGCAAAACCAGTTGCCACTGGCTGAAGCTCAGCCGCACGGAATCCCCTGGCGGCAGCACCGCCCAGGCCTGAGCTTGGGCGAGGTCCACAAATGTCCAGTTTTCTAACTCATCGATACCGCGTTTGAGCAGCCGTGGTGAAACCTCAAGCTCTAGCAGTCGCAGCCAACGGGCAAGCAGGTCGGCATCCAAGCCGACCAGGCGCACGAATTGGCCGAGGTCGACGGACTCCGCGTTCACAAGGGTCAAATAGCGATGTAACACCGCTTCTGGGGTCACCTGCTGTACTCCAATCGAGGGTCTGGCGGGCCTGGACATACCAGTGCCATATCAGACCCATCTCTGCCCGTCCCTTCGCAGGTGTATGTGTTCTGATCAGTCTGTGGGCCATTGAGCCCTCAAGAGGAAGCCTCAAGAGCGGGCAGATCTGGCCATATGCGTCCAAGAGTTTAATCGCGATGTCGAAGGCGCGACATGGGAGGGATGTATTTTTGTGTAATTTTGCTTTTAGAAAGGGCCTTTGCCAGGCTCGTCTACTCGTTGCTTTCGCTTCGGTCATTGGCGACTATGCACAGCCCCGCAGCTTGAGGCGCTCATGCGATTCATCTCATTCAACGTCAATGGTATTCGCGCACGGTTGCATCAACTGCAGGCAGTTGAGGCCAAATTTGCACCCGATGTCATCGCGATTCAGGAATCGAAGGTGGTTGACGCTGACTTTCCGATGGATGCAGTGCTAAGTGCAGGTTTTCCGCACTGCTACATATATGGCCAGAAGGGTCACTACGGGGTCGCGCTGTTCGCAAAGCAGCCTTTGGAGGATGTGCAGCTCGGGTTTCCGTGGCGACCTGAGGAGCAACAGCGCCGCTTCATCGCAGCAACCTACACCCAGGGTAATAAGCGTACTCGCATCATCAACGGCTACTTTCCCCAGGGAGACAGCCGTGACCATCCTGTCAAATTCCCGGCGAAAGCCGAGTATTACGAAGACTTGCACCGCTATTTGAGCGAGCAGTGTGATCCAGCTGAGCAGCTGATTGTCGCCGGAGATATGAACGTTGCGCCTGATGATCAAGACATCGGCATTGGCGATGACAACAAGAAACGCTGGCTCAAAAGCGGCAAGGCCAGCTTTTTACCTGAAGAGCGTGAGTGGCTCGGCCGCATCACAGGCTGGGGATTGCACGATAGCTACGCCTTGCATAATCCAGACGAGCGGCTCTACTCCTGGTTTGACTACCGCAGCCGCGGCTTCGAGCGAGAGCCACGTCGGGGGCTTCGCATCGACTTGATACTGGTGACCGAATCGCTGCGTGAGAAGCTGACGGAAACCGGCATCGACTACGATATTCGTAGCGGTGAGAAGCCATCGGATCACTGTCCGATCTGGTCCGATTTTAGCGATTGAGCCGAATCTGACTGGGGCGCATTTGCGCCCCGTAGTGGGCGGCGGCAGCGGCCGCTGCTTGGGCAAAATCGTCCCCATCGCTCGCCTGAGAGATGCTGCGCGAGACGTTGATGACCAGCCCCGTGCCATCCGCGGTGCAGCCTTGCTTGATGACTTCAGCCAAGTTGCCGCCCTGGGTACCTACGCCTGGGACCAACAGCGGCATGTCGCCTACCGCCCGGCGTACCGTACCTAACTCATGAGGATAAGTTGCGCCAGTGACCAGCATGACATTGTTTGCTGTGTTCCATTGGGTTGCCGAGCGCGCAATGCGCAAATAGGCGGGGTCGGCGGGATCCGCTGCTTGCAGCCAATCGCTGTCAGCGTTGCTCGTTCGGCACAGCACGACCACGCCTCGGTCCTCGAAAGCCAGGTACGGCCTCAAGCTTTCGGGCCCCAGGAACGGGTTAACCGTCACTGCATCGGCGCCATAGCGCTCAAAGGCTTCAAGGGCATAGAGGGCCGCAGTGTCGCCAATATCGCTGCGTTTAGCATCGAGAATGACCGGCAGTCGTGGGTGGGCTTCGTGAATGTAGGCAATGAGTCTTTGCAGTTGTTGTTCAGCGCCCGCTGCGCCAAAGTGCGCCGCTTGAGGCTTAAATGCGCATACGTAAGAGGCCACTGCATCGACCAACGCGATGGCGAAGTCCAGCATGCCTTCGGCGTCGCGGGACACATTCCCAGGCAAACGTGAAATATGTGGGTCTAAGCCCACGCAGAGCAGCGTATCCTGCTCTTGCCAAGCGTTTTGGAGCTGTTCGATGAAGGGAGGTCGCGCCACGGCGCGCAGTATACGCATTTGGGCACTTGATCGGGGTCTGAGGTTGATCCTCAGCGTCAGATCAACTGACGCGATGCGGCACCGCCACAATTGTGGCGCCTAGGTTTAGCCTACGAAATCCGGTATAAGCATTTGTATATCATTACTTTTTTTCCGAATACAATGCCGCAACAGCAGTTGGCACGGATCTCGCTAATCCTATGC
>JBPCXR010000108.1:0-5873 GCA_051027215.1 Pseudomonadales bacterium | reverse complement strand
GCTCGAGAATATATGCCACGAATCGACAAGAAAGATAATCCTTGGTTGGGTGATTCCGCAAATACGAAGTTGGGAACTTGGGCCGCAAGGTCTTTCAGGTCAATAGTGCCGGTGGCAGCAATGTCGTCCGAGGAGACCACGGAAACTGAGATCGGTACATCCTGCACCGATTCCGCGCGACGGGTGGCAGTTACAAGAATCTCCTCAATCACCGGTTCTTCGGCACCTTGCGCAGCGTATGTAGGCAGCGACGGGGACAAGGATGCAATCAGTAGTAAAGCGCTCGCCTTCTCGAGTGAACGTTGCATGTGCATATTGCTCTGAATAGAGAGCGACAGTATTGCACCCGCATTTTCGACGTGTCGATTAACAATTTCGTATCGTATGATAAGAGGTTGTTATCGGTTTCGGTGCCAGATCCAGGCTCACTTTCGGCTCAAGTAGTTACATGATTCTCGTAGTAGTCCTCTGCAATCGCGAACGCGCGGTCAAGGACGGCGGAGCGCGCATCTCTGCGCCTTACTTCCATGATTGTGACGTATCTTTTTTTGATCGGTAGATCAAGTTCTACGGCTTGTCCGTGGGCCAATTCGGTCTCGAAGCAAACTCGAGGACCGTAGCCCAGAAGGTTTGTATGCAACACTAGGTCTATTGCCGCTTGTTGAGAACCGGCGGTGACCGAGCGTACGTTTTCTAGCGGGTTTTTCTTGCGGCCTGAAAAGGTCGGAAAAAAGGGTGTCGCTGTGGGCGTCGCGGCATTTTTTACCCAGCTGAATTCTCGCAGCTCGCGAATCGGCACCTGGCTGCCGCGGTGGCGGCTCAAAGGGTGGCCAGCGGCGCAGAATACTCGCCATTGACTTTGCACCAATGCGCGGCCCAACAAAGGCGCGGGAACGGCATCGGGTATTGCGGCAACAAACGCGACATCCACGTCACCGTTCTCCAATTGCGCGTACAGAGATCTGAAGTGGCCTTCCACAAATGTCAGCGATAGGTTCGGGTAGCTCTCCAGCAATGCATCATGCAAGACCGCAGCGAAACCGGCGGGCCTGACTTCACCAACACCAACGAATAGGTTGGTAGGTTCGCCTGCCAAATCAGCGCGCGCTAAGCGTACTTGTTCAAGGATATGCTTTGCGTGGTGATAGAATTCTTTGCCTTTGGCGTTGGGCTGCATACCACGCCCCTCGCGTTCGAACAGCGTTATACCTAGGTGGCCCTCTAGGCGCTTGATGCTGCCGCTTAAGCCCGGTTGGGAGATGTGCTGATTTTGGGCGGCGGCGTGAACGGTTCTCAGTTCGACCAGTGCAACCAAGTGCTGTAGTTGGCGAATATCCATAACCAAGCATTATTAATTCCTCGGCTATCAAAAACAACCGCTTTGCCGGAACCGGTGGGACTCGATAACAGACAGTTATTGTCTGATACCTAACTGTTAATAGACGATCCGAGGTTTGTCGACCAATACTATTTGATATTCAAACAAAGTGGTAAACCACGGCTCGTTTTCTATGTACACCCACTACGGCCCCATGATGTCTTACTACTCGGCAAAGACGCGTGCCTATTTGAGCTATAAGCGCATCCCTTTTATCGAGCAGTACGAGATCGAGACCTATCAGGATCGTGTTGTTCCAGTCGTGGGATATACCGTGCTTCCGGTGTTAGAGGCTGACGATGGCGAGATCATGCAAGATACGACCGTCATCATCGACATGCTTGAACAACGGCACCCCGAGCGACCTGCTTTCCCTAACGACCCTGTCCTGATGCTTGCTACACGAATCGTTGAGTTCTTTATTGACGAATTCTGGATCGCGACAGCCATGCATACCAGGTGGAACAATGCGGATAGCAGGCGTTTCGCAACGGCGGAATTCAATCAGTTTTTCGGGCGCGGCGAGGATGCTCGTGCGACGGCACAAGAGTGGTCAAATGGCGATGCGTTGGCCGAGAGAATGCAGGGGCACCTGCCAAGCCTCGGCATAGATAGCGAATCCGGCCGACAAGTCATTCAACGGGTGTTTGAGGAGGCGACCCAACTGTTAAATCTGGCAGTAGGGCCGCGACAATTCGCCTTTGGGTCGCGTGCAAGTTTGGTTGATTGTTGTCTCTTCGAGGGGTATTTCGCGCATCAATACCGAGATCATGGGCCTGCGCAACAATATTTAAAGTCCAAGGCCAGCGCGCTCAGTTACTTTCTCGATAATATGCAAGCGGCCAACGGCGCACCGGCGAGTGGAGATTTGGTGCTCACCGATGAGTTTCGGAACTATCTTTCTTACATTGGTCCCATTGGCGCCGCCTACGCGGCAAGCGTGACCGAACTCGCCCAACCTATTGTTGCAGCTGCTTCTGAAGGAGAGGCGTTAAACGCAAGACTAACACCAGAAATCAAACTGCTCGGGCACCCCTACAAAAGAAATTGCGGCGTATTTACCGCATGGAAAGTGCAACGTGTTCGGGATGTGTACATGGACTTGTCTGGCCACGATAAGGAAAGGGCCGATGAGCTAACAACTCAAATTGGCTGGAGCAGTGTTCTCGACGAACCTCAATCTGAAGGGAGCAGTATCGCAAGGATCGAGCGGGTTGGCTTCCGGCTTCATGCCTTGCACGGGCAGAATTAGTCGAGAAAATAGCATTTATCTTTGTTTGATAACTTCCGATTATCACTCGATAGCCATCTGTTAATAGACTCTTGTGCTGCTGCGATCCAATACTTACTAGCGTAAGTCTGAGTTCGGATTGGAGGAGAGAGTCATGAAGAGCAGGAAGTTCACCCTTTGTTTTGTTGGCGCGAGCCTATTTTTGGGTCCAGGGCTGGTGGGCGGTTCCGCTATCGCCGCAACCGATGATTCCAGCGCAACAAGAATTGAAGAAATAACTGTGACTGCAAGAAAGCGGTCTGAAAATCTTCGAGACGTTCCGATGACCATTTCCGTTCTCGGTCAGGATGATATTGAGATACAGGGTATTAATGATGCACAAGATATCGCACGCCGAGTGCCAGGCCTGTCACACGCTCAGGCGGGTAAAAACCTGGTACCGCACTTTCAGTTGCGTGGTATCTCAGTCTCCAGCAATCCGGAGAATGTAAACACTCCGGTCTCCACCTATCTCGATGATTTCCCGATAACCAGCTCCAACAGCTCAACAAACCCAGAGCCGAATCTTTTTGATGCGCAACGTGTTGAAGTGTTGAAAGGCCCGCAAGGAACGCTTTACGGTTCTGGCACGCTCGGTGGGATCGTGCGTGTTGTCACCAACAAAGCCGATCCCAGTGAATTCGACTATGCCGTCAGCTCAGATTTTGGGTCGACCTCCGGTGCTCTGCGTCAGCGCTACAACGCCATGGTGAATATTCCAATCGCCGAAACTGCCGCATTGCGCTTGGTGGGTTATTACCGCGATGAGGAAGGATGGGTAGACAATATTGGCACCGGCAAAGACGAAGCCGATGCACTTGAAGAACAAGGGATCCGAGGCTCTCTGCGCTGGGACGCGAGCGATGTTTTTTCAGCAACATTCAATGCCATCTATCAAAAAAGTGAGCCTGACGACCTTCCTTTGTCGGTAAGTCGCGACAACATTGGTATTGGCAGCTCCTTTAAACCACAATTTTCGAGTACAGAGTTCACGGCTTTTAACCTCACGTTAGAGTACGACCTGGGGTTCGCTGAAATTGTTTCGTCGACAAATACCTTCGACACTGAAACCAATCAGGAAAATGATCTGAGTACGGTTCTGGCGGGCGCACCGTTTGCTTTTCCCTGGGGTTTTGTGAGGGAGGACGATCATGAGAACTTCATACAGGAAATTCGTATCGCCTCGACCGGTGATTCAAAACTCAGCTGGGTAGTTGGCGGGTACTACGCCGATAGAGAAACCGACTTCGGTCTTGTTCTGCACACCACAGCAGAGCTGTTGCAATCGCGGAATATCACGGGATTAGTCAGCACACCATTAGCTGACAACGTATTCGTCGATGCGCAGAAGCGAGTGAACAGTGACAAGGAAACCGCATTCTTCGCTGAAGTGAGTTATGAGCTCACAGACACCCTTAAGCTTTCACTAGGTGCTCGAGTAGGGGAGGTGGAGGTCACAGATACTCGCTACGCTCAAGGGTTTGATGCACTACCGGGCATGATACAGACCAATCTTCGATGGTTCCTTGGCGAGTCTGGTGCGGCACCTGTATTGCCTGAGTATGAACTTGGAGTGACCTTTGGTCCGCCGAAAAGACCTTTTGGCGCGCTGCAGCCGGATGGCAGCTACATCAACGAAACTTGGGACGTTGATGACGACTACAATACGTTCAAGGTCAGTCTAGCTTGGCAGGCGACAGATGACATTAACTTCTACGTATTGGCTGCCGAGGGATTCAGAGGTCCGCAGATCAATGGCGCTGCAACCATTAACGGCGGCGTTAGTCTGGTTGATCCGACTGATATCATTATTGCGCCGGCCAGCGAGCCCGACTCGCTTTGGAATTACGAGATTGGTATGAAGGCTAGGTGGTTTGGCGGCAAACTTGATACGAATGTTACCCTCTATTTTATTGACTGGGAGGACATACAACATCAGGTGACACGCGTATCTGATGCGGGTTCGTTTATCACAAATGCGGGTGATGCAGAATCCAAGGGCATTGAAGTTGAACTTCGTGCGCTGCTCACACCAAAACTGGATGTGGGGCTTAATTTCTCTTACACAGATGCAGAAATCACCAGTTTGACCGCAGATGAAGCGGCGTTAACGGGCTTCCAGTTGGGTGTTTCTGACGACCTATCTACGCCTGAAGTAACTGCTTCGGCTTATGTTCAATTTACGACGCCTGCTTTCGATGGCAACGAGTTCTACGTTAGAGCGGACGCTCAGCACGTTGATGAGTTTTACAACAAAGGGCTGTTTCGGGCAGGTTCACCGGGAGTCCTTGATCCCAGTGCCGAAAAGACTGACTCGTATCAGAATGTTAATCTCAGCCTTGGCTTAACCTCAGAGAACTGGGCGATCAGCCTATATGGAGAGAACATACTGGACAACGATGATGTGATCTACGTCTCCCCACAGGCTTTTCTGCCTTCTCGATATGGAACTTTGCGTGCCAGGACCTTCGGTCTTCGATTCGCGTATCACTTGTAGAAGTTGTCGTCGGTGACGGTTGTAAGCGGCGGCTTGCAACCTGCTCCCTCCTATCCAACAGTCCCCACTATCCGAACAGACGCTAGTTAATGCGAGAAGATAGAGAAGCAACCGTCGGGGATTATGGTTTTTTACTTTTCTTAACGGTCATCAACGTTCTAAATGTGCTGGACAGGCAATTGATCGCCAGTATGGCGAACTGGATAAAGCCTGAGCTAGATCTAACCAACACTCAGTTTGGGCTGCTGACAGGCCTCATCTTTATTCTCTTTTACGCGGTTGCCGGTGTATTTATGGGGGTGCTGGCGGATCGAGTTAATCGCACGCGGTTGATTGCGTTTGGGCTAGCGGTATGGAGCGCACTCACAGCGATATCGGGCATGGCCAAAGGATTCGTTAGCCTCGCTATTCCACGCCTATTCATTGGTATTGGCGAATCGATTATGACGCCAACGTCGATGTCGCTGTTGTCTGATCGCTTTCCTGCAAAAAACCTCGGTTTCGCGGCAGGTACCTATTACATGGCAGGACCTATCGGTATTTCGCTGAGCTTATTGGTGGTGGCCTATCTCGAGCCCCTGGTGGGTTGGCGTGGTTGTTTCTACGTCCTCGGTGGTTTAGGAGTGGGCCTTAGCATTGTCATGTACTTCATGAGGGAGACACCCCGTCGATCTGCGGTGACGAAGGTTGCCGACAAGATCGAGATACCCAGCATCAGCGAAATGTTG
>JBPCXR010000107.1:0-15263 GCA_051027215.1 Pseudomonadales bacterium | reverse complement strand
CCGCCGTTCAGCCCACGTTTAGCCAAACATTCTTAACATGATTCGCCCAGCTACCGATTAAAGGCGAACCGACGATGCGCAATCTCAGACAAAGCGTGCTCAGGATCGCGCTTATCGGGCTGCTACCTGTAGCCACGGCAGCAGTAGCCGACACAAATACCGGTGGCAGCTTCCAAGCATACGGCAAAGTGCTCAAGGTCACTCCAATCGTGAACCGCGAGCGAATTGTCGAACCATTTGAGGAGTGCCGGGTCGTTCAGGATCGACGCCAGACCCGCTATAGCCCACATCATCAGCGCCGCATCGAACCGCCCCACAGAATCGTTCGCACCATCGTCGGCTCACTCATCGGTGGCGCAGTGGGTCACCAATTTGGTGGCGGGCGTGGCAAAGACGCGCTCACCATTCTCGGCGCCTTCACCGGAGCACGAATCGCCAACGGTGGTGGTCGCCATTCCCGTAACGATTCTCAATACGGATATCGTTCCTATCAGGATGCCTACAGCACATCCCCGACTAGTGTAGAGCAGTGCACACAGTCCGAACGCACCCGCTATGTCGATCAGATAAGCGGCTATCGAGTGCGCTACCGCTACAACGGCGAGACTTTTACCAAGACCACTTCCGAACATCCCGGCAAACGCATTCCCTTGGAGGTGCGTATTACTCCGCGGATTAACGCCAGCCGCTAAGACCAGACGCCACAGCAGGAGAACCCACATGTTGCGCAAAACCGTTTTATTAACCAGACCAAGCCGTCGCCTGTGGGCGCTGCTGGCACTGTGTTTCAGCAGTACCGCAGTGTACACGGCGCACAGCGCCGCCAACGCCACCGGACCAGTCGTTCGCCTGTTTCCCACCACTGTGTTGGAAGACATTCGCGAGACGGGCCAGGTGGCAGAAGAAATGGAGAACAATCTCCAGGAAGTCATTAACCGCCTCGATCTGCAACAACAGCTGTACACCGACAGTCTCTGCCAGGGCGCAGACAGCGACGAAGGCTGCAGTCAGATTGCCAAACAGCTGGGCGCAACCTACCTGGAGATGCTCAACCTCATGAGCGAACGCTTGCCGGACATGGAGCGCGCCGTAAACAGCACCCGCACCAGCTTAGAAAAGCGCCTACGTAAAGAATTGGGCCAACGCACAACCCCGACAACGTTGCAGAACGCGTTGCTGGGCAAAGCCGGAGCTCGAACCACTGAAGACAAACGCCCGGCATTACGCGGTCGTTCCGGTGTGCGGTTATCGGATCGCTTCAGCCAGTACTACAACTTGGTGGCAACCCACAGCGAAGGACCTAGCGCCAGTCTTGCCGTCGTTGCCGCAGACATCTACCTGGACATGGAAGAGGCCGCCGGGCTCATCGCCGCCACTCAAGAAGAGATCGGCCGCGCGGCCCTCATGGAGCAGCTAAACCAGTCCTTCGGCCTCATCACACCGGAAATGTCAGCCGTGGTGAGTGGCGTCAAAGAGATTCTGTTCGGCGAATCTGCCAACGAAATCCCTATCGCCGACGCGCCCTATGTGGCGGGTCAATCTGATTACGTCAGCCCTCTGGAAATGTAAGGACAGCAAACTCATGAAATACTTAATCGCCATCATCGCCGCAAGCCTTGCGCTTGGCGGCTGTCAAACCCAGGTTGCCGACCACTGCAGCGGCAGTCTTGGCAGCAATCTCAACACCGCCATCAGCGAAGCTGAGCAGCGCCTGAGCAACGGCTGTGAATACCAGTTCGACGGCTATTTTCAACAGTTGTTAGCCATCGCCGAAGACAATCCCAGCGCTGACAATAAGAAGTTGTTCAGCGATCACTTGGTGACTGCCAAGAACCTCGGCGTGATCAGTCAGCGTCAAGCCCAGGAGCGCTACAACCGCTACTTCAATGTGAAGTTCGTGACCTTAACCGGTGACTACAACACCTGCTCCCAGGCCTGCCCGGATCGTGCACGCATGCTTTCGGAGATGAAGCAGGAGCTCAATGACAAGGAACGCGGCCTGTTGAAAGTCAGTTCCGATCAGGCCAGCTACTACCGCGCCAACACCCTGTTACAAGAAGCTGACCTGGTGCTAGAAGCCACCTGTCGCGCTTGTGACGCCGGCGCTGGGCAGTAATGCGTCTCGGTGGATTCAGCGCTGGCGCAGTGTTGGGGGCAGCCATTGCTGCCGCCGCGCTGCTGTTCACTCAGTCGACCGCTAGCTTCAGCGCAGCGTCGTCTAGTGCACCGCTGCTGCGCTGGATCGAGGTCAACCTAGGATTGTCAGTGTGGCTATTTGCCATCGTCTTGATGCTCTACGGGCTCAATCTCTCGCGTTTGCGGCGTCTGCTTGAGCAATCCCCGGTACCGCACGAGGCAGTTGAACTAGACCAGCTCAGCGACGTTTGGATTCATCTCTTTGTTGGCATCGGCGTGATCTGGACCGCGGTTGGCATGCGCAGCGCATTGCAGGCGGCGCTAGGAGATCCCGCCGATGCCCTCACCGACACTGCCGGCAACGTGCTTCGCGATTTGGTGGATGGCGGTATTCTGCTAGCGTTGACCACCACCATTGTCGGCGCTATCGGCGGCTACCTAATGCGCCTTGGCAAGACTTTGCTGGTGGGTGCCCGCCTGCAAACCTTTTACGATTCTCAGCAGACCGAACATATGCAGGCGCTGATTGATGCCGCCGTGCGCATCGAATCGCGTCTACCCAAAAATGAGGCGGCTCGCACGCCGGACATCCATGCCGTCTAGACCACAAACCGGTATTGACGCTGACTCTCTGCAAGCAGACGTTATGCGCTTCATGGCGATCATCGCTTTTTGTCTGATCGCGATCCTCGCCTTGGTCCGCAACATCGACGCGCCACCGGTTGCCCAGCCGCCTGTGACTCCCAGCATGCCAGAGCCAATCGCCAAAACCACGCCTGCGCCTGTTCCTGTCTTAGCGCCTGAGCCGCAACCTGAACCGGAACCCGTCAAGCAGATCGAGCCTGTGGCTAAGCAGCCAGTGCAGAAGGCGACGCCAAAGCCACCAACTTTGGAGCGTCTACCCCAACCATCCGTGCCGCCAGAAGTCGTGATCGCTCTGGAAAAGCTGCTGCCGCCGGAGCCGACACTGCTCGAGCCCATAGCACCGGCACCACCACCAGAACCCATAGCCACCATCAAAGCCGAACCGACCACACCGTTGCCCACCCACGCGGCGAAAGAACCCATTCCTGCACCGCTGCAATCGGACGATCCGCCTATTGAGGACATTGCTGCTACGCAGCCCAGTGAAGAACCAGAAGGGTTATCGCTACGCTTCGTTTCTGATCGAGATTTCTTGCGCCTACTCAGCAAGCGCGACATCCAAGTCTATCTGTTCAACGAGCAAGCGGCGTATCAACTCTCGCCAGCTTACGAGTTTGTCGACGCAGAGCCACCGAACAAATTATACGAAGTGCTGCCCATGACCATACCCGGGGCGATTAGCGCTGCCGCGGGTCGGGCACTGGGTGATCACAGCGACTACCGTTGGGGCCTGCATATTCCAGGCGCAATTGAACGACAGATTACCGACCACCTCGCCGCTGTGGAGAGCGGGGAGCTGGTAATCGATCGATTTGGCAGAGTGCATCATGTTCCAGCGAGCTGATCTACACGGACCATCAGCCTCGCGGCTTACGCCGCTGCTGGGGCTTACCATACTGCTCATTGCCAGTGGCGCGCGCGCTGAAGTATTAGACGGCGCTCTAGGCAACTGGCTGCAGCAAACTGCTGCCCCTCAGCTGGTTAAAGTGCTGGGTACCCATCCCCGCTTTAAGGGCGAAAAGCTCACGGTGGTAACCATGCGCGACGGCAGCCCCACTACCGGCAGCAATCAATTGAATCGAGCGCTGGAAGATGCGGTAACGCACCGACTGCTCGAGCAAGGCCAGATTCGCGTGACCTGGCGTCAGCAACAACAGCATTGTGGCATTCCCGAGGTCGTGCCCTATCTTTTAGGTATTGAAATCACCAGCAGAAGTCGAGGTCGTGCTCAGGTGAACATTGCCTTGGTTGACGTACAAGAAAACATCTGGGTTCCTGGCGTACATCTGCGCTGGAGCGGCACGTTGACCAAGAGCGAACAGCGAGCCCTGGGTAAAACTCTATCGCGCTCTGCAACCGGATCTGTGGACCGCCCAATCGCCGTCAGTCATACCGCTTCCTTAAGCGAACAACTGTACGCGCAGATCAAATGTGCGCTACCCAAAGGCGTCAGTGGAACCGTGCACATCGACACCCAAAGCGAAGATGCGCTGGATCCAGTGGCCGAAGCGCTGCGCCAACGGTTGCAACGCTCTGCTTTGTTTCCCCTGACAAACCGAACGAGCGATGCCGAATGGTTGCTGCGACTGCGTCCAGCAGAGGCTACCGGCAGCAATGCGCGCTTGGACGTCGTTCTAGAGTCCGCACAGGGCAGCAATCGGCAACAGCTGGCCTCTATCTATGTGCGTAATTTGGCCCTCGAGCCAACCGCGCTGGCCAGCTCAGAACCTGAACGCGTCCCTGCTGTTGAGTCTTCTTTGGGCGCGACCGCTTTGCTCTCCGGAATAAGCCATAGCCAGACCAGCTCCTGCCAGCATCAGCAGGACAAAGTCTGTGCCAGCATTGAGCTGGACATCTTACAACCGGCCTACCTACTGATCTTTCGCACACAAAACGGCAAGGTTTCGGGTCCCCAATGCAAAGCAGACGTGCGTCGCAGCGACGCAGTGCGCAAGCGCTATCGACTGCCCCTGAACGCCGATTTGGATACCGGCTTCTATGTGGTGGCAACTGCTGATCGCAATGTCGCTCGCACCCTGCATAAACAGTTGCGTCGCGCACCGGGTCACTGTGGAGTAAAAAGCGGGCCGCTGAAGCAATGGCTTGTTCAACTGCAAAAGTTGATCGCAACCCACGACCGCGACATTGAATGGCGCGCCGTACATCTGCGCGACGATGCGGAATTGAAAGTTGCGGATCGATGAATGCCTTTCGATTCAGCAGCAACTAAGGAGATGGTAGCTATGCGATTTGTCGTAGGACTGTGTTTCGGATCATTGCTGATGTTGGCAACAGCAGCGCTGCTGGATTGGCCAGGTACTCAGCAAAAGCCAGCCGTCACCGACGAGCTCGGTTTGGGCTCGGATGAGCAAATCACCCAAACGCCGGCGCCGTTCAACCCAGCGCCGTCAGCTCAGCAGACCGCCATCGACACGCCAGTACCCGACCTCGAGGCTGTCGCACCCGCCTCTGTACCGCAATGGCGTTCGCTCACGGAAGCCTCTGCCGAGCCAGTGGAAACCGCCGAGACCGCTATAGCGCCAATTACTTCGCCCGCGCCGGAGCAACCGGAAGTTGCGATGGACGAATCGAGTGAAGCCCTCCCCGACTGGATTGCTGAGGAGTTTGCGACCACTGATGCGCCCGACCCCTCTGCCGCCGAATCGGACCCCACAGGGGTAGAGCCTGAAACGATGACGGCAAGCACAAAGGTAGACGCGGGAGCCCAGGGCAAAGACTTCCCTGCTACCGACGCCTTGCCGCAAGTTGCCGTGTGGCGCCCTTTTCATAGTCAAATGTCCGCGGAAGGGTTCGCCAAGCGCCTCTCGCTGCAGCTGGGTTACCCGTTTACTGTGGTGAAAGTCGGGGCCGCCCGCTATCACGTGGTGTTCAGCTACCAAGACAGCGCTGAGCGCGACTTACTCGCTGAGCAACTGACGGCTCTAACCGGCTACACCCCAAGATGATGGGCCGATCGATCGCCAAGTTGGGTCTGCTGCTGTGCCTGATTGGCCTGGCGCTACCTGCTGTTGCTTCCATCCCCTACGCCAGCTGCTTCGCCCGCTCGGCCATGGACTACGATTTGGCCGAAGATCTGTTGATCGCCGTCAGCGCGACAGAAAGCAACTGGAATGCCATGGCCCGCTCCCATGCCAACGCCCATGGTCTCATGCAAATTCAGTGGCCGGGTACCGCCAAGCATTTGGGGGTTCGACGTGTCTCAGATCTTTACAAGCCTTGTACCAACATAGAACTAGGTGCGCGCTATCTGCGGGAGCTGCTAGATAGCTTCGAAGGCGACGAACGAAAGGCATTGGCTGCCTACAATTACGGCCCCGGCCGAATCAGAAAAGCAGAGACCTTGCCCGCGGGTGCCAAGCGCTACATTGCGACCGTCAACAAGCACCGCAAGAAGCTCAGCGGCGGTAAAACCAAAGCAAGCAACGCGAGCAGAACAACCTCAGCGTCCAAAACCGGTGGCCACCAAGTGCTAAAGCTGCAGTCCCGTTCTCGTGCCCTGCGCTACGTCAAGGTTCTCAATGGTCGAGTTCGCGGTGCGCACTTCAGCCACGCACGAACCCGCAGCGGCGAGCATGCCATTGTCATGTCTGTTGGTAGCAGCGGCCTTTCGAGCAACGACAAACTGATTCTGAAAACCTTCGGTTGGCAGCCATGAATACACTCCGCCTAGCTTTGCTCCTGAGCCTGACGATTTTCGGACCCGCCACCGCCTTTAGCGCGGAGCGCTTGGTGTACGGCAAGGTGCTCACCGTTGAACCGCTGCCGAACACCGACGAGTCGGCATCCCAGTCCTGCGAACTGGTTCCTAAGCCCCCATCCAGTGTTGGCCTAAGCGAGTTGTTGAGCTGGGACTTAATCAATCGCCCCCAGGCGGAACAGCGCTGCCAGGCAGCCCTGGCACAGCGCATTCAAGGCTATCGGGTGACCTACGAGTGGAACGGGCGCCGCTTTGAGGACGTCTTTCCCACTCGGCCAGGCCGACATGTTCCGCTGACGTTGCAAATCGACTAAGCGGTACTGGTGTGTAACGCCACCAGATTGCCATCCAGGTCTTCGAGGCTGGCCATGAACCCGTAGGGCCCGATCGGGGTCTTTGCCGTCACCACCTTGCCACCCGCATTCGCCACACGCTCAAGGGCCGCGTCGATATCTGCGCAATTCAGATAGAGCCGGGTGCCAACCGCCCCGGGCTGTATACCTTCAGCAGCTTGAATCAGCGTGCCGGTGGGCCCGTCCGGACCCATGAAGACCCGCATGGCGTCTCCATCTGGACCAGGCATTTCGCCGAGGGCCACCCCCAACACGGTCTCATAGAAGGTTTTGGCGTTATCGACGTTGCTGGTTGGAATCTCGAACCAATTGATCGTTGTGTCTGACATCTTTTGTGCTCCTGGTTGACTGGCAGCCCAGCGCGGGACCGCGATGCGAGCCTGATCGTTCAGGCATACCTGTAGACGGTTCTTGGGCCAGAACACCGACAGGCCCAGGAAAATATTTTTGCCATCGGCTGTCGGTTTCCGCAACCTCAGCTCGTCTACATCTGGAATGCTAAAGAAAATCGAGACAAGGGGGCACCGGTGCAATATCTACTGCTGATCTATCAGGCTGAGGAGCTGTGGGAGAACATGTCCAGCAGCGAAAAAGAATCCGTAATGGCCCGCCACGTGCAGCTCCACGAGCGCATGGAAAAGGATGGAGTGGAATGGGTTGGCCGACCACTCATGCCCACCTCTACTTCCGTTAGCGTTCGCAGCCTGGGTTCCGAACAAGTCATCAGCGACGGCCCTTTTGCCGAGACCAAAGAACAGCTAGCCGGCTTCTACATGGTGGACGTGGCCGACGTCTCCCAAGCGGTAGATCTAGCGAGCCTGTTGCAGGAAGCAGAACTGGGCACCATTGAGGTTCGGCCAGTAGCTGATCACAGTGCCAACCTCCCTAAATAGCAGCACCACCGGCCTGGGATCGGTATTAAAAACCGCTTACCCAAAGACTATGGCCACCTTGATTCGGGTCCTGGGTGATGTTGACCGGGCAGAAGAAGCCACCTCGGAAGCGGTTGTGCGCGCGCTGCAACGTTGGCCCCAAGACGGTACCCCTGAGAACACCGTGGCCTGGTTGGTAACCACTGGCCGCAACTACGACACGGACCTGCTGCGCAAGCGTCAGTTAGAAACCCAATATGGGCAAACAGTGCGCGTGCTACAGACCCAGGCCGCAGCCCCTGCCAGCGATGAATTGAAGGTCACGCCTCTCGAGGATGATCTACTGCGCTTGGTATTCGCTTGTTGCCACCCCGACTTGGAAACCCGGGCCCAGGTGCTACTGACACTAAAGGTGGTATTGGGTTTCAGCGTTAGTGAAATCGCCCGGTCACTGTTAATCCGCGAGCGTACCGCAGAGCAGCGTTTAACCCGAGCCAAACGGGCACTGCGAGAACAACAGGGCGATTTTGCCCTGCCACGAGCAAAACAGCTCGCGCCGCGCTTGGCGGCCGTGCGCCAGGTGATCTATCTGCTCTTCAATCAAGGTTATTCAGAACCTCGGCGTGCGCGTTTGGCGCAAACGGATCTGATGAGCGAAGCCATTCGCCTGTGCCGCATGGTGGTGCGCTTGTTTTGTTACGATCCAGAGACCCGTTCGCTGCTGGCTCTGATGATTCTTAACCGCGCCCGGCTAGCCGCACGCTTGGACACTAGCGGCGTGTTTGTGCCGCTACAAGAGCAGGATCGACAGCGTTGGAGCGCGGCGCACATAGAAGAAGGGCTGGCGTTGATCGATGCGGTATTCGTCACCCGCCCACCACCCGGGCCGTATCAGCTGCAAGCGGCAATATCTGCCCTACACTGTCGTGCCAATTGCTTCGAAGACACCGATTGGGCGCAGATCATTGGCATCTATGAAAAGCTCTTAACACTCGAGCACTCTCCGGTGGTTGCAGTCAATCACGCCAGCGCGGTCGCCCTTGGTGGCAACCCGACCGCAGCGCTAACCTTACTGCAACGTTGGCAGGACGATCCGCAGCTACAAGCCTACCAATCCTACTACGTGGCTATGGGGTACATTCATCGGCAGCTGGGTAACCTTGCCGAGGCCACCGCCGCGTACGAGCACGCCATTACCCTGACCCGCGAGCGGGCCGAACAGTTCTACCTGCAACGCCAACTCGATGCGCTGGCACAAGATTCAGCCGCACAGAAAAAGGAAACCTAACCGTGACGATTCAACTCTGGTGCTTACTCATTGGCGCCGTTCTGCCCTATGTCTGGGCCGGTGTGTCAGTGCCCTTTCGCAACAAACAATTCGGCTTCGCCGACATTCAGCAGCCACGGGTCCAGGGTGAAGCTCTGGTAGACCAAGGGGCACGGGTGTGGGGCGCGCAGGCCAATGCTTGGGAGGCGTTCATTGTCTTCACGGCGGCCAACTTTGCGGCTTATGCCTCTGGCATCGATCCGGACGGTTACTGGGCGATTGCCGCTCTGATCTGGGTCGGTGCGCGCCTACTACACGGTGTCTTCTACACCCTGGGCCTTGCGCCGCTACGGGTCGCCGCTTTCCTGACCGGGCTGCTGATGAGCTTGTGGATTTTCGGCCTGGCATTGCGAGGCCTCGGTTGAGGAGAATCTTAAGGCCACATCCTGGCAGCGAATTCTAGCGGCTAATTAGGTCTGGAGAGCTTTCAGCGCGGCCAGGCACAAGGCGACGTTCTCTGCCCGCGCGGAGTAACCCATCAGCCCAATGCGCCAGACCTTTCCGGCAAAATTGCCAAGCCCGGCGCCGACTTCCAAATTGAACTCGCTGAGCAGGCGCTTGCGCCCGTCGGCATCGTCCAAGCCGTCGGGTAGCCAAACCGAATTCAATTGTGGGAGTCGATGCGCTGCGTCGACAACGAAACGATAGCCCAGCTCAGTCAAGCCCGCAGCCAACACCTCGTGTTGCGTGCGATGCCGAGCCCAGCTGGCTTCTAGCCCCTCTTCGTGCAACAGCAACAAGGATTCGTGCAGCGCATACATCGCGTTCACTGGCGCCGTGTGATGGTAGGCACGACCGCCTTCGCCATCCCAATAGGACATCAACAGCGACAAATCCATAAACCAGCTCTGCACCGGTTGCGTGCGATCGCGCACCGCTGCTTCTGCTCGCGCGGAGTAGGTCATTAGGCTGATGCCGGGTGGGCAGGACAGGCACTTCTGGGTACCGGAATAGACCACGTCTGCCTGCCACTCATCCACCAGCAACGGCACTCCACCCAAGGCGGTCACCGAATCGACCAAACTCAAGCAATCGTACTGCTGTGCTAAGGCGCAAAGGGTCTTGGCGTCGCTCAGCGCACCGGTGGAGGTTTCTGCGTGGACAAAGGCGAGAACTTTCGCGTCAGGATTCGCTTTTAGCGCTACCTCAACTTTTTCGGGACTAACCGGAGTACCCCAATCGTCATCCACTACCAGCGCTTCAGCGCCCATGCGCTGCACGTTTTCGAGCATGCGCTTACCGAATACGCCGTTGATGCAAACAATGGCTTTGTCACCGGGCTGCAGCAGGTTCGCAAACGCCGCTTCCATTGCCGCTGAGCCTGGAGCAGAAAGCGGGAAAGTCAGGCGATTTTCAGTTTGAAAGGCGTAGCGCAGCAGACTCTTGATGTCGTCCATCAGAGCGACAAACTCTGGATCCAGATGGCCAATGGTGGGCTGCCCCATGGCAGCTGTGACGCGCGGGTGCACGTCGGATGGGCCTGGGCCCATCAACGTGCGCGGCGTCGGGTGAAAGCTGGTGTACTGGTTGGTCAACGAACGCAGCGCCTAGGCAGGCCGATTAGGCTTTCTCTTCTTCGACTACTTCAGCGTCTTCGATTTCGTCATCATCAAACTCGTCTAGCTCTTCGACCTGAGGTCGATCGACCAGTTCGATGAAAGCCATTGGCGCAGCATCACCGGCGCGAAACCCACACTTCAAGATGCGGGTATAGCCTCCCGGTCGGTCTTGATAGCGCGGCCCGAGCTCGGAGAACAGCTTACCCACTGCAGCCTTGTCTCGAGTACGGGCAAACGCCAGCCGTCGATTCGCGACACTGTCTTCTTTGGCAAGAGTGATCAGTGGCTCAGCGACCCGGCGCAGCTCCTTGGCCTTTGGCAACGTAGTTTTGATGATCTCGTGCTGGATCAACGACGCCGCCATGTTCTTAAACATCGCGTGACGATGAGAGCTGTTGCGGTTGAGCTGACGCCCACTTTTGCGATGTCGCATGACTGCTTCCTACCGAATGCTATCTGTGAGCGCTTTACTTAAGCGACTTTGTTATCGCCGCGCAGGCTCTGCGGCGGCCAGTTTTCTAGCCGCATACCCAAAGACAGACCCCGTGAGGCCAGCACGTCTTTGATCTCGGTGAGCGACTTTTTGCCCAGGTTCGGCGTCTTCAACAGCTCAACTTCGGTGCGCTGAATTAGATCGCCAATGTAGTAGATGTTCTCGGCCTTGAGGCAGTTGGCACTGCGCACCGTGAGCTCCAGATCGTCTACCGGGCGAGTCAGAATCGGATCGATCTCGTCTTCCTTCTCTTCCGCGATCGGCTCGCCTTCGCTTTCTAGGTCGACAAACACCGCCAGCTGCTGTTGCAGGATGGTGGCCGCTCGGCGTATGGCTTCTTCCGGATCGATGGTGCCGTTGGTTTCCAGATCCAATATCAGCTTGTCTAGGTCTGTACGCTGCTCGACCCGCGCACTCTCGACGCTGTAGGCCACCCGACGCATGGGGCTATAGGTCGCATCCAGGCGTAGCACACCGATCGGGCGGCTTTCGTCTTCTTCTACCACGCTATCTACCGGCACGTAGCCACGACCACGGGTAACCCGAGCTTCGAGACGAATGGCACCGTTGTCGTTCAGGGTGCAGATCACGTGATCTGGATTGGCGATGGCCACATCCTGACTGAGGGTGAAGTCGCCGGCGGTGACTTCGCCAGAGCCTTCTTTAGACAAAGAGATCAACGCCTCTTCACCAGTGTGCAAACCAATGGCGATTCCCTTGAGGTTCAAGAGAATATCCAGGATGTCTTCCTGCACACCTTCGAGGGTGCTGTACTCATGCAAGACACCATCGATCTGTACTTCCGTGATGGCACAGCCAGGCATGGAAGAAAGCAGGATACGGCGCAGCGTGTTACCCAAGGTGTGGCCAAAGCCACGCTCCAGGGGTTCCAAAGTCACTTTGGCGCGCGTCGGGCTCGACACCTGGATGTCGATATGACGTGGGGTCAGAAAATCGCTGACAGACTGAGTCATAAAATTGTCTCCGAACAAATGTTACTTGGAGTAGAGCTCGACAATGAGATTCTCGTTAATTTCTGATGGCAGCTCGCCACGATCCGGATGGCGGTTATACACGCCTTCCATCTTGGTTGCGTCTACATCCACCCACTCAACAGCCGCGCGCTGTGCCGCCAGCTGCAATGCGTTTTGAATACGCAGCTGCTTCTTAGACGGTTCCACTACCGCAACCACATCGCCAGGTAGCACTTGGTAAGACGCGATATTGACCTTAATGCCGTTCACCAGAATGGACTTGTGAGACACCAGCTGGCGCGACTCGTTGCGGGTGGAACCGTAGCCCATGCGATAAACCACGTTATCTAAACGAGCTTCCAACAGGCGCAGCAGGTTCTCGCCGGTAGCGCCTTTCTGGCGGTCGGCTTTTTTGTAGTAGTTGCGGAACTGCTTTTCCAATACACCATAGATGCGTCGAACTTTTTGCTTTTCGCGCAGCTGCACAGCGTAGTCAGACAGACGACCGCGCCGGGCTCCATGCTGGCCGGGTACCTGTTCGAATTTGCACTTCGAATCGATCGGGCGCACGCCACTCTTATGATAGAGGTCGGTGCCTTCTCTGCGGGCCAGCTTGAGTTTCGGGCCTAAATAGCGAGCCATAAGCTTCTATTCTCCAGTGTTCGTCTTAAACCCGACGCCGCTTCGGCGGTCGGCAGCCGTTGTGCGGAATCGGGGTTACGTCTGAAATACTATTGATCTTGAGTCCAGCGGCATTCAGCGCCCGCACGGCAGACTCACGGCCGGGTCCTGGGCCCTTCACAAATACATCTACTGTCTTCATGCCGTATTCGAGCGCCGTCTGGCAGGCTCGCTCCGAGGCAATCTGTGCGGCAAAGGGCGTGCTCTTGCGCGAGCCGCGAAAGCCAGACCCACCGGCCGTCGCCCAGCACAAAGCATTGCCCTGGCGATCGGTGATGGTGACGATGGTGTTATTAAACGAAGCGTGCACGTGGGCTTGGCCGTCGGAGACGATTCGCTTAATTTTCTTCTTTTCTGCCATGTTTTCTTACCTAAAAAGAGTCTCTTACCTAAAAAGAGCCTCTTACCTAAAAAAGCGGTTCGCTACTTACGGATCGGCCGACGCGGGCCTTTACGAGTTCGAGCATTGGTTCGGGTGCGCTGGCCATGCACAGGCAGCGAGCGGCGATGTCGAATACCGCGATAGCAGCCCAGGTCCATAAGCCGCTTAATGCTCATAGACACTTCCCGACGCAAATCGCCCTCGACGGTGAGCTTGCCGACTTCTGCGCGCAACGCATCCAGGTCAGGTTCAGACAGCTCTCCAACCTTCGCTTCAGGTTGTACACCCGCTGCTTCACATAGCTTCAGCGCCGTTGTTCGCCCAACACCATAGATGTAGGTGAGCGAGATGCGTGCGTGCTTGTTGTCTGGGACGTTGATTCCGGCGATACGTGCCATAGATGTGCTCCGTTAACCCTGTCGCTGCTTGTGGCGGGGTTCTGCACTGCAAATCACCCGTACCACGCCGTTGCGCTTGACGATTTTGCAGTTTCGACAAATTTTCTTAACTGATGCTCGAACTTTCATAAGTTTCTCTCTATCGACTCCTGGACCTGCGCTAACGGCGCCGGCTGTAGCTCTTGAGATTCGATTTTTCCATGAGCTTGGCGTACTGACTGCTCATCAAATGCGACTGCACCTGGGACATGAAGTCCATGGCCACCACCACCACGATGAGCACCGCGGTGCCACCAAGCTGCAAGCTGATGTTCGAGGCAACCACCATGAACTCAGGCAGCAAACAGACCAGGGTGACGTACAGTGCGCCAAACACCGTCAACCGGGTAATCACGCCATCGATGTATTTGGCCGTCTGTTGACCGGGACGAATGCCCGGCACATAGGCGCCCTGACGCTTTAAGTTGTCGGCCACTTCTTTCGGGTCGAACATGATGGCGGTGTAGAAAAAGCTGAAGAACACAATGCCCGCGGCGAACATAATGATGTACAGCGGCTGCCCGGGGGATAGCACCAGAGCGATCTGCTGCAGCCAGTCCATACCTGGTGCGCTACCAAACCACTGCGCCATGGAGGCCGGTGCCAATAGCAGGCTCGAAGCAAAGATGGCGGGGATGACGCCTGCCATGTTGATCTTCAGCGGCAGGTGGCTGCTCTGGCCTTGAACCATGCGTCGCCCTTGCTGACGCTTGGCATAGTTCACGGTAATACGTCGTTGGCCACGCTCTACATAGACCACGAAGGCGACGATCCCGATTGCCAGCGCGCCGATGGCCAGCAGCATGATGATGTTGATGTCGCCTTGGCGCGCCGCCTCGAAGGATTGGCCAATGGCTGCCGGAAAGCCGGAGACGATGCCACAGAAAATGAGTAGCGAGATGCCGTTGCCAACGCCGCGCTCAGTGATCTGCTCGCCCAGCCACATGACGAATACCGCGCCGGTGACTACCGTAACCGTGGCAACGAAGTAGAAAGTCCAGCCCGGATCGAACGCCAAACCCTGGTTTGCCAGGGTGGCCGACAGTGACATGCCCTGAATCAGGCCGATGATGATGGTGCCGTAGCGGGTGTACTGAGTGATCTTGCGACGTCCAGACTCACCTTCTTTACGCAGTTGCTGCAAGCTCGGGTACATCATCTGCATCAGATTCATGATGATGCTCGAGGTGATGTAAGGCATCGGGCCTAGCGCCAAGATACTCATGCGCTCGAGTGCACCACCCGAGAACATGTTGAACAGATCGAGGATGCCGCCCTGATTTTGCTCGAACAGCGCTTTCAGCTGCTCAGGGTTGATCCCCGGAATCGGGATGTGGGTACCGACCCGATAAACCAGCAGAGCAAAAAGCACGAACAGCAGACGGTTGCGCAGCTCGCTAAGCCCCGCTTGTGTACCCGCTAACTGTCCAGGATTAGCTGCCATTAGTCTTCGACCTTGCCTCCGGCGGCTTCAATAGCAGCGCGAGCACCTTTAGTGACTTTAAGTCCTTTAACGGTGAGCGCGCGATCTACGCTGCCAGATAGCATTACCCTGGCGCGTTGTACTCGGCGACTCAGCACATTGGCTTTGATCAGCCCGTCGAGGGTGACTTCGTCACCCATGACTTTGCCGAGCTCATCTAATCGCACTTCAGCAGTGGTCAAGCCAACCCGCGAGCGAAAGCC
>JBPCXR010000106.1:0-3023 GCA_051027215.1 Pseudomonadales bacterium | reverse complement strand
CCTGGCAACACAGAGTTGTTTTTTTCGAGGAGTGAAGAAAGCGCCCCCCGATCTCGCGCCTCGCTTCTATTTGCTAGTGGGTTTGAGTGCTCTAACGCCGGCGAATTACTCGCCTTTGCGTCGCATTGCTGGAGCTGCTCGGTGCAGCGCGCTTCTTCAGAGCAGCCCTGCGTCGGGCAGCTGCGGCAACGGCTTGCTGTTGCGCTTTCGCCTTGCGAACCTCGAGCGCATCGGCAGCGGCCTTCGCCCTTTGAGCCTTGAGCTTGCGTTTGGCCAAGGCCTTATCACGCTTGCGTTTGGCTATAGCTGCATCCTGCGCGGCTTTCACCTTGAGGGCGTTGGCTGCAGCTTTTTCGCGCTTGCGCTTCGCATCAACAGCCTTCTTTGCGGCTTTGCGCTTTTTTTCAGCAGCCTTCTTTGCAGCTTTGCGCTTCGCATCAGCAGCCTTCTTTGCAGCTTTGCGCTCTTTTTCAGCAGCCTTCATTGCGGCTTTGCGCTTTTTTTCAGCAGCCTTCAGACTACGTGCCCGGGCATCTTCACGAGCCTTTCGGCGCTTGATTGCATCGGACTTGCTCGAGTCCAAAGTGCTGACGCCCTTTACAGGATTCCTCACACACTCTTTGCCCTCCTGATGATAACCGGGCTTGCAGTGTATGCTGACGCCAGGAATTTTGACGCATTTGCCACCAACACGCCGCTCCTTGTCCTTACAGGCGACGGTCATCTGAGGAATATCCGGAGTGCGCGGACCGGAATTATCTGGCGTGCGCGGCGGGTCGATGACGATAACCTTGTCATTGTTCAGCGGAGCCGGAGTGAGGATCACCGGAGTAGACGGAGTTCTGGATGGTGGATTGGTGCCGTGCACCAGATTGTCCGAACCCGTTCCGACGATGGGCGTTCTGCAGCGGAAGGTGTGACCCTTTGAAGTGTGGGTCTTCCAGTGTTTGCCTTCCTTCGTTTTCAGTTTGCAGCGTGTGCTGAACGTCTTGTCGACACTGATGGGGACGGCAAGCACGCCGATATAGCCGCCAGAGGGATGCGGTGCGGTCTCTACCACGCCCGAAGGATGGTAGCCGTGCTTGCAGAGCAGCTCGTAGTTTACATCGTCGTCAGTGTTCGACTTGAGGCTGATCAGCGCCTTGGCCGTGCGAGAGCAGCTCGGCGCGGCGGGATCGATATAGGCGAAGTCGCCAACCACCTGCTGCTCGGCCCGTGGTGGCAGGGGATCAACCGGAATCGTATCCGGCGCCAGATCGTCAGAGGCCGTGCCCACTATAGGCGTTTTGCACTCGTACTCTCTGGCTTTGGTTGCGACGATTGTGGTCTTGCCATTCCGGATATGCCTGAGAGCACAGCCCATCCCCCCGGTTTTGTTCACATCGAACGGCACCGTCGTCTGCGCCTTCCAGGCCGAACCATTCTTGGTTGGTTGTAGCCAGCCAGACGTATCGATGCCGGTATCGCAGGTCAGCCGATAGTTGAACTTCTCCGAATAATTGGAACTGAAGGTAAATCCGACATGGCCTTTGCGCGGGCATTTGGAGCCAGCTGCATCGTATAACGCCATCGTCGCCTTTGCCTCATAGTCGGACATGTCCTGGGACAAATCGGTGCCGGGGCCCGTGCAATTTATCGTCGTGCTCTTCGGGGGCGTGGAGATGTTGGATTTGCCTGACTGCACTGCGGCGTAGAACTTCGCTTGAGCTCCGTCGCCCAGGTAATATTTTTGGGTTTGCTGGCCAGCGAACGTGCCGTCGGGTTGATAAGTGGTGTTGATATACACATTCGCGGTCGTGTTCGAGCCGCCGTTGATCTGTCCAATGCGCTTGACACCAGCCAAACCGGCCTTGTTGGCCGTAACCCGTGTCGTCACATACAGCACAGGGCAGGTGACGCCGGAATGTGGCTGATGGGTGTCATTCGGGTGTGTCTTGAGCGATACATCGATCGCGCTGGGCTTGAACGGACCGCGGTCGAATTGGACGTCGCCCACCGTGTGGTTCGGGGGCGGTGGCACGCTCTCCGTTGGGCGTCCCTTACAGACCAGATAGAGTTTCGGGTGACTTGAAAAATCGAAGGTAGGTGCAGTTTCAAGCGGATTGCCAGTTATTCCGGACGTCTCGTATGAATGCTCTGATTCGATACCGACAGGGATCGTGCGGTCTTGCGAGAAAACTTCCTCATCCGACATGCCCTGGAGCCGCAAGGCGTGCGCCATGTCATTGCAATAGGTGACCATCTGGGGTGAAAGGCTCATGTGCGGCGCAGCAACCGATGCCACCTCATTGACCGCCCCCGGTCTGGGTCGGTCATAACTTTTCTTGGTCGCACTGTCCTTAAACTCTACCCAGGGTTCGTCTTCCGTTCGGACCTTGAGCCAGGTTTTCCAGCTCTTCACCCTGCCAGAAACCTCAGCATCAACAACCACCTGTATTTCCGCCGAAATCTGCATCAGGCCGGTCTGTTGATAGGCAGTACCGGAGCTGTTGACCCCGACTTTCGTGATAAACTGGTCATAAGTTAGCAAAGTCGAAGTGCTATAATCTGCATGGGACGGCGAAGCGAAGGCTAATGCCGCTGTCGCCAGAATTGATGTGGTTGCCAGTGTGGTTTTCGCCAATTTCTTCAACATAATACCCTCCAAGGGTCAGTGGTTTGGGAGGGCGGCCGATACGGCCTCATGTCACATGTGGATATGGCGTGTGAACCGCCCCTACATGCGTGGGTCGCGGGAGGGACGGCCTAGGTTCAAGATAAGTGGAAATTACTTCCGGCGATCGTTGAACTTGGCAGTATTATGATCGCCGAGCGCGGCCACCGCTGACGTCTGCTTGTGACCCGAAGCGGATATGCTGCATTGCCATGCATGCGGGAAATGGTAACGGTTGGCTCCTTGTGATCTGACCACCAACGATCTGCAACATGTCTCCAATTCGGGTTTCCTATTTTTCCGACGTTTTGTGCATCTGGGCCTACGCCGCCCAGCGCCGGCTTGAGCAATTGGTGCAGCAGTTTGGCGA
>JBPCXR010000105.1:0-2758 GCA_051027215.1 Pseudomonadales bacterium | reverse complement strand
GGTATTATGGTCGTAATAATGTTCTCCAGTGTTATGGCTTTCTTTGTTTTAGGCACTTTTTGTCCGTTAGCGCATAAAACTTCATTGGCAAACAGATAATCTTCTGCTTTCTCCAAAGGAGACACTCCTTAAGCTCCGGCGGGAGGCAATCTTCGGGCATAAGCGGACACTCAGAAATTATTCTTTAACTTTTTCATCCGGCACTGGGCTGATCATTGTTCGAGAAAAAACGTTGCACGTTATCGGCCCTGACTGTGTAAAAACCAGCGATCACTTTTACCGGCGAAAATCTAGCGCGTGATATTCGGCGATAGTATCTTTACACTTCCGACATGGCTGATAGAGCAAAGCGTAGACTGGCGGCAATTATTGCTGCAGATGTGGCGGGTTACTCACGTCTCATGCGCCTCGATGAGGAGGCCACGATGGCGGCGTGGTGGTCCTATCGACAAGAAGTAATTGATCCCATGGTTGCCGACCATGGAGGTCGTGTAGTCAAACTAACGGGCGACGGATTCCTGGCCGAGTTTGCTTCCGCAACCGATGCTGTATCTGCGGCCATTGCAATGCAGTCCGAAATCGCGTCACGCGTTGCAGACATACCCGCCGAAAAATGCGTGCAATTTCGCATGGGGATCAATCTCGGTGACATCTTGTGGGATGATGAAGACATCTATGGCGATGGCGTCAATATCGCCGCACGCATTGAGGCTTTGGCGGATCCCGGTGGCATCCTCGTATCCGCCAGCATTCACGACCAGGTGCACCACCGCGTGTCAGTCGGTTTTGAAGATATGGGTGAGCATGAACTGAAAAACATCGATAAGCCGGTACAGGTTTATCGTATTTCTTCTGATCCCTCCGTTTCGACCGTTGCAGTACAAAAAGCTGATACCGTAACCTTGCCCAATCGACCATCAATCGCGGTGTTACCCTTTACTGTAATTGGCGGGAACCAGGATCATGAGAGTTTTGCTGACGGTCTTGGCGCGGATATCAACACGGAGCTTTCCCGCTTTGGACCGATTGTCGTTGTCGGGCACCAGGTGAGTAAACGTCACAGCCTCGAGACGGAAAGCATAGAAGACATTGGACGAACACTCTCCGTAGGCTACTTGCTCAGTGGTTCGGTACGTTTCGCGGGTAATCGGGTACGTATAAGCGCCGAGATGCTCGAGGTAAGTTCAGGCCATCCGCACTGGTCCGAGCGTTATGACCGCTCTCTCGATGATCCTTTTGCACTTCAGGAAGAAATCTCCCGTACGATTGTTGGCATAGTCGAACCCATCCTGCATCGATCTGAAATGGACCGTATCAGCCGCAGTCCACCTAGCGAATTACGACCCAATGAACTAATGCTTCGTGCCTGGAGAATCTCTGATCAGGGATACGAAGAGGGTAACCGTGCGGCACAACTTGACTTAGAGGAAGCAATTCTCCGAGATCCATATTATTCTGACGCGCATACCCAACTAGCTTGGGTATTTTGGTACGATGCTTTAAATAGTTGGACAGACGAACCAGAAAAAGCGCTTCACAAAACACTTGAATACGCTGAAAAGGGATTTTCACTCAATCCAAAGGACTATGATGCCGTTGGTGCGCGGGGGGCGGCATTGGTCGGACTCGGCAAGTACGAATCTATCATGCGGATCATTGATGAGTTGGCTACGAAATTTCCTGGCCACGCACATGCAGCTATGTATCGCTCTCAGCTATTTAACTCGCTCGGCCAACATCAAGAGGCGCTGGAGTTGATACAGTATGCTTTGAAAATCAATCCTGAACACGACCACTGGCACTGGAATCACCTGGGCATATGCCTTTTTTGTTTGGAGCGATTTGAAGAAGCAGTCGACGCATTGGAACAATTCAGGACACTGTCAAAGTTTCCGCAAGGTCGGCTCTTTCTGGCCGCTGCTTATGCCGCCGCCGAACGTAAAGTAGACGCAAGGAGTGAAATTGACTCCCTGGGTGTGGATGTAGAAAAACTTACCGAATGTTCTGAGAAATACTACTACCGTGATCCCAGTGATCGGGAGCGGATAAGAATGTGGGCACGAAAAGCAGCTCAATCCGAATAACCCACACTGGTTTCGATCTAACGGCATTCAATGATGAGTGTCTGCTTTGGGTCGTGAGCCGACGCTGAAAAAATCAATCTGAGAGTCTGCTTTCCCGTTAGCAGACACTCAAATCCGCAATGCCAGGGTCGGAGAACGGCCAGAAGCGGACGCTCACAAATTTCCAGCCTGAGCCAGCCGAAAACCGCATGTGATAGAATTTCGCGAATAATTTCTAACAAGGCCCTCCATGGAACAGGATCATTTATCGCGAAAACTCGCAGTTATCCTCCATGCAGATGTGGTGGACTCCACCGGGCTTGTGCGACAAGACGAGACACTGGCTCACGAGCGCTTCCGGGATGCCTTTCGGCGTTTCTCCGAAACGATAAGCAACCATAATGGCGTCGCACATGAGATTCGGGGTGACGCGCTAGTTGCCGAGTTTTCCCGGGCATCGGATGCTGTCAGTGCTTCAGTCGATTTTCAGTCTGCGAATGCCCTGCATATTGAATCGTTACAGGACGAAATCCGCCCCATAGTTCGAGTTGGTATTGCCATGGGCGAGGTGGTTGTGGCCGACAATACCGTAACAGGCGAAGGCATAGTGCTGGCACAGCGTTTGGAACAGCTAGCCGAGTCTGGAGGCATCTGCATCCAAGGGGCCGCATACGAAACAATACCCAAGCGGCTAC
>JBPCXR010000104.1:0-2739 GCA_051027215.1 Pseudomonadales bacterium | reverse complement strand
TCTAACGAACCCAGAATCGCGTTCACTGCCTATTTGAATTGGAAACGGACCGTGCACGACTGTGGTAAAGGACTAGAATTGGAAGACCTCATGCATAGCGACTGCGCAGATTTGGCGCACGAGGTCGACACCCTTGCTCGTTTAGAATTTGGCAACTCTTCCTCACACAAATCATGGTCCGGAGCGCGTCTCGCCGCAGCCTTTGCTCGAACTCGCTATGCGATCAACCGGAAAGCCAGGCCGCATCACGCGCGTGACGCGCTTCCAGCACTCAACCCACCTAGGATGGAATCCAACATGGTCTAGTTGTTGGATAGATAAGGCGTGTCTATGATAGATACGAGTCGTGATCGGATGCGTACCAATTCCGTGATTCTTCGCTTACGCTTGCCTCATGGCGAAGGCGCAGTCGATTGCGTGCAAAACCCTGTAGTAAGTCTATTGCTGTTGCCCATCATGCTCAGTTCGGCGCCATATGGACTCGTAGTTTTTCTGACGAACCGTGGAAGGAAAGAACCATGCGATTACCTGTGTTAATTCGTTGGGCTGCTCTGCCCACTGCGTTGGCCGTGCTGGCCTTGATTATCCCAATTTCTTCAGTTCCATCTCAGGAAGCGGTAAGCGACACTGCCGTTTCCAGCAAAGCCGGAGAACTGGATCTCCAGTATATTGAAGCCGAGTTGGCACTTGCCAAGGCCAATCACGCGTTTGCCTTGGAACAAAACAGTCAGCGCTCCGGAGCCTACCCCTTGGTTTTCGTCGCAGAGTTGCGTCTGAAAATTGAATTGTTAGAAGTGTTGCATAAAGAGCTTCAGTCAGCAGACCCGCAATTCGTCGCAATCGACGTTCAGAAGGCGAAGGGAGAATTGAAGCTCGCCCAGATGCAACTGGTTGCTGATCAGACATTACGCAAAACGATACCAGATTCTGTGAGTGAATGGCAGCTGAAAAGAAGACTCCTGGCGGTTGAATCTGCTAGCGCTTGGCTCGATAAAGTAAGTGACCCTTCGTTCAAGAAGCTGACGAGACTCGAACGTATGCAATGGCGTTTTGTCGTACTAGGAAAGGATCTTCTGGAGCTGCGCATGGCAACGCAACGCTGACTTCCTGGAAACAAAGGGCATGTCATGCCCCAGAGTAGACACAGAGCAGCCATAAACTAGCGACATGAACACTGAGCGTAAAGACGTCGACCTGCCCGAATGGGCTACCTGTGTCTGTGCCAGGTCACCAGAACATCCAATCGGTAAACTGATCGTCGCTTATCGCTCCGCGATCAGCAATGCTGCGAACGCCAAAGATTGCTCTGCAATCGGTAAATTCTGATCGCGGAGCGATCAGCGACGATCTATCCGAGGTGACGACATGCTCGGTGAATTCTTCGATCCGAAGGCGGAACTTAACATCAGCGAAGGTGATCGTCCGCACTGGTCACAAGCCGGTGCGGTCGTCTTCGTCACCTTTCGCACTCACGATTCAATCCCGAAAGAAGTGATTCAGCGATGGGATCGCGAGAAGAACGATTGGATGCGGCAACGGGGCTACCCGACGGATCGGGATTGGCGGCAGCTGCTTCCCGACTTATCGGATGACGAGCAGCGTGACTTCCGTAAACATTTCAATCGTTGCCGGGAAGCATTCCTTGACACCTGTCACGGACGTTGTTTGTTGCGTCGGCCAGCGCTCGCGAAGATTGTTGCCGATTCATTGCTACACTTTGATGGGGAACGATATCGAATGGGCGACTTTGTGGTCATGCCAAATCACGTCCATTTGCTGGCAGCGTTTGCGTCCGACGACGCGATGCGCGAGCAGTTTGATTCGTGGCTACATTACACTGCATTTCGCATCAATCAAAGAATCGGGGAGAAGGGGCACTTCTGGCAGCAGGAACCGTTTGATCACTTAGTGCGAAGCCCTGAGCAATACGAATACCTACGCGATTACATCGCCAATAATCCGATAAAAGCCAACCTCAGAGATAGGGAATTCATTTATCGGAAATACGACGGATAGTCGCCGATCGTCGCTTATCGCTCCGCGATCAGTTTAGAACAATGTCTGAGATTGCTCTGCAATCGGTAGATTCTGATCGCGGAGCGATCAGCGACTATCAAAGCGGCAACATTGCTTGCTTCTCCGGCTTCTTCTTAGCGGGAATCGTTCGACGGACCTTGGCATCTGGAGGAAAGCCATGAAAATCAAGAAATATAACCTGATTCGAATTTACTTCTTGAGTTCTTCATCACACTCCTCTAACGTGACATCAGTGAGGTTCTGGTGTTGGGACCGGCGGTAGCCGTCCTCGCTCCTCGTTTGTGGATGATCGACGGCGTCGTCGACCACCAAGACCTGGGGCTTGACCTGAAAGCTCTCCCCGATGCGAACCCTCTGCTTGCCTACTCTCTTTAGCCCTGAGGAATTGATTATGTATCGACACGTAAGAGTCTTCGCCATGGCTGTGCTGGCGACCGTTGTTGCCGCGTGCGGCGCACAGGCCCAGCAGAAAAAGCCGAACATCCTCGTCATCTGGGGTGATGATATCGGCTGGGGAAATCCGAGTTGCTACAACAGCGGCATGATGGGTTATCAAACGCCCAATATCGACCGGATCGCCAAAGAGGGTGTTCGATTCACCGATTGGTATGGACAGAACAGTTGTACCGCAGGTCGTTCGACCTTCATCATGGGTCAAAGTGGTTTTCGAACCGGACTGCTGAAAGTTGGTTTACCAGGCGC
>JBPCXR010000103.1:0-19803 GCA_051027215.1 Pseudomonadales bacterium | reverse complement strand
TTGTTGCGGTAGCGACCAGAGGCGCCGCCGGAGTCTGTGAGCGTACCCGTTGTTGCGCTGCTGCTGGCATCCGAACACAAGCGCTCCGCAGCGGCAGGTGTGGCGATGCAAGTAAGTGCACAGCAGAAAAGAACTCGATGCAGCCATCGAGTCCAGCGCTGAACTCCCACAGATTTATTGCTCCCAGGCCTATACATCCACGATCGCTCTCCAGCTGACCAATTTGCGGGCAGCCGGCTTCCTCCATAACGGGTCCTGCTTTATCAGCCTAGCTAAGAATTCTCGACGCGCCAGTTAGGCAGGTTGGGCCTGTGTTTGGGGACTAAGGGATGAGTATAGGAAGCGCTGATGGAAACGCTACGGTGGATGAATCGGCTCAGCTCGGCTGACAATGCATCAGCGCATTGCGAACTGCCCGACAAGTTAGCTCGTCGTGCTGATTAAAGCCCCGATGCTCAAAGGTGACAACGCCCTGGGTCGGTCTCGACTTCGACGGACGGCGCTCGAGCACCTCGGTTTCCACTCTAAGGGTATCGCCATGAAACATCGGTTTCGGAAATTGAGTTTCCTGAAAGCCAAGATTCGCCACCGTCGTCCCTAGAGTGGTCTCGTGCACACTAATTCCAACCACCAATGCCATGGTGAACATGGAATTGACCAGGGGCTGCTTAAACTCCGTTTCGGTGGCCGCGTAGTGAAAGTCCAGATGCAGCGCCGCTGGATTCATGCTCATGGTGGTAAATAGAACGTTGTCCGCCTCGGTGATAGTCCGGCGTATGGCATGGTGAATGACCAGTCCTGGATTTAGCTCTTCGAACCATTTGCCCGTGTGCGGTCGCTCGCTGGGTGCTGCCATATTCTGCGCTCCTGAAACAGAAACAAGATCCTAGCGGTGTCCAGCCTCCCAGACCAGCGTTGAGGCCGAGGCACCAGGCCGTTACAGTCACTGACCTGTAATCGCTGATGGACCACAGTGCACGAAGAACACTTTATTCACCGCGTCGGCTGGCTGCGCGCCGCAGTATTGGGCGCTAATGACGGTATCGTTTCTGTCGCCAGCCTAATGTTCGGTGTTGCCAGCGCCTCCGCCACTACTGACTCTATCCTGCTCGCTGGCACTGCGGGCTTGGTGGCCGGTGCCTTGTCTATGGCTGCGGGAGAGTACGTTTCCGTCAGTTCCCAGGCAGACATCGAGCGTCGCGATTTACAGACGGAGCGCGAGGCGCTAGCGCAGTATCCGGAAGCCGAGCTAATCGAGCTCACCAGAATTTACGAGCAACGTGGTGTGGAACCTGAGCTTGCGCGCCGGGTTGCAGAGCAGCTTACCGAACACGACGATCTACGAGCGCATGCTCGCGATGAGCTAGGTATCAACCCCACCAGTGCCGCCCAGCCCATTCGCGCCGCCCTGGTTTCGGCAGCGAGTTTCAGCATCGGTGGTGTTTGGCCCCTGCTAGCCACCCTTGTCGCCCCAGAAGCGTCCGTGCGCTGGTGGATCGTGATCACCGGCCTCTTAGCGCTCGTTGTGGTGGGAATAAGCTCCGCCTATGCCGGTGGCGCCAACCGACTCCGCGCCACTCTGCGCGTGCTGTTCTGGGGAGCGAGTGCAATGGCTGCTACTGGGCTCATTGGTTCGCTGTTCAATGTGGCGATCTAGCCATCGGTGCGCTGGCCGAGCTTTGGCAGCCAGATGAAGGACAACAGCTGGCTAGAGGTCTTTAGTCACCCTCACCAAGGGCCCGTTGCTGAAGCCGCGTTCGTCCTAATCGCCTTGGGCATCACCCACGAGATGACCCATGAAGGCCGCACCTGGCACCTATGGGTGCCCACAGAGCATGCCGAGCAGGCACACGCCGAGCTGAGCAGCTATTGGTCGGAGAACCAGACCGTGGCCAAGCGGCCGCCGCGTAGCCCAGCGATTGACAGTGGCTTGCTCGGGGTGCTCGGGTATTTGATCGTGCTCTGGGCCTTGCCATGGCTGCAGTCTCGCATGCCAGGTGCTTGGCATGCAGAAGGGACCATGGCCGCAGCTGAGGTATTACAGGGTGAGTGGTGGCGTACCGTTACCGCGCTGACGTTGCACGCAGACCTGGGGCACATCGCCAGCAATTGTGCATTCGGCGCACTGTTCGGCGGGCTCTTGGGACGTCAACTCGGGTCTGGGGTCGCATGGTTGCTCACCCTATTCGCTGCCGCATTCGCCAACGGTGTAAATGCCCAAGTGCAACCAGCGAATTTTATCTCGCTGGGCGCGTCCACGGCGACCTTTGCCGCCATGGGCATGCTCTCAACACTCATCTGGCGTCGCGGTTACTATCGTAATCTCGATTGGCGGCGCAGCGTGGCGCCTCTCTTTGCAGCCGTAGCGCTATTCTCGTTCACCGGCATTGGCGATTTGAACACCGACATACTGGCCCATTTTTTTGGCGGTCTCAGTGGCGCGATGTTCGGCCTTGCCGCCGCGCGCTTGCCAATCAGCTGGCTGAGCCCTCGCATCCAGATGCTTGCCGGAACATTGGCGATTGCCACTGTGGTCACTTGCTGGCGCCTCGCGCGGCAGAGCCTCGGTTGATCTTACGCGTTCACGCGCTGCATGATGGCGTCAACTTCGTTTTCTGGAGCGCCCATGATCCCCATCGAACGACTGCACCATGCCGCCTACCGCTGTAGAGACTCTGAAGAAACTCGGCAATTTTACGAGGACTTCTTAGGCTTACCGTTGGTGGATGCATTCGAGATCAACAGCACTCGCAGCGGTCGACAGACTAAGGTACTGCACAGCTTCTACGCCATGGCAGACGATTCCTGCATCGCCTTTTTCGAAGAGCCCGCTGTGCCCTTCGAGTTCAAACCACAGCGGGATTTCGATTTGCACATTGCCATACAGGTAAATCGGGCGACCTTGGAAGATCGATTCTCACGGGGGCCGCAAATGTCCATCGAGACTCGCGGAGTCTCCGACCACGGCTTCATCGATTCGATCTACTTTCGCGATCCCAACGGCTACGTTGTTGAATTGACCACACCCAAAGGTCCAACGAACTTTGATTCAGAGAAAGCCCATGGGGCGCTGGCTCAGTGGCAAGCCACCAAGCAGCAATAGCTTAGAAAGCACTACCGCTCTTAGCCGGCGGACGGCTCAGAGTATATGGATGCCTCAGCGTCGCTTTCTTCGCTAATCTTGCGACCCAGGGCAGGGAAAATCGGAATGTCCCGATCCGCCAACGCTGGCATGCGCTGCTTACGCTCGAGGGCGGCAGCAATATAGGGCGCCAATTGCTCCTGCTTGCGCTGCACCCGCTCTGCGGCTTGGGCCTTGAATTCCGGCATAACCTGATTGGCAAACAGTTCCAAGGAATGGCAAATGTCTTCGTGGCGATTGTTGCCCGCCTGCTGAATGAACGTCACTTGGTCGACGCCAACGTCAGAGAATTTGCGCAGATGTACGCGCAGGTCGTCCGGCGTACCGATTCCGCCTGCACTGCCGGAAAGCGCGCTATTGTAGTCCGTGCTTTCTAGCTCATTCTTCGCCGCCTGGGCCTTTTGGAAATTGCTCCACAAATCAGTGCGGCCCGGCTTGTGCTCACCAAATCCGTACAGGCTACCTAACGCATAGCCAAAAAACTCAAAGCCTTCTAAACCGTTGCGCACGGCTTGCTCGCGATCCTCATGGCAGGAAAAGCTCGAAACCATACAGATATTCGCATTCACTGCGTGCCCGATGGGTACGCAAGCTTCGCTTTTAATGATGCTGTAGTACTCATCCACCCAGTCTTTCGCCTCGAGCGGATCGACAAACGCAAAAGTCAGTGCGCCAATACCCAGTCTCGCAGCCATACGAATCGTATCTCGCTGAGAACAGGCAACCCACAGTGGAGGATGAGGCTGCTGCACAGGCTTGGGCACCACGTTACGGCATGGCATTGAAAAGTACTTACCTTGGTAACCTGGGTAAGGATCCATCGCTAACATGTTCGCGATCTGCTCGGTCGCTTCCAGATAGATTTCGCGCTTTTCAGCCACTGGGATCTGAAAACCGCCGAGCTCAAGCTCTGCTGACGATTCGCCGGTGCCAAACTCCACGCGACCATTCGACACCAAGTCCAAAGTAGCAATCACCTCTGCTGTGCGCGCTGGATGGTTGTACTGGGGAATGACCTGGCGAATGCCCTGGCCTAAACGAATATTTTTTGTGCGTTGACTACAAGCAGCCAAAAACACTTCAGGCGCGGACGAATGGGAATACTCTTCGAGGAAGTGGTGCTCCACCTCCCAGGCGTAGTCAATGCCCAATTGATCGGCGAGCTCAACTTGATCTAATGCTTCGTTAAACAGCCGCTGCTCAGAACCCTGCTGCCAAGGTCTCGGCAATTGATGCTCATAAAAAATACCGAACTTCATCGATTTACCTCATGCAATCGGTTGCTGAACGTAGTCGAATGAGCATAACGTATTTGCTCACAACGCCTCGGCAACCCTGGTTGATCTTCCATCGCAATGATATAACGCGTTTCACAATAAGTGTTAGACGAGCGGATCCTTCGCTCACGGGAAGTGGTCTCATAAAACATATTTATTTCATATAGTTAACCAATATATGCAGACTGATTCGACAGACCCTAAGCTTGACGAGTTCCGCGCGGAGACTCGAAGTTGGCTTGAAGCTAATTGCCCCGCAGGCGCTAAGGGCGATGGTTACGTGCCACTTGGCAGCAGCAAGATCGAACTAGAGCCAGACACTCGGCTGTGGCTCAACCGAATGGCTGAAAAAGGCTGGACTGTCCCAACCTGGCCGAAGGAGTACGGCGGTGCAGCGCTAGATCGGGACGAGTACAAAATACTAATCGAAGAACTGCAGCGCGTCGGCGCTCGCACGCCGCTCACTGGTCGTGGCGTCAATTACATTGGGCCAACCATCTTGGAGTTTGGCACCCCAGAACAAAAAGCCAAGTGGCTGCCGCGCTGCGCGCGCGGCGACGGCGCCTGGGCCATGGGCTATTCAGAACCGGGCGCAGGTTCCGACCTCGCAAGCCTAAGTACCCGCGCTGTACAGCAGGGCGATCACTATGTAATTAACGGCGCTAAGACTTGGACCAGCGATGCCACAGTCTGCGACTACATATTCGTGCTCGTGCGAACATCGCCAGACAAACCTAAGCATCAGGGCATCAGCTTAGTCCTGGTCGACATGAGCCAAGACGGCGTACAGGTGTCCCCAATACGCCTAATCTCTGGCGCGTCGCCTTTTTGCGAAACCACCTTCAACGATGCCATCGTTCCGCTGGACGATCTCATTGGCGGCATAGACAACGGCTGGACTGTCGGCAAGCGTTTGCTGCAATTCGAACGCTCGACCCATGCTGGTATTAACATCTCCGGTTCCCAGGGTGGGCGAACCGCCGACAACCCAGTCAAAGACAGCGTGAAACGGTACGTCGGCTGCATTGACGGCCAACTCAAGGATCCTCAGTTTCGTAGTCAACTCACGCGCTTCGAAATGAACACCAAGGCACAGCAACTTACTCAACGCCGGGCCATCGAAGAGCTGCGCTCCCACGCGCCGGGATTCACTTCATCGGCAGTTAAACTAACCAACGCGCTCAACATTCAGGACGGTGACGAGCTGTTGGTTGCAGCTATGGGCACCCAGGGCCTGCGCTGGGACGAGGCCAGTGCCGATCCGAAAGAGCTCGCAACCTTGCGTCGCTGGCTCTACCAAAAGTCGCTAACCATTGCCGGTGGCACCAAAGAGGTGCAACTTAACATCATCGCTAAGCGCGTCCTGGGCTTGCCGGATTAATTGCAGTCCACATGAGTGCGGTCAATTCGCTTAAGCGTCCGGGGCTTGCCCAGGCCCTTGTAAGCGGCGCGCCTGCAACTGCTGCAAAATTTCTCCATGGCGCTGCTTGTCGATCTTGTAGCGGCCATAAAAATAGACAGCGCCCAGCACCGGGAGCGTTGCGATGATGCCTTCGAACACCCCTAGCTGGTAAATCACTGCCGGATCGACCTCGCCGATCACGGCGCCAGCAGGAAAGCCAATGACATCGATGGCAATCCCCGCCAGCAGATGCCCCAGCGCATTCGACATCTTGGCAAAGAAAGTGCGGACTGCGTAAAAGATGCCTTCCTGTCGCTGTCCTGAATGCAATTCGTGCTCGTCGACCACATCACCGATGGCCGAGTAGACCGATGTCGTTAACGCCGCAAGACTGCCGTAGTAGAAGAACACAGACGCGCCGACGATGAATATGATCCATGGACTGCCGTTTTCCGGTAGCCAGCCCAAGGATCTGAAGGTCACCGGCAGTGCTGCCGCTGCCAGGGCCAGCAGCACCGCACCGCGCATGGTTCCGCCCTTCTCGAAACGAGCGTTCAAGTAGGCGACCAAAGCCATAGATACGAAATAGCTGGACATGGAGACCAGGGGCAAATAGCCCAGCAATCGCGGCGGCAATTCCCAGTAATACAGGCCCATGTTGGCGTTCAGCGTTTCTCGCACGCCGATCATTGGCGACAGAAACAGCAAACCAAGAAACAACATCAAGTAATTGCGGTTTCTGAATACCAACAGCGCCTGGTGGCCGAACTCCCCCCAGCTAAACGGTGGCTGCCCAGGCGGCGCCTTGGGCAGGTTTGGAATCTGATCGCGGGTAAGAAACGCTGTTAGAAATATGACGACGGCACCAAACAGCGCGACGCTTCCTGCAAACACGGTTGTTCCCATATGCAGGTAAGGACCGTTTGGATAAAAGACGTTGTAAAAGCACCAGGCCAAGGCAGCGCCCCCGCCAAAGGAGAACAACGTGTTGTAGCGAAACAGGCGAGTGCGTTCCAGATAGTCATCGGTCAGCTCTGCGCCAAGCGCTAGGTGCGGTAGGTGATAGCAGGTCAGAAACAGCTTCATCAGGCTAGCGAACACAAACAACCAGGCAGCAAGCGCCCACTGACTGGGGGAGGCGCTATAGCCCAGAAACGACCAAGACTCAGTACCGGCCTGCAACAAAATCGGAGGCGGCACATAGATGCAGAAAATTGTGGCGCCCAGTGGTAAAGCGGCGAGGTAGATAAAGGGGTGGCGCCTACCGAGCGTTGATTGCCAACGATCGGAAATAAACCCCACCAACGGATCCGACACGGCATCGAAGATAATCGAGAGCGAAACGGCCAACCCAGCAAGTGTGCCGGGTAAACCGAAGCCAATGGTATAGATGATGAAGTTGAAACCGCTAAAGGCCCAATTCACCGAGCCTTCAGCCGCACCACCCATAGAAAAAAACAGCTTCGTGGAAATCGGCACATGCGCTCGTGAGGTTGGCGCTTGCTGCCCCGCTGTTGCCACTGGCTCGCTTTCTGCCAAGTCAGCTCCCCTACTCACCTAAGCACCTGAGATATACTGGCAGATCCCAAGAGCGGTCACCATAGAGCGACCATAGGGGAGCTAACAACTCAAGCACGTGCAACAACAGACATAGAGATTGGATACCGCGTATGCAGACGCTAGAAATCACTGACGAAAACGGCATTCGCATCATTCGACTCGATCGCCCGAAAGCCTTGAACGCGTTTAGCCAGCAGTTGATGGACGAGCTCGCCGAAGCGTTCATCGATGCCCGTGAGCTAGATACGGTTCGGGTTGTGGTGCTCACTGGCAATGGTCGAGCGTTCTCAGCGGGCGCCGATCTGACCGAGATGGGCCAGCCTGCCGAGGAGCCCAAATACGGCTTCCCTGGCCTGCTAGACGCTATCCTTACTTTTCCGAAACCGTTTTTGTTGGCGATCAATGGGTTGGGCGCTGGCATTGGCGCCACCATCTGCGGTCTTGCTGACTTCAGCTTCATTGCAGAAGACGCGCGCCTGCGGTGTCCGTTCTCGGCTCTTGGACTAACTGCAGAAGCGGGCAGCACTTACCTGTTCCCGCAACTGATGGGCCGCCAGCGGGCCAACTGGTTTCTACTGTCAGCACAATGGATGAGCGCTCAAGAATGCGTTGACGCTGGACTGGTCATGGAAATGTGCCCAACGGAAGAATTGCTCCCCACGGTTATGGATCGTACACAGACATTAGCAGCATTGCCCCTCAGCTCTCTGACGACGACCAAAACTCTCATTATGGATCCTTTGCGCGAGCAGCTGCGCAAAAGCGTTGAAGCGGAGAACGCCGCGCTTGCCGCCCTGGTCGGCACTCCAGCAAACCGCGAGGCTCTGGCGGCATTTCGAGAAAAGCGCGAAGCAAATTTGGCAATCTTTTAGAATACGAAACTACCCCCTTCCGAGGAGACCTGGTGAACGATTTAGAACAGGTGATCGATTCCTTGCAGCGTTGCGCAGACGCCAATCTGGACGTCACCGACGCTGTTTACGAGCGCTTTTTTGAGCGCAATTCCAATGCCCAGGCGCTAATGGATAACTCGGACCAGTATATGCGTGGGCGCATGCTCGACCAGGTGCTGGTGATGATTATGAGCGAGCCGAGCGACGAGGATGCTGGCTACTTGCATTGGGAACTGGAAAACCACCTGCTCGCTTATGGCGTCGAGGTAGCCATGTATGCCGACTTCATGTGGGCACTGAAAGACTCCGTCGAGTCCGCATTGGGACCTGACTGGCAAGCGGCCGACGCGGCTTCCTGGTCGAATCGCATCAGCGCGTTTTTGGCTCAGATTGAGACCGGGTGCGAAGCGCTGGCCTAGAAGACGGACAACAGGCAATTTCGGCCAAATGGTCTATACCTACACAGGAGTAATGATCGGCCTACGCCATGCCTGCCCTGAACATCTTGCTTGTTGAAGACAATGAAGCCGACATCAGTCTTGCAGAACAGGCGATTCAGGACTCAAAACTCAATAGCCAGGTGACTGCCGCACGCAGTGGACGAGAAGCAGCACAGGCATGTCATGAGCCTCCTCAGCCTTTCGATTTGCTCTTGCTCGATATCGGTCTACCGGATCTCGACGGACTCGATGCCTTGGATGAAATGAAGCAGCAGTCCTGGCAGGACAACACGGTTGTGGTAGCCCTGACAGGCAATCGAGACCCAGCGTTCATTCACATGGCGCGAGAGCGAGGCGTGCATGCGTTGTTGACCAAGCCGCTGAATGTGAACGATCTGGTCCAAGTGCTGAAACAGAACGGTTTTTTCATGGAATTGGTTCGCACATAAATCGATCACTTGCAGCAAGGCAGTTTCAGTAGCAGTATCAAGCGCAAACCTGCTTGAGATTTGCCCTATGCCTACCCCAGCTCGCGTTGTCGTTTTGCCAACAGACACAGCAACCCTGAGAATCGAAGACGTCGATCTGCCCGACCCAGGGCCAACACAAGTTGTGGTAAAACAGTTCGCCTCGGGTGTTTGTCACTCCCAGCTGCACCAGATGCATCGACCACGCACTGCGCCTGTGATCTTAGGTCACGAATCAACCGGGGTAGTGACGGCGATTGGTGCTGAAGTCGACAACGTCGCCGTTGGCGACACGGTGTTGGTGACTTGGGTACCTAGAAACGCTCCAGCGGCCAAAGCCCTGCCGGTGCGAGCGACGTTGTCCGTCAGCGATGGGGTGGCGGAATCCGAGAACGTCTTTACCTGGGCAGACCACACGCTGGCTGATGCCCAGTACGTCGTAAAGGTCGATCCCGAAATTCCCAAAGACGTCACCTCCATCATTGGCTGCGCGGTGATGACCGGCGCAGGCGCGGTCATCAATACTGCCAACGTGCAACAAGGACAAAGCGTGGCCATATTTGGCGTCGGCGGTGTTGGCTTATCTGCAGTCGTTGGCGCCAAGGTCGCCGGCGCCAATCCCATCATTGCCGTTGATCTGGACGATGAGAAACTGGAGTTTGCCAAGCAGTTTGGCGCTACCCACGGGATCAACGCCAGTCGCGAAGATCCCATCGCATCCATCCATGCGCTAACGCCCAATCCAGAGGCGCATACGATCATGGGGATGCCAGTGTCTGGCGTCGACTTCGCCTTTGATTGCATCGGCATCAAGCAAACCATGGAGCAGATCGTTCCAGCTTGTCGCTCTGGGCATTTCGGTGCGAAAGACGGCGGCACCGCTGTCTTGGTTGGCGTTCCGGGCACTTCCGTAGAGCTAAACGCCATGGACGTCTTACTCAACGAGAAGCATTTCATCGGCAGCATTGGGGGTTCTTGCGCGCCGGAACGAGACTTTCCCACTTTCCTGCGCTGGCTCGACCAAGGTGCGCTGCCGTTGAACCAGATGGTGACTGCGCGCTATAGCCTCGATGAGATCAATCAGGCAACCAGTGACCTGCAATCCGGAAAAATTAGCGGCAGAGCCATCCTGGAGTTCTAGGGCGCCGCTTGGGCAATTCGCGCACCGAACGCACTGTCCCAATCTACACTCGGTTCAGCCTCGCTATTTACGCGGCGCTGGATCGGGCAATCCGAACTCTTGGCGAATTTCTGTCCCGTGTTCATCGAGTCGCGGAGGGTTCTGATACAACCCGGTTGGCGTTCGACTGAACTTGATTGGTGAGCCGACAATGCTCACCGTTGGGTTGTCGCCTGGCAATTGCAGCGGCGTGATCATCTGCCGAGCTGCAACGTGAGGATCGTTAAATATGTCCTTCGCGGTGTTTACCGGGCCACAGGGCACCACCTCAGCAATCGCCTCCATCACCTCTGCCTTGCTCAGCGTGGCCGTCCAGTCGCTGACACTGGTTTCCACAAACTCTTGATTGCGCTTGCGTAAGAAGGTGTTCTTGGTGCGTTCATCGTCGATAAGCTCAGGCCGACCCATGGCATGACACAGCGCGGACCACTGCGGCGGCCCCAGCGCTGCAATGGCTACTGCGCCATCTTTGGTTGGGAACACGCCAAAGGGCATCAGGTTTGGGTGATGCCTGCCACGAGCCCCAAGTTCGGTCTCGTTATAGCTGTAGTTGGCGATGACGGTTTCAGACAAGGTCAGCACCGCATCGTACATGGCTACGTCCAGGAACTGCCCTTGACCGCTCACTCGAGCGTGATGCACCGCGCTAACAAGACCCAGTGCCATCAACGTGCCTGGGTAAATGTCTCCGACGCTGGCACCGCTGGGGTAGCCGCCCTCACCTTCGGGGCCGGTAATGTGGGCTAGCCCGCCCATGCTTTGCGCGACGATGTCGTACGCAGGGCGCTCTGCATAGGGGCTGTGTCCGGTACGTGGATCACCGTATCCACGAATCGCGCCGTAGACGATTTGCGGATTACGGCGGGCAATGACTTCGTAACCCACCCCCAGCTTGTCCATCACCCCGACGCGCATGTTTTCCACGATGGCATCCGCACCCTCGCACAGCGTTAGCAGCGCCTCGCGATCCTCCGCGCGCTTTAAATCCAGAACAATGCTGCGCTTATTGCGATTGATGCTGGCAAAGTAGCCGCCATAGTCCACCCCAGCTGGTTGCTCTGCAGACACGTTGGCGTAGTCCGGCGGCAGTGGCGGCACTGGCCTTGAACCATCGCCGTGGGGCGGCTCAACCTTAATCACGTTGGCGCCCAGATCAGCTAACAGCGCCGTGCCAAAAGGGCCAGCGAGGGCCATGGTGCAGTCGATAATGGTGATGTCTTGAAGCGGCCCGGAGCGGCCGACTTGCGCGTGCTGTTTGGCTGATGACTCAGACATATGGCGATCTCCTGGACTCTGAGACTGGCGCTGGCGAGTTTACAACGATCATTTGGTCCCACTGTACTCCGGTTCAGGGAACCGCAGCGAGCTCAACATCTACGCCGGCACTTTAGATTGCCTGGCACTCCTGCAGGCGAGCCAGCTCGGTAGCGTCTACACCCGCAAACTGCCCGAAGATCGCCGCATTGTCGGCGCCTAGATCGGGCACGTCGGTAAGCGCTGGCGGCTCGATGTCGCGAAAGCGCAAGGGTGTTTGGCACTGGGCGATCTGCCCGAGTTCAGGATGCGCTCGCTGTTGCAGGAAACCGCGAGCGATCAGCTGGGGATCGTCTACCACGTCGTCCAGGTCGTTAACCGGCGCACAGATCACCCCATGGGCTTGCGCCACCTCAAACAGTGCGGCTCGGCTGTGTTGGCGAGTCCAGCGGTTCACCAGTTCATCCACGGCGTCCATGTTCTGGCTGCGCAGGGACATGCTCGCAAAGCGCTCGTCTACCGCCAACTCCGGCTGCCCCATGGCTGCGCAGAGCTTGCGCCAGTGGCCTTCGCGAATACAAATGATTGCCAGGTACCCATCTGCCGCCTGGTAAACGTTGTAGGGCGCTAGTGCGCGGCCAGGATGACGGTTGCCAGAGCGACTGGGTTGTACGCCGTCGGCGACGTAGTAGGAACCCAAGGCTGTGGCTAACGGCGGGAATACGCAATCTTGCATTGAGATGTCGACCGTTGCGCCTTCACCGGTCTGCGAGCGCGCAAATAGCGCGGTCACGATGGCGCCGTACAGATGCGTTCCAGCGATGAAATCCGGAAAGGTCGCTGGGGTTTTTAGCGGCGGGCCGCCCTCTTCACCCGTAACGCTCATGATGCCACCCACCGCTTGCAGCGTGATGTCCATACCGAGGTAGTCTCGGTAGGGACCGGTATAGCCGTAGCCGGTGCTGGCGGCATACACCAAGCGCGGATTTATCGAGCGCAAGTCGCTAGCACCCAGACCAAATTTGTCCATGGTGCCTGGGGCGAAGTTTTCTAATACCACGTCCATCTCTGGCACCAACTTCTTGATGAGCGCCTGGCCATCGGTGGACTTCAAGTTCACCGTCACACAGCTCTTGTTGCTATTGAGCAGCGCAAAAGGATAGGCGGCCGCGTTCTTGCCACCCCGAGCGCGCAGAGTCTCACCGAGTGGCGACTAGACCTTAATCACCTGGGCGCCGGCTTGCGCCAACAGAAAGCCGCAATAGGGTCCATTGTAGACTTGGCCAAAATCCAGGACCCGAACGCCCCGCAACGGTTGTTCTTGCACAGTCACTCCTCAGTTCCGCTTCGATAGAACCTGCTCGCCACCATTATGGTTCACATTAGAGGAACAAAGGGCCGGGAATCCAGTAACGCCCAAGGTCTAACCCAAGAACGGTACCCCTGCTAGTGCTTGGCGGAAAGTTACCAGAGTAAAGGCCGTCAATGCACAACCCACCGTCAACGCCCAAGCGATACCAGCAGCCGAGCTGCGCAATCGCATCGGCCAAACTAGCAGCGGCACGATCTGCATCGCATGGATACCCCAAAAGTGTGCAACTCGCAGGTCACCGCCATCGCGTGACCAGTGAAAACCCGGGAGCGTATTCGCGTCCGATAAGGTGCCACCGACCCAGTGCCCACCCTGGCTGCTCAGGTATCCGCCCAGTGCGCCGCCAAGAACAAAGGTGAGTACCAAACCTAAACCAACGGCGAAGACATAGGGATCCTGCAAACCATTGCGCCGCAGTAAGCGGCCCCCCAGCCACAAGCATACTGATACCAGAGCAACCGCCCCAAAGCCCATTAGGCTGTACATCACTGCGTGATAAGGCGTGCCTACATTGAAGTGGGAATGCTCCCCGAGCGCCCCTTGCAGGGCGATGTAGACCATTTCGAAACAGGCGCAGCCCAGCGCGATCCAAGTTAGTGCACGCCCGACTCCCGAAGCGAAGTAGCCAGGCCCCATGAGCGGCGCAAACCAAGCCAATGTCAGAAAGTACACGCTCAAAGACACCGCAAACTTGATAGGTTTGGTCCACACCGACACGCCACTGAGCTCACGCGCATCAACGAAGGTGAGCAGATAGAACGCTACCGCACACAGTGCGAAAACAACGCTCGCATACCACCAGGAGGGATGCCGGTTTGGCAGATCATAGCGGAGCCATTCAGGGCGCAGCGGCGCTGTGTCAGCGGTGAGACCACTCATGCCGATTCCCCTTCAGGTTCTGTGGTGCTGTCTGCTCCCCTGCCCCGGATTGCGCGATGGACATACTTAACCAACAGATACAGGACCAACCCTGCAGGTCCGGCCATCAGGGTTAGACCCAGGCAGGGAATCAACAGGAGGTGGTGAATGCCTTCCTGCTGGCCGTCACCGACCTCCCAACTGCCAACAAACAGATCGAATGCCAGATAATGCACCCAGCCACCCAATAAGAGCGCATCTACCGAAAACAACGCTTTGACCTCGGCGAGGGAACCAAATCCCCCATCGGCCGGTGTACTGCCGCTGTTCGTCAGCATTAGGTACGCATACACCAGCCCAATCGCCCCGGGGATCATCCATCGGGTGAGGGTGTGGACCACAAAGGGGATCTTCGGCAGCAGCACCAATGCTGCCCACCCCGCCATAGCGATAGCGCCACAGACTGAAAATATCGTCTCCAGATTCATCGCATTGTCTCCTGCCGCTTGACGGCTCAATCTTGACATCGGAAAGATCATACCTCTACGATTTTTACATTGTCAAGATTAAAAAATCAGCGGATCATGTCGCCATGAACGATAAATCGACCTATCACCACGGCGACCTGCGAAGCGCACTGCTGGATGCAGCCGAGAGCATTTTGGAACAGCACGGACTCCACGGCTTTACTCTCCGCAAATGTGCCAAAGCTGCCGGTGTCTCCCACGCAGCCCCCCAGCACCACTTTGGCAACGTCACCGGATTACTGACAGCCATTGCCGCGCGTGGGTTTGCACGCCTGCTGACCACCCTGCGACGCCATTTACGCGACGCTGGCACAGACTTGAGCAAACAGTTTGTCGCAACCTCAGACGCCTACACCGAATTCGCTGAGTCTCACCAGGAGCACTTCAGAATCATGTTCCGCTGCGACCTGTTAGACATGGGCAATGAGGAACTCAACGCTGCAGCCACCAACACCTTTTTGGAACTAACCAACGTCATTCGTCGCCAACGTGGCGAAGCAGACCTGCAGGCACTGTCAGAAATACCATCGACTGATACGGCGTTGCTGTTAAGCGACATACTGATTGGTTGGTGCTTTGTGCACGGCTATGCACACCTAAGAATCGAGCAACAGCTGGCGCCGATTCTGCAGACGCAGCAACAGGCAGTGAGAACAACAACTGCCACCAGGTTATCGATGCTGATGCAAAAATCTGAGTCGCATTAAAGAAACTGCAGCAAATGAACAGCGGCGGCACGACGTCGTTAGAAGCTAAACCGAAACTCTGCGCCGAACCAACGCGGTGGCGCGTAAGTTGAAACCGTGTAGCCGAACGCGCTGGCGTCGATGGCGTAAGTAACGACTTCCTCCTCTGTGATGTTCTTGACGAACAAGGCCACACTCCAACGCTGGTTCGCGCTTCGGTACGTAGACCGACCATTCCATAAGGTATAACTGTCAGATTCGGATGTGCGATGGTTAATCGAATTGAAGAATTGCTCTGACACATAGGATGCATCGACGGCTATGCCCAGCGATCCGAGGCCCAGCCGCCATTGTTTCTGAACCATGGCATTGATTGAAAGCTCGGGCGCCTGGGCCATTTCTTGGTTAGCAGATCGACCAGAGGGTAACGGAATGTCGTCTACCGTCGCGTCGAGCAACGACACACCCAGCGCGACTTCGAGCCCATCTGCGGGTGCTGCGGACAACTCGAGCTCCATACCCATGATGTCCGAGGATCGATTGATCAGTGTTTGGGTCAGGCCGCTAAAGGTAAAGGCCTGCTTGTCTTTGTAGTGATAGTAGAAAGCGCTGCCATTTAGGCTCAGTGCCCGATCAAACAACGTGGACTTGAAGCCGAGCTCAAAACTGGTCAACACCTCTGCGTCGTATGGCATTTCTTCAGGAAACAACAATCCATCCAGTGGCGCATTGAACCCACTGGCTTTGTTGCCACGGGTAACGCCCGCGAACAGCATGAGATCTGAATCTACGCGCCACTCGAGCGCGGCTTTTGCGGCCCAGTCGTAATCGCGGTCAGCATCGTCATATTTACCAATATCACCAACGGCGCCGAGCCCAGGAAATACAAAGAACCCTTCGCAACCTATACCAGCACACAACGGCTCGAATTCGTAATCTTTGTCGTCCTCTGTCCACCTTAAACCCAAGATCATCCGCCAGCGCTCAGAAAGGTCGTATTCGAATTGCCCAAACAACGCCCACGAGCTGGTGTCGAGACTGTAAGTGTTGGTTTGCTCCGCAAAGAACAGCGGGACATCCAGCACATTGCGGTAATCGCCTTCGATTTGCAGGTAATATAGGCCCGCTGTCCATGCAACCTTTTGACTAAGCCCCGCTACTCGCAACTCCTGGGAGAACTGTTGCGTGTCCTGATATGTGGCGTATCGCAGAAGCGGATTGGGCGATCCGTCGGAATCCTCACCATAGGATTTTTCTATGTCGAGCACGTCGGTGATAGAAGTGAGGGTTATACCCTCGCTTACCCAGCTCAATTGCAAAGTGCCGCCGTAGGCTTCTCGATTGAAGTCGTCTGGGGTGTCAAACTCCCCTGCCCAAACATCACGATCATCGTCCCGGTAGCCGAGCGGGTCGCATCCAGCGCAGGACCCGAATCCAAACAAGTCGGCGTTCACCGTTGCAGGAAGAAACTCACCCAGACCATCTGTGCCAGGCACGGAAGCACGCTGTTCAAAACCCCCGCCCTGCACGTCATCGTCTTCTGCCCAATGTAACTTTAGGAGAGCCGAGAGCTTCGGTGACAGGTCAGCATCCAACTGTAACCGGGATGCGACGCTATTCGCTTCATGCACGTCCGGGCCGATTCGGTTTTTTAGCCAACCATCATGCTCGTTGGAAGCCAACGAAAGCCGTGCGCGCACTTCGTCTGAGATGGGGCCACTGACCGCACCTTCAAACCGCCTCTGGTTGTACTCGCCGACCGTGACATCGATGAAGCCTTCGAACTCATCACCGGGTTTCGCACTGATGTAGTGCACGAGTCCACCGGTAGCGTTGCGCCCAAACAACGTCCCTTGAGGACCACGCAACACCTCGACACGCTCTAGATCGAACAGGTGGAAGCCCACAGCACCCAAAGCACTGACATAAGCCCCATCAACGTAGATTGCCGTCGGACCTTCGTGATGATCGGCGAAGTCGTTCTGCCCAACCCCACGAATGGCAAATAGCATCACCGTCGGATCACCGGCGAACGACGCCGCCTGTAGCCCGGGTACGTGTCGGGCGACATCCTCGCTGTTGCTGAAGTTCAGAGAACGCAGCTGTGCTGCTGTGAACGCGGAAATAGAGATGCCGACGTCCTGAGCAAGTTGTTCACGCTTTTGCGCAGTGACAACGATCTCTTCGATGGTCTGGGACACCGACGCGGCTGCGTAGAACCACAGCACCCAGGTTGCAAGCGCACCCTTAATGGCGTTCCTGAGCGTCAGCCTAGAGGTACGCATACCGCCTCCTTGACTCCATTGCTTGGCGCGCGACGCCACCCCACTCGCAGCTTAAATTACGGAGCCTAGGTCAGACTGACACGAACATGACACAAGACCCGATCTCGGTCCTGTGCTGGTTGTTGCTGGGCACGCTTGACGCGAGTCGATTGCTGGCAAGGACCGAGGGAAACTGTTTTTCCTTCGCCCGTAAACCCGCTAGGATGTCGAGATTCAGACTAAGTCAAGGGAGAGAACCATGGCTGAAGCCTTCATGGCGTATCCGGAACTTCGCCACCCGTTCGAAGAAACGCCGATTCATCCCCAGGGCAGCACTACCGTGCTGTATCAAGGCAAGGAAATCTCGCTGGCAGAAACCGGCGCAGGCACTGGCTTGCTCATCAACCCCGAAGATCTTGCTCAGATCAATGGCTTCGAGCTAAAGCCCGAAGGCGCTTGCTACCAAGACATGTGCATACCTGTGAGCAAGGATTTGCTCGTCGAGCAAGGGGGCAAGCAATGGTTTGACCTGGCCGCCTTTGCCGACTTACTCGGGCAACCTTATGTGGTAGACAAAGAAGCCAGTGTTTGGAGTTTTGCGGAAGTACCCGCAAAGCGAGAGAGCACGATGGTCGACGCTATGGCGCCGGATATCGAAGTGACGGATCGCCAGGGCAACGTGCTCAGATTGGCTGACCTGAAGGGCAAGAAAGCCCTCATCGTGACCTGGTCTTCTTGGTGAGGCTGCCATCTTGATGTGCCCGTGTGGCAGCAAGTTTACGAAGAGATCAACGATCCCAACTTTGTCATCATCTGCGCAGCAGAGGACACAGGCGGAGAAGCGGTCGCAGGACCAATATTCGACGCAGCGAATCCAACCTACATTCAAATAGTCGACGAGAACCATGTCATTAGCAGCGCGTTCAATTTTGTGAACGTTCCTTCGGCGGCCTGGATCGATGAAGAAGGCCGAATCGTTCGCGTGGACGAAGGCACCTACGCTAAAACCCATGAGTTTGGCGACGGGGATCAATCGATCACCTTTGGCACAGATGTTTATGCTCCGGCGGTGAAGGACTGGGTGGCTAAAGGCGCAGACAGCATCCACGTACAGCCAGCGGCAACCGTGGCAGGCAACCTTCGTGAACACAGCTTCGAACAGCACAAAGCCGATGCCGCGTTTCGGCTGGCTAACTTGTTTCGGGCCCACGGCCAAAAGGACAAGGCGGAGCAGTACTGGGATCTGGCTCAGTCACTCAATCCCGACAGCATCAACTTCATTCGCCAGAACCTAACGCTTAGCGCAGAAGGCTCTGCGGGTGAGACGTTCATGAAGGTGATGGGGGAGTATGCGAGCCAAGGTAAAGACTACTACCGACCCTTGGACATCGAATCGGCTTAGACGCGGAAACCTTCGCCTCGCCTCGATGAATGGGCCACGGCGGTGGAAACCTCTTCCACCGCGCCCCGCGCGTGGCCGGTAATCATCATTTATTGGCCATCAAACCAGTAAACTGCTCTGTCTGAGCCGAATAACGGTTTTTTTTCGAGGCCGCTGTCGTTTTGCCAATCGCTTTTCGCTTCTTGGTTTGTGACGAGGAAATACCTCAACGCCGAGCGGGAAATCAGTTCCCGCTGTCCACAAACCAACGGAGTACGGATCATGTCCAGACCTCGAATATCCAATCAACACCAACGCCTGAGCACGCTTTTCGCTGGGCTTGGCGTTATCCTCGCGGGCTTCGTAAGCCCGTTCGCCAATGCTGCAGGCACCACCGGCGATTTTGGCAAAGACCTCGATCGCACGACCAGTCTGCATCACTTCCAGGTCGACAAAGAGAAGTACATCGGCCAGCGCTTTGAGTTCAACTGCCCGGCAACGACGGTTCGAGACAAAGCGGTTGGGCTTCAGGGAACGGATGTCTATCCGGCCAATTCGCCCATCTGTGTCGCAGCGCTACACGCTGGCGTCATAGATGAAGAAGGTGGCCCAATCACGCTGCAGCTGAACCCCGGCATTAGCGAGTACCAGGGCAGTCTGCGAAACTCGGTGGAATCCACAGACTTTCCAGGCACTAAGCTCAGCATCATGTTCTTGAGCAGCGCCACCCGCGTTGAGCTAGACAATTTGCAACGCGAGTGGATGCCGCGCCTGAAATGGGATGACAAGTTCTCCCAGACCGGACTTGCCAACATTCGCCTAACCGGCCAGCGGTTTGCCTTCGACTGCCCCAGCGCACCGAGCAACCTTGCAGGTCGCAGGGTCTACGGCACCGACAGCTATCCGCTGAGTGGTTATGTTTGCTTGTCGGCAGTACACGCTGGGCAAATTACCAAAGCGGGCGGTCCGGTTTTGTTGCAAATGGACCCGGCATTGGAAGGCAAGTTCGCTGGTTCGATCCGCAACGGCATCGAGTCAAAGAATGGCCCAAAAACGCCGCGCTCGATCACCTTCCCCGGTGGCGGTAGCCACAGTTCGGT
>JBPCXR010000102.1:0-3723 GCA_051027215.1 Pseudomonadales bacterium | reverse complement strand
ACCCTCCTCATTCGGCGTAGGCGTTGGATGGTGATTAAAGTAGGAACTGCGCATGCGCGTGCGCTCCCGCAGCGCCATCGCCCGCGACTCGTTGACGAAGTGAAAAGCTCGTCGAGCGTTGGCAGTTAAGGAGATAGCAGTCGCTTAGGCTATATCGGGTCACGAAGTCAAAGGGGCGGGTGCAGTTTGTGCCATTCTGTGGCCGACTCATATGCGTGGCCGATCCGGCAAAGCATTGGTTCGGTCAGCTGCGATCCCATCAACTGCAAGCCGAATGGATTACCCGTTGTAGAACGGCCACAGGGCAACGTTAACGTTGGCGTGCCAGCGAAGTCGGCCGGTACGGTGAAGTGCATTTGCAAAGGCGCCATAAACGGAGCCATTGATTCAACGCCGCCATATTGCATCCCGGGCGTGATCGAAATACTAGCACCGGCTGCAGGGCTAACAATCGCATCGACAGCGTTCAAAATACGGACAAATTCCTGGCTGAATTGATAGCGGACGGCCATTGACGCTGCATACTGTTCGCTAGTGACCTCCGTGCCGCCGTTTAGGAAATCGCTGAAATACTCACCATATTCGCCTGCCTGGCTAGGGAACCACGCAGCATGGGCGCGCACTGCCTCGGCCGAGCAGATTGTGAACCAGTCATCGCCGAGGCTCCGGATCGACTCCGGCATCTTAATCTCAACAACCGTTGCGCCAAGGTCTTTCAGTGTGGCGACTGCCTCCTCGACCGCAGCCAGCAACTCAGGATCGGTGCCTTCGCTGCTATAGTTTGCGTCATAGCCGATCCGTACCCCGTGGATACCGGCCTCGAGTTCGTGCAGCAAATCTGGCACGGGTGCCGACAACGAAGTGGGATCATTGATGTCTACGCCAGCGATCGCGGCCAGGACAACTGCTGAATCGTAGACACTACGCGTCATTGGACCAATATGGTCTAGTGTCTCGCTGAGCGCGAGTACTCCGTGGCGGCTGACACGACCCCAGGTCGGTTTCAGGCCGACGATGCCGTTGGCGGCAGAGGGAAAACGAATGGAACCGCCAGTGTCGGAGCCCAATGACGCGACACACAAGCCCGCCGCGGTGGCCACGCCGGAACCGCTTGACGACACCCCGGACCAGGTCGATTCGTTCCAGGGATTGACCGGGATATCGAAGTCACGATGGTAGCCTGCCATGGCACCTTCGGTGAGATTCAGTTTGCCCAGCACAATCGCGCCGGCTGCTCTTAGCCGCTCCACCACAGTAGCATCCGCTTCTGGAACAAAGTTGCGCAACACACGAAGACCACCTGTGGTCGGCACACCGTGCGTATAACATAGGTCTTTAACGGCGACGGGGATGCCATGCAGCAACCCGCGGTAATTTCCGCCTTCTATTTCCTCCTGCGCCTTCAGCGCACCGACTCGGGCTGACTCGGCCATCACCGTGACATAGCTGTTGAGTTTCTCGTCGACACTAGCGATGCGCTTGAGCATCGCGTCGGTCAGTTCAACCGGTGATAGTTCTTGCGAACGGATGGCTGGCGCGAGATCGCCGATGGTGGCGTAATTCAGATCATCGGTCTGGCTCATTCGTGTATCTCCTGGGTTTGTCGGGCCATGGCCGGTCGGCGCATCCCTCAACCACTTTTTGGGGACCTGAAGCGGACGCGCTCGAAGTAGGCGTCTTAGCAGGGCAGTCGACTTGAATCATACGCATTGAATGGGCGGCGACGTTTAGTGTGACCTAACGATTCTGCCACGTGAGTCCTGGCGATACCCAGGATTAAAGCGCTTCTAGCCAGGCTCATCGACTCCTCGAGCGTGGCGCAGTCCGCCACATCGCGGTAGCCGATCGCGCATTACTGGAGGATAGAGCTTTCGGGTTTGGGCGCGTAGCCGTCCTTCGGCTGCTTATTGGCAGGAGTTGAATCAAATGGCTGCTCCTAGCCGGTTGGAGCGCAAACAAGAGTGTCTGCCTCCGGATTGACCTAAACCTAGTCTGACACTGTCAGCCAGGTTATATCTGAATCATTGCAGCCATAATCGCGTTGGCTCACCACCTTCGTACTACGATTTTCGAACTTCGCTTACTTTCCCGATGCTGGCATCCACAGCCAGTGCGCGATCCTCAGAGCTGTGCACCCGCTACTACTGGCCCTTAAACTCAGCAGGCCGCTTTTCCAAAAACGAGCGAATACCTTCCTCTCTGTCGTCCGTATTGAAGCAGTACTGCTGGCCTAAGAAGTCGAACCGACCATGCACAGCGAGATTGGTCTCGAGCGCCTGGTAGATCATCATCTTGGAGACACCAATTGCTACCGGTGCACCAGCGGTCATCTCCAGAGCGAAGGCTCGAGTAGCTTCACGAAAGTCGGCGGCCGGCACCACGGCGTTTACCAATCCGATCTCCTTTGCCTCTTCAGCGCCAATGATTTTTCCACCGAATATCAACTCGCAGGCTTTTGCGGGACCCACCAACTGTGTAAGCAGGTACGCGCCAGCCGATTCAGGCGGAATACCACGCAATGTCCATACCGCACCAAAACGCGCGTTCTCGGATGCAATGCGCATATCGCAAGCGAGTGCCAAGCTCAATCCCTGGCCAACTGCAGCACCGTTCACCGCCGCTATGGTGGGCTTTGGCATATTGCGAAACGTATGAGCGAAATCAATTGGCGCCAGCGGACCGCGAGCAAGCTTGCCAAGCGGCGTACCGCGCTGGCGCGCCTCGGCCGAGTCGGCGGGGCGCTGCTTGACGTCCTCCCCCGCGCAGAAGGCCCTCCCGGCACCGGTTACAACCAACGCTCGCGCTTGGCCATCATCACGCACCTCGGCAAACGCGGCGTTCAGTTCTATTCCCATACGCACGGTCATTGCGTTCAGGGACTCGGGCCGATTTAGAGTTAACGTGGCAATTGCATCGCTGTTCTCCAGCGTGAGTGTTTCGTAGTCCATACCCAGTCTCCCGTGATGTTAGGCAATGGAATACTAACCCGATTGTGCTGCAGTGCAGGTAAGCTACGATTACATCATTGCCCTAACTGCGAACCCAAAGAAATGAAACTCTACGAATCCCGCTCCCCCAACGCCCGCCGCGTTAACCTCTTCCTAGCCGAGAAAGGCGCTGATCTGCCTCGAGAGGAAGTGAACATTCAGGCCGGCGAGAATCGACAGCCCGATCACAGATCCCGCAACCCGATGGGCCGCGTCCCGGTGCTAGAACTCGACAACGGCGAGTACCTGTCCGAATCGGTTGCCATCTGCCGCTATTTTGAAGGTACGCACCCAACCCCGAACCTTTTCGGCGAATCCGCCGAAGAATTGGCACAGGTCGAGATGTGGAACCGCCGGGCCGAACAGAACTACTTCTTGGAACTCACCGGTGCCTTCCGCAATATCAGCGGCTTCTTCAAGGACCGTGAAACCCCGGTGCCGGAATGGGGCGAGCAATGCGCAGAACGTGCGCTTGCCAACCTCGCCATCTTCGACGATCACTTAGCCAAGCACGACTACCTCGCGCTGGACCGCTTCACCATCGCCGACATCACCTTCGGCGTCGCGCTAGATTTCACCTCTCTAGTACGCAAGCTAACCGAGAAACCTTTCCCATTCCCCACACACATCCAAGCTTATCAAGACCGCCTCCGATCCCGCCCAACCTGGTCCACTCAATAGCGCTAGCCGCGACCCCACCGTGGCAGGTGCGTAAAGCCCTGCCACGGTATTGGGG
>JBPCXR010000101.1:0-4980 GCA_051027215.1 Pseudomonadales bacterium | reverse complement strand
GCGGCCTGGGCAATGGTCTTACGAATTCCAGGGTCAGCTTTTAGCACGCCGAGGCTCTCAGCCCGCTGCAGCAGCAGTTCCTCATCAATTAGCAGGTCGGTGACTGAACGGCGATCGGCCTCCCTCAGCACTTCGCTACTCCCTGCAGCCAGCCTCTTTTCTGCATAGACCAGCTGTGCCTTAGTGATGGGTCGCTCATTCACCCACAGAACGGTTGCATCGCTTGGCTCGGCCGGTCGCGGCACACGGGCACCCACCAAGGCGAGTCCCAGCCCGAACACAGCGAGCAAACTCCACCCGCCTCTCACTTTCCTTTTGTCGCACTGATAAGCCAACGGCCACATCGTTAAGCGAACCCTTTATAATGATGAACACCTTCCGCCAGGAAGCGATAGCCAGCCCCTATCATATCGTCAGGATTGACTCAGCTAATGTCCATTGACGCCAAGGAAGTCACATTTTCAGACAGCATTCCCTGGGCGAGATAGGACAAGCCGACCAGATACACGTTTTTTTCGAACTTGCTACTCGCTCAGACTGTGTAAGCACTGTCGATAAATATTGGCGAATTCAGCAATCGCATCTTTCGACATGAGCGTGTAGCAATGGCGAAAACACAAATAAAGAGCGTTCTTGTAGCCGCTCGCACCTAAGCCCAGGCCATCCGACATAAACATCGGCGGCGAGAACCAAAAATCCAGCACATCGCCCGCATCACCAGCTGACAACGTCTCCCGCAGATTACCTACATTTGAAAGAACTGCATTAATTGGCGTTGCCGAATCCAACGAGGGCGCCAACAGCCGCTTCATCGCCAACGGAATTTTCGTGCCTACGACCAGTGGCTCTAAAAAAGTGTTAGCTAATCCTTTTTCCTTAGCAATTGTAGTTTGTTCAACAATAGTCCGCATTAATTTTTCCGGTCTTCGTCGTTGCTCCGGCTTTGTGCGTGTATGGAACGCCAGTGAATAATTACTAAAGACCTCGTACCACCATTCCCGCGGCCGCAAATTCACGGGAATCATTACCCGATAAGTGCCGATTTCACCGTCGTGTTCGGCATTCCATCGCTCAATACTTAGGTGCATCGCGGCAACCAGTAAATCATTAACGCTACCGCATACGTACTTCTTTGGTTTCAGTTTGGCGGTTTCCTGCTGGTCCAAACAGAGATAATGAAGCCCGTATCCTGCTTTATCGGAATCGTTGTAAGGTTCGATGGGGGCCAGATTGCCAATAAACTTACTTAACTCAGCTAGTAAGTTGCTGCGTCTATCTTTGCGTTGCTCCCTATCATCCAGCTGAAATATAGAGCTGATGTCTCTGGCTGCAAGAGGGTCAACATCATCACCGTCGTCTTTCTGTTTCGAGTAAGCACACAAGATAGACTTCATCAATCTAAGCGTTCCAATCCCATCGCTCGCCGCGTGATTTACATTCAAAATTAGATGATCGCCACCATCGCAGCGAATTAGATAGGCCCTAAACGGCGGCGAGCCTGCCAGTGGAACCTTCACGCTGACCAGTTGTTCGCGTGCGCTTTGCAGGTCTTCAGGTGTTTCCGACTCGATAATGGCGAGCGGTTCAAATTCCAGTTCCGGGGTAATCTCCCAGCTAAGCGTATTCGACGTCAGCTCCGCAGCAGCGAGCCTCGCTCGCGCGATGGGATGACGCTGGACTGCTGACCGAATGGCCGAACGCAAGCGTTTAGCGTCCATGCGTCCAGCAACCTTGACTTCAATGTGCACACTCATTGGCCGCCTGGCAGAATCGGCGTGTACAAAATGTTCATCAAATAGTGTGACGGGCGTGGTATTCATAGTCGTGTTGCATCGCCGCCATCTAACGGTCAGGTAGCGAACCGTTATCGTTGAGGCAGCCCTTGATACAATGAAAACTCCCCGCAGGGAAGCGTTTGCTGGCCTTCTATAATAGCGTCAAACATCATTCAGCCAATGTCGGTAGACGACAACTCAGTCACAATTGCAGACAACATGAGCTTTGTGGGTTCATGAATAATGTGGGCTAGTAGGTTGCGAAGCAGCGAACCTCTCGGCCATGGCCACAATCGTCAAGCTGGGATTGACTCCGATATTAGCTGGGATACTCGCACCGTCGACAACGAACAATCCACGATAGCCGTGGACTTCGTGTTGCGTGTCGATCACTGAATTTTTTACCGATGTGCCCATGGGGCACCCACTCAGTATGTGCGCCGTAGTAGACATACCTGCCAGCGACTCAGTGAGGACACTCATCGCAGTACCGCCCGACACCTTTGCGTATTCCTGCGTCACACGATTAGCGATTGCCAAGTAAGCGCTGAGCTCGTGACCGACATTGCTCTCCGAGACCAGTCGCCGACCAAAAAAACTCCACCAACGTCTACGGTAGTTTATTCTGATGTGATTATCGTGATCCTGCATCACTGTGAAAACCGTAATTCGCTTCTCCCAGTTGCGCATGAAAAGGTTTTGCAACATCAGCCGTGGGCTGCCCAAGATTTTGACAACAGTTTTCAGAGCCCGGCGAACAGGTTGGGCATCATCTACCATGGGCCCCATCAGATAACGCATGAACCGATATCCCCGGTCAAAACGGTTTTGAGTGACATGCGTATGATTGTCTGGGTGGAAATCTGAAGAAATTGCAGTGCCATCGGTCATGTCTTCCCCGCAAGGATGCACAACAGCCGTGATCGCCTCGGAGTTGGTTCTCACGATCTGACCCAGTGTTGGCGACACATTGGCCAGGCTCTTATACGCATCCCGGTTCTTGAATAACAGTTCCAGTGTGCCGAGCACTCCACTCGCCACAACTACGTTGCGTGCCGTCAACTCCTGGACTTTGCGGCCCAGCCCAGGTGAAACCAGGCGAACGCGATAGCCGCCTTCTTCAAGGGGTGCAATACGATCAGCTTTGCGTTCGGGCAGCACGTTCACACCCAAGCGCTCGGCTTGGTAGAGATAATTGTAATCCAGGCTATTTTTTGCCCCGAATTCACAGCCGGTCAGGCAGCCCCCGCAGAAACTGCACGCTTCACGCTGCGGACCGTCGCCGCCAACGCAAGAGTCCTGTACCGGATCTTCCGGATTACCGAAATAGATTGCATTGGGCACCGAGCCATAACTGTCTGCTACTCCCAGTTCGGCCGCTGTCTGCTGTAGATAGTTATCCTGCGCCGTCTTGCGGGGATTGACTGCAACACCCAACATTTTCTTCGCAGTCGCAAAGCACGGCGCCAATTCGTGCTCCCAATCCACCCCAAGGGACTGCAGCCGGGGATCGAGATAAAAGCCCGGCTTTGGTTCGAGCATAACCGCGCCCCACACCAGGCTGCCGCCACCCACTCCGACACCGCCAATCACCATCAAGTGCCGGAATACACGCTGGCTAAAGTAGCCCTTCATCCCGAGGCCGGGACTCCAAAGAAGCCGATGGGGGCTGCTCTTGCCCCTGCGAATGTCCTGCTGACCAATTCGGCGCCCCTGCTCGATGACTCCGACCCGCCAGCCCTTTTCAGCCAGGCGCAATGCGGATACGGAACCGCCAAAACCGCTACCCAGAATCAGATAGTCGTAGTCAAAAACCATCTTCCAACTCTCCTGGCTGGATTCGGAAATAGGAAACCAGCCAACGCGTATTTATTTAACACATATGTTACATATATAATCCTTTCATGTCTCAGCAAAGTCAAGAAGCACACACCGGGCACAAACCGCCTATTGCTAAAGTCCGACAACTAAACAGAGGTGTCGGCAGACCCGCATCTACAGACCCTAAAGGCGATCAACTCAACGAATTGATAGTGGCGGCTGCCGGCCAGGACTATGCCGATAACGGTTATCACGGAGGCTCAGTCGCAAACATTCTCGCCATTTCGGGCGTGTCCCGCCCCACCTTCTATCGGCAGTTCAAGAGTCGACGAGAAGTGCTGGACATCGTTATCGGCAGGGTAAACGACAAACTCAGAGAGATTGTTACGGAAAAGGTCGAGCGCCAGAACTGCCTGGAAAAAATTGTTGATGCTGCTATTGACGCCTATTTCGAATGGGCTCAACTATGCACCCCCCTGGTTGGACCGATATACCACGAGATCAACGATCCTGCGTCGCCAGCTCACGAGCACCGGTCGCGAATAGTCGCTGAGCTTACTGAATTGTTCGAGGCCACTCTCATCTCGCTTGGACATCCACCGAGCGATCCCCTGCTCTACGAAGCGCTATTACATGTAGTTGAACAAACCGGGCATTCCGCCTTCTGGCCAGAAATGAAATCTCAGCCGGAGATCAGGAAGCGCCGGCAATTAATATCGAGAATTCTTATCGCCTCGCTGGCTGTAACAGAGAAGTAATGAGGATGGCTTTTTCAACAGCCTGTCATTGCCAAGGGAAACTGGCGACAAGCACGCCTCACAAACACGTCTTTCGCGTGGTTGGGTCACTTTTCAGACATCACGGCGAAAGACTTCCCAACGATATCAATGGCTTCATCTACACAGGCATCGTCGTGTGCCGCTGACAAAAACGACCAGATTCTTGAATGGAACAGAGCGCCGCGCTTGGCCGCTTCATGGCAGAAGCGTTCCATTAAGGCCGAATCGGGATCGTTGTCGTAGAACATTGTCGGGTGCGTCGCCGGGCCGGAGAAGCTCAGGTTCTGACCATACTCGTTAGCAGCTTTCTTTATCCCTTTTACCAGCCGCTCACCTGCACGCTGCATTGTTGCGAAGGCGTTGTCTCGCTCGTACACGTCCAAAGTGGCGATACCCGCGCGACAGCACACCGCGCTGTAAACGTAGGTCGATGCGTAGAGTATGCGTTCTGCACCACCTCGCACTGCTTCAGTACCCATTAAAGCTGCACTTGCGTGACCATTACCAAGCGCCTTGCCCAAGCAGAGCATATCTGGCACCAGGCCCATTGCCTTATGCGAACCCTTGGGGTGCAAGCGGAAGCCGGCACGCACGTCATCGAGGAT
>JBPCXR010000100.1:0-48629 GCA_051027215.1 Pseudomonadales bacterium | reverse complement strand
TTACCCGCCGCAAACAGTTTGCCGTTGATCTTCAACATTGCCGGCTTACCAGCAGTGATGAACAGATCTGAAGCCCCTTTTTCTACAACCAGCTTGAGCAGCTTGTCGAATTCCATGAGTTGGGTTCCGCCTGTCTTAAGTTAGAATCTGCAAATCTAGAAGCTATCGGGCATCTTGGCCTTTTCACGGGCCACATCACGAGTAATCGTGCGCTTGGCTACCAGATCCTGCAAGCACTGATCCAGCGTCTGCATACCGGTGTTGCTACCCGTCTGAATTGCCGAGTACATCTGCGCAACCTTATCTTCACGAATCAGGTTACGAATGGCTGGCGTGCCGATCATGATCTCGTGGGCGGCCACCCGGCCGCCGGTCGCTCGCTTCAGCAGTGTTTGCGAAATCACCGATTGCAACGATTCCGACAACATGGAACGCACCATGTCCTTTTCCTCTGCCGGGAATACGTCGATTACCCGGTCGATGGTCTTCGCTGCGGAAGTCGTGTGTAGCGTGCCGAACACCAAGTGGCCGGTTTCTGCCGCCGTCAGAGCTAAGCGAATGGTTTCGAGGTCGCGCAATTCGCCGACTAGAATGATATCGGGATCTTCTCGCAACGCTGAGCGCAATGCTTCGTTAAAGCCATGAGTGTCGCGATGCACTTCGCGTTGGTTAACCAAACACTTCTTGCTCTCGTGGACAAATTCGATCGGGTCTTCAATCGTCAGAATGTGGTCGTAGCGATTATCGTTAACGTAATCGATCATGGCCGCAAGCGTTGTACTCTTGCCAGAACCCGTTGGGCCGGTAACCAGTACCAATCCACGCGGGACCATAGAGACATCCTGAAACACCTGACCCATGCCGAGGTCTTCCATCGATAGCACTTTCGAAGGAATGGTTCGGAATACCGCACCGGCGCCGCGGTTTTGATTGAAGGCATTCACCCGAAAGCGAGCAACACCTGGCACTTCGAATGAAAAGTCAGTCTCTAGGAATTCTTCAAAGTCCTTGCGCTGCTTGTCGTTCATGATCTCGTAGATCAGCGCATGCACTTCCTGGTGCTCCAACGGTGGCAAGTTGATGCGACGCACGTCGCCATCGACTCGAATCATTGGCGGCAAGCCTGCCGACAGGTGAAGGTCTGAAGCACCCTGTTTAGCGCTAAATGCCAGGAGTTCCGTGATGTCCATCAGCTGTCCCTTTCCGAGGTCCGCCGCCTGCACCTTCCAAAGGGGCACATCAGCGGCGAGAGTGGGCCCTAGGCAACAGAGGTTGCGGCCCGTATTTATTGCCTTCGTATAGTATTATCTGCCGCCCTTGTGCACCATGCGGAACCGCTCAGCGCCGCCCTGTCCTTTGAAAACTGAGAAGTCGTTTGCAAAACCATGTTGAGCACCATCTCGTCCAATCTGCACACTGTGCAAGAACAGGTTCGGCAGGCCGCCGTACATGCCAAACGCAGCCCGGAATCGGTCGCGCTGATCGCTGTTTCAAAGACTCAACCGGCAGAGGCGGTAAAGGCTGCTTATAGCGCCGGGCAGAGGCACTTTGCCGAGAACTATGTGCAGGAGGCGGTGAGCAAAGTCAGCGCGCTTGCCGACTTGGATCTGTGCTGGCATTTCATCGGTAGGATCCAAAGCAACAAAGCCCGCAACATTGCCGAACACTTCGACTGGGTCCACACCGTCGATCGCGTCAAAGTCGCGCGGCGGCTGAGCGTCGCACGCCAAGCCTCCCACCCCAACGGGCCAGCATTAAACGTATGCCTACAGGTCAACATCGATGGCGACCCGGCCAAAGCCGGTCTTGGCGCAGACGAGATTGGCTCGTTCGCCGCAGCCCTCGAATCCTTGCCGGGCATTCGCTGCCGCGGTCTGATGACCATATTGCAGCAACAAGGCGAACCAGAGCAGAGTTACGCTCGCATGGCCGACCTGTATCAATCTTTGCGCCCGACGTTTAACTGGGACACGCTGTCTATGGGCATGAGCGGTGACTATGCCCAAGCCATTGCCCACGGAAGTACGATGGTGCGCATTGGCACTGCCATATTCGGTCCTCGGCGCAACGGCCCTGGCATCCAAAACTCCATACTCGTGAAAGGGTCGCAGGCGCGATCCAACTGAGGGAAATGCCAATCGCTATGAGCAACATCGCCTTTATTGGCGCGGGTAACATGGCCCGCGCGCTGCTCACCGGTCTGGTGGACAGTGGTTTTGATCCAAGCAAACTCCGCGCCGCAGACCCGGATGCACAACAGCGCCAGCAGTTGGCTAGTCTGAACGTTGCCACCTTCGCCGATAACGCTGAGGCCATCGCTGGTGCCGATGCAATTGTGCTGGCCATCAAACCCCAGGTTATGGGCTCAGTGCTAAGCGGTCTGACCACGTTGACCGCCGATCAGCTACTCATCTCCATTGCTGCAGGCATTCCCATGGTGGCTATGGAGCAGGCCCTCGGCCGCAACCAGCCCATCGTCCGTTGTATGCCCAATACCCCCGCGTTGCTGGGTCAAGGTGTGACCGCACTTGTGGCCAACAAGCAATGCAGTCGCCCTCAGCGACAGCTGGGGGAGCAGGTACTAAGAGCCGCTGGCAAAATCCACTGGCTGAGCGACGAGGCCGACCTGGATGCTGTCACCGCTATCTCCGGCAGCGGGCCGGCGTATTTCTTTTACCTGATGGAAGCTATGATCAGCGCCGGCGTCGCCCTGGGTCTGAGCGCCGAGCTGGCGCGTAGCCTGGCAACAGAAACGGCCCTCGGCGCAGCCCGCATGGCGGTGGAAGGTGATTTGCCACCGGCCCAGCTGCGCAAGAACGTCACCTCACCGGGTGGTACAACCGAAAGGGCATTGAGCGTGCTAAACGATGCGGGCGTGGCAGAAGCGCTTATGCAAGCCATGGATCAGGCCGCAGCACGATCTAAAGAATTGGCAGAGGATTTCTCAAAAACATGAACAACGCACTCTACTATGTGATGGACGTACTGCTGAGCCTGGCGGCACTGTTGTTCCTGATGCGCTTCTTGCTGCAAGCCGTGCGCGCGGATTTCTACAATCCCATATCTCAGACCATCGTTAAACTGACGGACCCGGTGCTTAAGCCGATGCGCGTGGTGGTCCCCAGCTATCAGAATCTGGACTTCGCCGCATTCATCGCTGCGTTGATCACTAAGTGCGCATTTCTCTACGGCAGCGCCGCCATTGGCGGTCAGTCGATTGGTAGTCTATTGCAATTTGTCGGCATTGGTCTGCTGCAAACGTTGTTACTGGTTATTCGTATCTTCTGGTGGTCCATTCTGATCGGCATCATCGCCAGCTTCGTTGCGCCACAGAACCACCATCCGCTGTTATTACTCATCCACCAAGTCACTGAGCCACTGCTTGGCCCAGCTCGCAAGCTGCTGCCGGCAATGGGTGGACTGGATTTTTCGCCCATCATCGTCTTCCTGATTTTGGGCGTGATTGAGCGCATCCTGCCGGAAATGTTCAAATCTTTGTTGTTCTAAGTCGCGCACCGTGAGCACACCACCTGCCAATGATCCGCCGACTGAAGAGCTGCCCACCGGCGCAGACTCGGTAGGCATCGTTCGACCGCAGACCTACGATCACAATGCTCCACTGATCCTGCAGTGCGGTGTGACGCTGCCGAGCTACCGCTTGGTTTATGAAACCTACGGGACGCTCAACAGCGATCACAGCAACGCTGTACTGATCTGCCATGCGTTATCTGGACATCACCATGCCGCAGGCTTCCATAGCTCCGAAGACAGCCGGCCTGGCTGGTGGGACGCCTGCATTGGACCGGGAAAACCCATCGATACTCGTCGCTTCTTCGTGGTCAGCCTGAACAATCTCGGCGGCTGTCACGGCTCCACTGGACCGACTTCGATCGATCCTCAGACGGGGCGCCAGTACGGGCCAGATTTTCCTACCGTGACGGTCAAGGACTGGGTCAACACTCAGGTCGCCTTAGCAGACCACCTCGACATTGCCCGCTTCGCCGCTGTCATGGGTGGCAGCCTAGGCGGTATGCAGGCGTTGCAATGGACCATTGACCACCCGCAGCGCATCGCAGCCGCCGTCTGCATAGCCAGCGCCGCGCGATTGTCGGCACAGAACATCGCCTTCAACGAGATCGCTCGCCAGGCGATCACGAGCGACCCAGATTTCAAGCAAGGTCGCTACGCAGAACAGCACAGCAATCCCGACATGGGCCTGCGCCTGGCGCGCATGGTCGGCCACGTTACCTATCTTTCTGACGATGGCATGCGCCTTAAGTTTGGCCGGGAATTGAAGTCTGGGGATCTCGGCGTGTTCAAAGACGTGGAGTTCCAGGTGGAGAGTTACCTGCGCCATCAGGGACGGTCATTCTCCCGTCACTTTGATGCCAACACCTACATTCTAATGACCCGAGCTTTAGACTATTTCGACCCTGCCAGCGAGTTCGATGATGATCTCTCTGCAGCTTTTGCGAATTGCCAAAGCCGTTTCTTAGTGTTGTCGTTTTCAACGGACTGGCGTTTCTCCAAAGCCCGATCGGACGAGTTGGTCCAAGCTCTGGTGCGCGCTCGAAAGAACGTTGCTGGCGCCAACATCGAGTCTTCTCACGGCCACGACTCGTTCCTGTTGCCGATCCCACGTTACTTCGAGATTCTAAGTACGTACATGCAGCGGCTTGCACTGGACCTCGGACATGCGTCCTGATCTTTCCATCATCAGCGACCTGGTCAAACCGCAAGCCCGGGTACTAGACCTTGGCTGCGGTGACGGCGAACTACTGAGTCACCTGCAAAAGAACAAGTCAGTAAACGGCTACGGGCTGGAGATCGATGCCGACAACATCACGCGTTGCATCAGCCGTGGAGTTAACGTCATTGAACAGAACCTGGACGAAGGACTTAGCAAATTCGCTGATGCCAGCTTCGATATGGTCGTGATGACCGAAACGCTACAGGCGATCAAAGAACCGCTGCCGCTGTTACAGGAAATGCTGCGAATTGGCGAAGAGTGCATCGTCACCTTCCCCAATTTTGGCCATTGGCGCTGTCGCTGGGATTTGGCGTTGAAGGGCGGTATGCCTGTTGCTAAACACTTACCCTACAACTGGTACGACACTCCCAATATTCGCTTGTGTACATTCAAAGACTTCGAAGCCCTGTGCCACCAACAGCAGTTTCGAATCATCGAACGCTTCGTAACCAACGCCAAATACCAGGATCGACCCTTACTCAAGCGTTGGCCGAATCACTTCGGCGTGATCGCCTTTTATCGTTTAGGACGCTGAATGAAGCGCAAGCCAATGCAACCTTTCCGTACTCTTTGCTTTTGCGCCGCCATGTTAATGGCGGCGGCGGCCACTGCCGAACAGAAGCTGTCTTTCGATGGCTACGAACTGCACTACATCGTGATCCCAACGAGCTTTCTCTCTGCAGACGTCGCTAAACGCTACAACCTGGTTCGCGGTGAAGGTCGAGCTCTGGTGAATCTGTCGCTGCTCAAGGACGGCGTCGGCGTATCTGCCGAGGCCCTAAGCGGCAGCGTCAAAAACTTGTTGAGCCAACGGCAAACGCTGACATTCGAAAAAGTCGTCGAGGGCGAGGCAATCTACTATCTGGCGCAGCTGCGACACTCAGACGAAGATACCTTGACCTTCGAACTGCAGGTCACCGCACCGGGTCAAAGTCCCCGCGATCTCAGCTTTCAACAAAAACTCTATGCCGCCGGCACCAACGTGGGCGAGCATGACTGAACCTTCGACAGTGGTGCTCGCCAGCGCCAACCAAGGCAAGCTTGCCGAACTCGGTGAGTTGCTAGCGCCGCTGAAGCGAACGCTGGTAACCCAGCAATCCCTAGGCATCGACAGCGCGGAAGAGCCTTTTGGCACCTTCGTCGAGAACGCCTTGGCCAAAGCCCGCCATGCCAGCCAGCACAGCGGATTGCCAGCAATAGCGGATGATTCTGGCCTGGCTGTAGACGCCTTGAGCGGCGCGCCGGGGGTACATTCATCGCGCTACGCTGGCAGCAGCGCCAGCGACGCCGACAACAACCGCAAGCTAATCGCCGCGCTCCAGGGCGTCTCGAACCGCCAAGCCGCATTCCATTGCGTGTTGGTTTACCTTGCGCGCCCCGACGATCCATGCCCAACCATCGCTGCCGGGCGCTGGCCTGGAGTCATTGTCGATGCACCTCGCGGCGCTGAAGGATTTGGCTATGACCCACACTTTTTTGTGGCAAGCGAAGGCTGCACTGCGGCGCAGCTGCCTGCTGAGCGCAAGAATTTGCTAAGCCACAGAGGTCTTGCAGCTGCCAGTTTTGTCGCCGCCTTGGGTAGCCGGCTGGAACATGAATCCCAGTGACCCAGCGGCCAGTCACTAATGAAGCAATCGCCGTTTATGTGCACTTCCCGTGGTGTGTGGCTAAGTGTCCGTACTGTGATTTCAACTCACACCCTCTGAAAGGCTCACTCGACGAAGCTGGCTACGTCGATGCTCTCCTGCTAGATCTGGAAGCATCTCTGGCACAGCTTGATGCCGAGCAGCCCGGCAGGCGCAGCATAAACAGCGTTTTCTTTGGCGGTGGCACGCCAAGCTTATTTGCGCCGCGTAGTTTCGAGCGATTGCTCCTAGCCTTAGAAGATCGCCTTGCACCAGGGGCTGAGGTCACCATGGAAGCCAATCCGGGGACGATGGAGTACAGCGACTTCCACGGCTATCGCAGCGCCGGCGTTAATCGATTGTCACTGGGCGCCCAGTCGTTTGATAGCTCAATGCTGCAAACACTCGGACGCATACACAGCGCCACAGACACTCAAACCGCGTTCGACAAGGCCCGCGGTGCTGGTTTCGAGCGAATCAATCTGGACCTGATGTACGCCTTGCCGCAACAAAGTCGCTCGGCGGCACAAACCGATCTAACGACAGCGCTTGCGCTGCAACCCGATCACTTGAGCTGGTATCAGTTGACGCTGGAGCCGCGGACAGAATTCTATCGTCGTCCGCCGCCGCTACCCAGCGAAGCTATCACTGAAGCGATAGAACAGCAGGGCCGCGAGTGTCTCGCCCAAGCTGGTTTCGAGCGCTATGAAGTCTCTGCCTATGCGCAGCCGGAACAACGTTGTGCACACAACGTGAACTATTGGACTTTTGGAGACTACCTCGGCGTAGGCGCAGGTGCCCATGGCAAGGTACGTAGCGGCAAGGTCATTACGCGCACCGCAAAGCCGCGCCAGCCGCGTCTGTACCTGGCTGATCCGCTGGTGACCACCAGTCAAGCGATTATGCCCAGCGCCCTGCCTGCTGAGTTCGCAATGAACGCGCTACGACTATGCGACGGCGTGACTCGTACTTGCTATACCGAGCGCACCGGCAGCCCAATGAGCGATCTACAGGAACCGTGGCAACGCTTGATTGAGTTGGGACTGATGCAGCAGAAGCGATTTGCCGCCACCGACAGCGGCTACCAGTTGCTCGACAGCCTTATCGCGGAATTCATCTAGCGACTCTTGCTAACTTGTTTGTACGCGTTCGTAGAAAAAGTCCCAGGTGCTATGACCCAGGCGCGCGCCACGCGCCTCAAAGCGCGTCGTGCCACGCTTGGCAAAGCGCGGCGCATATCCGTCGCTGCTACCCAAGTTGCGTAGCAGCGCTGCTTCACTCAGCACATGGTTGATGTGCTCGGCATACGCTTCCCAATCCGTAGCAACCCGCAGCACTCCACCAGCACAGAGGCGCTCGCTAACAAGCGCGATGAACTCTGTTTGTATCAGCCGGCGTTTGTGGTGACGCTTCTTCGGCCAAGGATCAGGAAAGAATATCCGCACCTCTTGCAGCCACGGTAGCGCCGGAGTTTGCTCCAACAGGGCAGCAGCATCGCCATCGAAAATGCGCAAGTTGCCAATGCTCAGTTCCTCGGCGTGCAGCATGGCGGAGCCAATTCCAGGCTGATACACCTCGATCCCGAGGATCTGCCAGTCCGGGGCTTGCTGACACCACTCCACCATTGCCTGGCCCATACCAAAGCCGATTTCCAGGCCAATCGGCGCTTGGCCCAGCTGCGCTTGGGCAAACTCACACAGCGCAGCGTGTTCGAGTCTGTAGGGATCTGCAACCTGGGCTAAGGCGCGCGCTTGACCGGCAGTCATGCGCCCACGCCTGCGCACATAGACGCGTCCGCGATGGGCGGCGCCGTTATCAGTCATTGATCCGTATACTTCCGGCGACGATGATCGCCAACCAGCCAACCATGAAGCTCAGTCCGCCGATGGGGGTGACTGGCCCCAACAACGTCGGCCCGCCCAGGGCCAAGAGATAGAGCGAGCCAGAGAACAAGATGATTCCCAACACCAGCGCGAGACCGGCAATCTTCAGCGCTCTTGCTTGATGCGCCATGGCTTTTGCCCGGGCCCGCTTTCGACCGTCTGGATCGGCGGCCACATCACTACTGTTATAAGCACGCTTACGTTGGCGCCGACTGAAGGCCAGAAATAGACCAATGGAAACCAACACCAAAGCGTGAACTAACTGATAGAGCACCGCAGTTTGCCATGTGCCTAAGGCAGTTTCTGACAGACGCTGCGCGATGCTATGCGCACCCAGCGCGCCAAACAAAACCCCGGTCAGGCCGAAACAGCCACCGGCAATCAAATAGGGGTTCGCCATGATCTATGGGCGTCCTGGATCAACAATCGGTATTGCAGCAGTTTGCTGCAATACCGGCTTCGTTCGAGAATACTCGCTCAGGCTCGGGTCAGGCGACCATCACCGCTTTGAGTTTCTTCATAGCGTTCTTTTCGAGCTGGCGAATCCTCTCGGCCGACACGCTATATTCCGCGGCCAGTTGGTGCAACGTGGCTTTGTCGTCAGAGAGCCAGCGACGCTGCAGGATATCGCGGCTGCGATCATCTAAATCAGCCATGGCCGAGCTGAGCGCGGCAGAAGATTCTTCTTGGTAATTCTCGTCGGCGACCAGATCTTCCGGATTCAAGTCGTCTGCTTCGAGAAAGTACGCTGGGGCCGCAGGTGCGTCCTCATCGCTGCCATAGCCATCGAAGGCCATATCACTGGCAGCCATACGGCCTTCCATGCGCGTGACTTCTTCTTCAGAAACGCCTAAATCCTTGGCCATTGCAGCCGTTTCTTCGGCGCTGAGCCAAGCCAAGCGCTTTTTTCGGCTCCTGAGATTAAAGAACAACTTACGCTGCGCTTTGGTGGTAGCCACTTTGACGATGCGCCAGTTTTTAAGGATGAACTCGTGCATTTCGGCCTTGATCCAATGCACCGCAAACGACACAAGCCGCACGCCGACTTCGGGATCAAACCGCTTGACCGCTTTCATCAGGCCAACGTTGCCTTCTTGAATTAGATCTGCCTGGGACAGGCCATAACCCTGGTATGAACGTGCCAGGTGAGCGACGAATCTCAGGTGCGACAACACCAGCTCTCGGGCGGCATCAAGGTCGCCATCGTAGTAAAAGCTGCGAGCCAGCTCCTGTTCCCGCTCCTGACTGAGGATTGGGAAAGAGCTGATGGTCTGTAGATAGCTGTCGAGGTCTGCACCTGGCGACAGGCTTGGCAGCGCTGCCATATTTACCGTCATTTCTTTTGACATTGTCCCATTCATTGATGATGCCTCCCGTAGCACCTACCCTGTCATTTTAGCACTCCCCCCATGAGACTGCTAAGCCTGGCACAAGTTCATAGGTACATCCCGAAGGCGGTCACTCAAGTGACGTCTAGCTGTCGGAGCCGGGCCGAAGCTGCGACCAGGGCCCCACAGACACCGAGAACAGCGCCAACGCTGAGCAGTACGCTGACGAAGATTGGGCCGAACCCGGCAGTGTTCAAGGGTCTGTCATAGCTGGCGAGCAGCCGCGTTAAGGGAGGCTCGATAATGACCAAAGTGAGGCTCAACAGCATGGCGGCAACGATGGCCCCGCCAATGCCATAGTAGCCACCAAAGTACAGAAATGGTCGTCGAATCTGCGCCTCGGTGGCACCCACCAGCTTCATGACCCGCACCTCTTCCAACCGAGACTCGATGGCCAAACGCACCGAAGCGGCAGTCACAAGCACCGCCCCGAGGCCGAACAGGGCGGCCAGCACCACGCCGAGTCGGGCAAGCAGGCGGGAGATTTCGATCACTCGCTCGGCCCAGGTCTGCTCGACCACCACCTCTGCTACTTGCTCGCCCTGCCTTGCGATACGCGCCGCACGCTCCAAATCCGCAAGCTCCGCGCTGTCAGTAAGCACCGCCCGCATTGAAGCCGGGAGCGGGTTCTGACCGATGATCTCCAAGGCCTCGGCAACTCCACCAAACGCCTGAAAATCCTTCAGCGCTTGCTCCTGACTGACCACCTCGACCTCGGCAATGGCCTTATGAGCTTGTAGCTGCTCGGCCAGGGCGGCGATGCTGCTGTCTTTCGCGCCCACCTCAAAATAGACACTCAAGCCCGGCCGACCCTGCCACTGGTCGGTCATGTCCAGCAGATTGTCCCGCAACAAAAAAAGTCCCGCGGGCAGCGCCAAGGCAATGCCCACCAGTAGCCAGACCAGCAGGCTGGTACCGATACGGCTGCTGATGAAGCGCAAAGTTTCAGCGGCAATGCGCCGATGATCCCGCAGCCAGGCACGCAGCCGCCGCTGGGGCTTGGGCCACGGATCCTTCGGCGTACGCTTACCGAATAGGGCCATGGGAAGCCGTTGCACCCGTCGATTGGGAATCAGGGCTTGGCAACAAGCCGCCAGCGGGATCGTCATCCCGCACCACCACACCGTCAGCAAGCTCGATTACCCGCTCACCCATGCTCTCGATCAAATCATGGTCATGGCTGGCGATGATCACTGTGGTGCCAACCTGATTGAACTGGCGAAACAGCGCCATGATGTCTCGAGACAGTTCTGGGTCGAGATTGCCGGTAGGCTCATCTGCTAACAGAATTTTTGGCCGGCTGGCCACGGCCCGGGCAATACCCACCCGCTGCTGTTCGCCCGTCGACAGGCTGGCCGGCAGCTGCCGTTCTTTGCTGAGCAACTCGACCCGAGTTAGCGCGGCCCGCACGCGGCGGCCAATGTCTCGGTCAGGCATGCCACTGACTCGCAACGGAATCGCCACATTCTCGAAAACCGTTCGCTCTGCCAGCAGGTGGTGGTCCTGGAACACTGCGCCAAGGTTTTGCCGGTAGTAAGGCAAGCGCCGCTGGTTAAGGCGTGTAACGTTGACATCATTCACCAGAATCTGCCCACGAGTCGGTCGTTCCAGGCACAAAAGCAGTTTCAAAAAGGTGCTTTTGCCTGCGCCGGAGCGACCGGTGAGAAACGTCATCGAGCCAGCAGCAAAGTTCAGTGAGACCGAGCGCAGGGCCTCGTGGCCGTTGTCGAAGCGTTTGCTGACCTGTTGGAACTGAATGTGGCCCACTGTCGCTATGTCTGCCGCGTCAGCGTGGCTGTGCTGCGGCTACAGCGGCATCACTGGCCAACAACGCATCTACAAAGGTCCCGGCGAAGAATGGTTGCAGGTCATCCTCACCCTCACCCATCCCCAAGTAGTAGACAGGTTTCGGCAATTCGCGCGCAATGGCGAACAGTACGCCGGCTTTAGCACTGCCATCGAGCTTGGTGATCACATAACCCGTGACGCCCACGGCCGCGTCAAACTCCCGAGCCTGACTGATCGCGTTCTGACCAATTCCGGCATCCAACACCAAAATAACTTCCTGCGGGGCCTGCTCGTCTAAGCGCTGCACGACCCGCTTCACTTTGCTCAGTTCATCCATGAGATTGGATTTCGCCTGCAATCGGCCAGCGGTGTCTGCGAGTACGATGTCTATGTTGCGGGCCTTCGCCGCCTGCACCGCATCAAAAACCACAGACGCGCTGTCTGAGCCCTGTGCCTGGGCAATCACTCCGATGTCGTTGCGCGCGCCCCAGCTTTTCAGCTGCTCAACCGCTGCGGCTCGAAAAGTGTCACCCGCCGCAAGCAACAGCGAGAAGCGGTAATCCTTGAGACGCTTGGCGAGCTTACCAAGGGTGGTGGTTTTGCCAGCACCGTTTACGCCAACGAAAAACACCACGAACGGACGCTCGTCGGTGACGTTGAACGGAGACTGCAAAGGTTTGAGAATCTCCTTGAGCAAATCGGATAGTGCACTATGTAGGGCTTGGGTGTTATTCAACTCCTTGCGCGACACTCGCTCACGCAGCTGCTGCATGATTTCGCTGGTTGTATCCACCCCAACGTCGGTCACGAGTAGCGCGGTTTCCAAGTCATCGAGAACCGTCTCATCAATCTCCCGCTCACCGAGTATCAGGTTGCCCACACCGCTGGCCAGCTGGCTACGGGTTTTACCCAGCCCTCGCCGAAAGCGTTGCCACATTCCGCCGGACTCGTTTGAATCCGGGGCCGGGCTCTGGCCTGGGTCGCTACCCGGGCCTGAGTTTGAATCACTGCTCAAAGGATGGTTTCCAAAGGTGCGCGCGGCATCATACTCTGTCGCTGATGCGCTCCGCCCCTACTCCAGTTAGATTGCATTATGCCGCTGCGCGCACTGACAATTTCGAATGCCCAAAACCTCTAAGCCGCACACGCGCAACCAGCCTACGGTTCGTATTATCGGGGGTAAGCTGCGTGGGCGAAAGCTGCAGTTTCCAAGCGCCGAAGGGTTGCGCCCGACCCTTGGCCGCACCCGCGAAACCCTCTTCAACTGGCTAACAACTGAGATCCCGGGCGCGCGCTGTCTCGATTTATTCGCCGGCAGCGGCGCTCTGGGATTCGAGGCGTTGTCTCGGGGTGCCGAAAGCGTGGTTTTCGTCGAGCGAGAGCCGCTGGCCTGCCGATTCCTGGAGGAGAACATCGCGCGCCTCGAGCTCACCGATATTCAGGCTCAAGTGATCCCCAAAGACAGTATTCGCTTCCTCGAGCAACTCGATCAGCACACGCGGCCCTTTGATCTGATCTTTTTAGACCCACCATTTGGCAGCAGCCTACTACAGGATTCATTGAACCGAGTGGCTCTCAGCCCCCATCTCAGCCCCCATCTCAGCAAAGAGGGACTGATCTACTACGAATGCGCAGCCAGTACCCAGTTGCAGCACCAGCCGTTGCGTTCGCTGCGCCACAAGCGGGCCGGTGACTATCAATACGGGCTCTTGAGCCTTCCTTGATGTTGCAGTGCGCAAACGGCTAACATCGCGCCCCGGGGGACACCAAGCCAATGACAACAGTTGTATATCCGGGCTCATTCAATCCGATTACGAATGGCCACACCGATCTCGTGCGGCGAGCTTTGAGCCTGTTCGACCACGTCGTACTAGCGATCGGCACCAGCGCAGCGAAAGACCCTGCCACCTACTTAGCAGAGCGCATCGCGCTGTGCGAGGAAGTACTGTCGGAATACGGCGATAAGGTGACGGTCGAAGGCTTCAACTCACTGCTAGTCAATTATGTACGCGGCAAAGACACGCGCTTCATTTTACGTGGACTGCGCACGGTCACCGACTTTGACTACGAGTTTCAAATGGCGGAGATGAATCAATCGTTGGATTCGGAGATCGAATACGTGTTCCTGCCGACCTCGAAGGAGTGTTCGTTCATCTCGTCTTCGTTGGTACGCGAAATCGCCGCGCTCGGCGGCGACATTTCAGAATTTGTGCATCCCGCTGTGGTTCGAGCGCTTGGCAATTAAGCAAGCGCTAGCGGTTTAGGCGCGCGCCTACTCTTTCGGCTGGCTATAGCGACCAGAATTACGGCAGCCTAAGCAGCGCACGAATGTCTCTCGCGCCGGGCTAACGACTAAGGTATCTGCCGCTTTGTCGAGATTGCCACCCGCCGCACTGAACGGCAGGCTAAGAACGAAGAAAGCCGCGCCGACTGCGGTAATGACTGCGCCAACTGGTCGGGCAATCAGTACGTCAGCGGCCATTTCTGAAGCCGTAGGCTCATCTTCCGGTACAGCGTAAGCTGGGGTAACGGATGCCAGCAGCAGCGCACCGGTCAGCAGAGCTGAACCCGTTGCTTTGGCAATGGCGCGTCCTTTGATACGACGGATCATGTCTCGATTTCCTCTATCGGTCCGGACCCCTCATGAGTCCCAGCCCAGCGCACAAGGTTATCACTACCGACCGGTAAAACCTTGGGCGCGTTGGCAATTTGGGCAGTACACCGAGGCTCGTTGACCAATTCTGACAGGTTTGAGGACGGTTTCGCAGCGCCGGCAGGGCAACCCCTCCCTGCCATACACGTTCAGACTTTGCTTGAAGTACCCGGGCTCCCCTTGGGTCCCCACAAAATCTCGAAGCGTGGTGCCGCCCATTTCAATGGCCGCGTGCAGCACCGCTTTAACATGCTCCGCCAAGGCTTCATATGCGCGCAACGTGACCCGGGTGGCTTGCACCGTCGGCCGAATTCCAGCTAGGAACAACGCTTCGTTGGCGTAGATGTTTCCCACGCCGACAACCACTTTGGAATCCATGATGAAGTTTTTCACCGCCTGTTTGCGTCCTCGAGCTCGCGCCTTGAGGTACGCACCATCAAAGTCCGCAGACAGCGGTTCGGGGCCCAGGTGCCGGAGCAACCAATGCTCTCCAGATTCTGTTTGTGCGCTGTGACTGTGCCAGTGCACGCTGCCAAACCGACGGGGATCGTTGTAACGCAACATCTGGCCACTACTCAGTTCGAAATCCAGGTGGTCGTGCTTGCGTGCCGGCGCGCCGACCGGTACCACTCGGAGGCTCCCGGACATGCCCAGATGCACTATCAAGCGGCCGCTATCGAGTTCCAGCAGCAAATACTTTGCGACCCGCTCAGCGCTATGAAAGTACTGCCCTATGAGCTGCGCGGGCAAATTCACCGGCCAACGCAACCGCGGCTCGCGTAGTTGCCAGCCGGTGAGCTGTTGGCCCACCACATGGGGTCGTACGCCGCGAACGGTGGTTTCTACTTCAGGAAGTTCCGGCATGTCTGCCGAAGGCTACAACGATTCGTAGGACGCCGCGATGCGGGCGACCAAGCAATAGGAGGCTGGCTACTTGATTTTGGATTCGGTGTAGAGCACGTGCTTGCGCACCACAGGATCGTACTTTTTGAACTCAAGCTTGTCGGGCGTGGTTCGCTTGTTCTTCGTGGTCGTGTAGTAGTGGCCGGTACCGGCACTGGAAACCAATTTGATTTTGTCGCGCATGCTTGCTCGTCCTGAATAGTGTCAGCGTCAGTGGCATTGCTGGCGCGTGCGCCATTGCCACAACGCGCTAGATTTTCTGGCCACGGCCTCGGAGCTCGACGAGAACGGCATCAATGCCCTTCTTGTCGATGATTCGCATGCCTTTGGCTGAAACCCGCAGGCGCACAAAACGTTGTTCGCTCTCTACCCAAAAGCGGTGATGATGCAAATTCGGCAAAAAACGACGCCGCGTTCTGTTACGGGCGTGGCTGACGTTGTTGCCGGACATCGGTCGCTTTCCGGTCACCTGACAGACTTGAGACATGGAATATGACTCTTAAGGGAAAAACAGGGTCGCGCTTTATACACCAGCCCCTCTCCTAGCTCAAGAAAGAGTCTCAGCCCAACAAATAACTGCAGCTCGACGTACAGCGTCGCTGCGACTACTGGGTTCCGCTACGACCCTTAGGCGGAGTCTGGCTTTAGCAGACCCAACTGCGCCATGCTCTGCCCGCCAGCGGCAGTGACGATCAGGTGATCGATCACCCGCACATCAATCTGAAGCAGCAGGTACTGCAGTTGTTCGGTAAGCCGAATATCGCTGGCGCTAGGCTCACACACACCAGAGGGGTGATTGTGCGCTAGGATTACCGAGGCTGCATTGTAAGTGAGTGCTTGCTTTAGCACCTCTCGAGGATGCACGTGGGCGCGATCCACGGAACCGAGGAACAGCCGCTCGAAACCCAACGGCCGATGCCGCGCATCCAGAAACAGACAACCAAAGATCTCCCGCTGGGACCGGCCAATGGTCTGTTGAACATAGTTGAGTGCCGCCGCGGCGCTGTGCAGCGGCTGATCCGGGGGTAATTTGGCCGCTGCGGATCTTTCAGCCAAGGCACTGGCAGCCACGAGGGTGGATACCTTCGCCGGCCCCAACCCTGGGAGAGCCAACAGACGGCTCGCTGGTGCTGCGAACAACCCGGCAATTCCACCGAAGTGCTCAATTAGCTGCCGCGCCAGGCCAAGGACTGAAACACCAGCAGCACCTGTGCGCAGGCAAAGGGCGACGAGTTCAACGTCGGTGAGCGCGGCAACCCCTCTGTTTAGCAGCCGCTCTCTCGGGTTCTCTGGCTGATCCCCGGGACCTTGCAGGGCCAAAGACGTTGGCAGTCCAACGATGTTGGGCAGGTCTTTCATGTCTTGATCCTCTAAGGAACGCGCCCCGCAGCCGGGCAGCCCAGCTCGATTCCGCGCCAGGGCGCTGTGCTAAGGTTGCCCGCAATACGCTGCCTTGGGCTCTTCGAGGCAAGCGCCGACATCCACTTAGGCCGTTGCTGTGCAGCGATCGGCGGGGCAATGGCATTGGCACTGACTGGCAAGAACATCTTATTAGGCATCAGCGGCGGGATCGCCGCGTATAAAGCGCCACAACTCGTGCGCGATCTGCGCGCCCAGGGCGCGGAGGTGCAGGTGGTTTTGACTGCATCGGCAGCACGCTTCGTCACCGCCACCAGCCTGCAAGCGGTTTCTGGCCGACCGGTGCGCAGCGATTTGTGGGACGCCAACGCCGAGGCTGCCATGGGCCACATTGAGCTCGCTCGTTGGGCGGACGCGCTGTTAATCGCCCCTGCCACCGCCAACTGCATCGGTGTACTTGCGGCTGGCATGGCTGGCGACCTGCTCAGCACCCTATACCTGGCAACCGAGGCTCCTGTGGTGGTCGCTCCAGCGATGAACCAAGCCATGTGGCGGCATCCGGCAACCCAGCGAAATGTTGCAGTGCTTGCCGCCGATGGCGTAGCCATAGTTGGACCAGATCGCGGTGAGCAGGCCTGTGGTGACGATGGGCCTGGCCGCATGTTGCAACCGGTAGAGCTTGCGGCGGCTGTCGGCGACATTCTAGAGAATCCAAGCAAAGGTAGGCTGCACCGCGAAATGGATGACCGAACGGTCGATTTAGGTCAACAGGGATTGCCTGACCTAAATGGTATGCGAATGCTGGTCACCGCGGGACCAACACAGGAAGCGCTGGATCCGGTCCGTTATCTAAGCAACCACAGCAGCGGCAAACAGGGCTATGCCCTAGCCGCAGTGGCCGCTCAATGCGGCGCCCAAGTCACCCTCATCAGCGGCCCGGTGACCCTACCTACACCCCACGGGGTTGAACGGGTAGATGTGCAGAGCGCGACCGACATGCATGCCGCAGTCATGGCCCGAGCGGCGACCCAAGACGTTGTCATAGGCGTGGCCGCGGTAGCTGACTATCGACCTGCAGCAGCGGCAACACAGAAAATAAAGAAGACCGATCGTTCGGTCGGAGATGGTGCGTCGGCAAATACGGATTTAACCCTGAAGCTCGTGCAAAACCCAGACATCATTGCTTCCGTTGCCAACTTAAAGCCACGCCCGCTGGTGGTCGGCTTCGCCGCCGAAACTCACGAAACGCTCAAACATGCTCGAGAAAAGCGCCTGCGCAAAGGGCTCGACCTGATCGTCGTCAACGACGTCTCGCGTCAGGACATCGGCTTCGGCAGCGACCACAATGCTGCAACGCTGATCAGTGCCGATAATGAGGTGGCCCTAGCCCGACAACCGAAGCTGGCATTAGCAATGGCCATCATGAGCGCAATAGCCGAATTGCATCGGGCTCGCGAGCAACACCTAGCCAGCTAAAGCCACCTGGCCTAGTTACCACATTTGCAGCATTTCTGAGACCTTCCTCTATTCTGGGAACTTGTTCTATAGCAAGCGGGGTTAGCGATCATTAACATAGCGGCGAAACTCACGGTAGGGGTCGAAGGTGGCAAAACCGAAGGGAAAAGGACAAGCCAAGCGGGGTTCTGCTAATGCGGCCAGCAATGGCATCTGGGCACACGCAGTGCTGGCGATTGCCATCTCACTGTTGGGCATCCTCAGCGCCTTTGGCGTCCTGGGCTGGCAGCTCATAACTCAGGCCAGTGAAGCCCAAGCGAGCACCGCCCAGCAACAGTCCGCGAAGGTCCTGACCGGATACTTCAACAGCCGCATCGCCGATGTTAAGCGCGCCTTGTCATCTGCCGGCGCCAGCAGCCTGGCCGCACGCGCCGTTACCCTACCCGATGAGGAGCGCGAACTGGCGGCAACGGAGTTCAAGGCCCTACTGCCCTACGCTCGCCGAGTGGATCTCATTCCTCGCGGTGCCGCAGAAGTTGACTTAAACGCCGATACCCCCATTACCTTTGCGGCCCTAGACGTGATCAAACGTGCCGAATCCGCCGAGTTTGTTGGTCCTGAGGCGGCCATCAGCCAGCGCGACATCATTTATGCCGCCAGCCCCATCACTCGAGACGGCATTGTCTCCGGAGTGCTGTTTGCCGCTTTCAGCTACGATTTGCTGCTTGCCCCCATGGAGATTGCCTTCGATCAGTCCATGGGTACTGTCTCACTGCTGCAACAGTTTGACGGCACAGCCAGCACACCAGTGCTGCAATGGGGCAGCGGCGGCAACGAACTCGAGGCAGCAAACCTACCTCTGGCCATCCCCCATTGGCGCCTGGAGTTCCATGCTGCGCGACAAACGGGCGGCGGCGGCAACGGCTGGGGTGCATTGCTAACGCCGCTAGGTCTGGCCGCCGGCCTCACTTTATGTGGCATCGCGCTCGGCTTCAGCCGCCTGGTGAAAAAGCTCATGGCCGATGGCGAGCAGCTCAAGGACTACGGCAGCCGCATAGTCGCGGGTCGAAGCGCCCAGTTGCAGCCTTATCGCTTACCGCTGTTCCAACAGATTGCTGTGGCGCTGCGCGCTGGCAATACCGCCGATGGTGATGCTGAGGAGGCAGCTGAGGGTAAGCCCGGAAAGCAAAAGCGCAAGCGTAAGGCGGCTGCCACGGAGGCGTCTGAAGAGCCGGAAGTAGAGAAAGACGAAGTTGCGGCCCTGATGAGCGATGACGACGATGATGAGTTCCTGGAGGTTAAGGAGAGCAAACGCAGCTCCGCCGCCCCGGTGGACGATGACAATTTTGGCATTGAAGTGAGCGAAGCAACTGGCCCTATCGAAATGGGCCTATCGCTAGACCCAGAAATTTTTCGCGCGTACGACATTCGCGGCATTACCACCAGCAATCTGACCGAAGAAGTGGTCTATTGGATTGGCCGAGCATTCGCTGCTGAAGCCACAGAGCATGAGCAAACACGGGTCACCGTCGGCCGCGATGGTCGCCTCTCCAGCCCAGCGCTCGCCGCGTCACTGAGCAAAGGGCTGACTGAGGGTGGCTTGGATGTCATCGACATCGGTCAAGTGCCCACACCGCTTCTATATTTCGCGACTCACGCGCTAGATACCGGCACAGGCATCATGATTACCGGTAGCCACAATCCGCCCGAGTACAACGGCTTGAAGATGATGATCGGCGGAGAAACCTTGGCCGAGGCGCGCATCACCAAGCTCAGCACACGCATCATCGATAACGATTTAACAGAAGGCAGCGGCAGCTTCGAAGAAGTAGACATTGTGCCCGCGTATATGGAGAGAGTGCTGGACGATGTAGTGGTGGCCCAATCATTGAAGGTCGTTGTTGATTGTGGCAATGGCGTTGCCGGAGGCATCGCCCCGCAGTTGCTCGAAGAACTGGGCTGCGAAGTGATCCCACTGTATTGCGAAGTCGATGGCAACTTTCCCAATCATCACCCTGATCCTGCAGAACCAGAAAACCTGGACGATCTGCTCACCGTCGTCAAAGCTGAAGGCGCCGATATTGGTCTCGCCTTCGATGGCGACGGCGATCGCTTAGGCGTGGTCACGCCAAACGGCGACATCATCTGGCCCGACAAACTCATGATGTTGTTCAGCCAGGACATCGTTAGCCGCAATCCGGGCGCCGACATCATCTTCGACATCAAGTGCAGCCGCCATCTGAACAATCTGATCAGTGAGTATGGTGGTCGTCCCATCATGTGGAAAACTGGCCACTCCCACATCAAAGCTAAGATGAAAGAAACCGGCGCCCTGCTGGGCGGTGAGTTTTCCGGTCATGTGTGCTTCGGTGAGCGCTGGTACGGGTTTGATGATGCGTTGTATTCAGCCGCTCGTCTGTTGGAAATCGTCGCTGCAGAAAGCGTCGAGGTTGACGAGCTGTTCGCGCAGTTTCCTGTGACCTTCTCCACACCAGAACTGAAAATCGTGACAACCGAGAAAGAAAAATTCGAGATCATGGCCAAGCTCGAACAATCTGCAGACTTTGGTAGTGGCACATTAACCACCATCGACGGGATCCGTGTGGACTTCGACGACGGCTGGGGTTTGGTGCGACCTTCCAACACATCGCCGGTGTTGTCGCTCCGTTTCGAAGCAGACGATCAAGCAGCGCTGGACAAAGTGCAAGGCGTGTTTCAGGAACAGCTGCTGGCCATTAGCCCTGCGCTGACGTTCAAAGACTGATGTCCAAGCCCAGAGCATCGATGTCCCAAGCCCAGGCGGAAAACGTTGCCAGCGTACTAACCGAGGCATTGCCCTACATCCGTACCTTTCACGGCAGCACTGTGGTGGTGAAATACGGTGGCAATGCCATGGTCGATGCGCAACTCAAAGACACGTTCGCGCGCGATATCGTGCTGCTGAAGCTGGTTGGCATGAACCCCATCGTAGTGCACGGCGGCGGACCGCAGATCGGCTCCCTGCTGGACAAGCTAAACATCCCCACACGCTTTGTTGACGGCATGCGCGTCACCGACGCAGCGACCATGGACGTGGTTGAAATGGTACTCGGTGGCCTGGTTAACCAGGAGATCGTTTCTGGATTGAACAAGCAAGGCGGGCACGCCGTAGGCGTCACCGGCGAAGACGGCGATTTGATTCGTGCGCGCCAACTCACTCTAAAAGCCGGGGCCCAGGTAGAAGGTGGCAACGAGATCATTGACATCGGTCACGTCGGCGAGGTGGTGTCGATCAATACCGAGCTACTCACCACGCTCACTCAATCCAATTTCATTCCCGTGATTGCACCCATCGGGGTCGGTCCGGAGGGCGAGTCTTACAACATCAACGCCGACGTTGTGGCCGGAAAAATAGCCGAAGCGCTGCAGGCTGAGAAGTTGGTCCTGCTCACCAACAAACCTGGCGTCATGGACGAACAGGAGCACACTTATGCATCGCTTAGCAGCAGCCAAGTGTTGCAGCTCATAGACAACGGCGTCATCAATTCAGGCATGTTACCTAAGACCCGCTGCGCACTATCAGCGCTAGAGGCGGGAGTGAAGTCTGTGCAGATCATCGATGGCACGGCGCCGCATTCGTTGCTGCTGGAAGTCTTCACCGATGCTGGCATTGGCACCAAGATCTCAGCGAGCGCAGCAGAGAAGGAATAGCATCGCCATGGCAAAAACGTCCCGCCGCGATGAAATCTTACAAGCCTTGGCTCTGATGCTCGAGACCCGCCACGGCTCCCGCATTACTACCGCGGCATTGGCTGCTGAAGTAGGCGTCTCAGAAGCCGCCCTGTACCGACACTTCCCTAGCAAAGCAAAAATGCTCGAGGGATTGATCGATTACATTGAAGAAGCTTTATTTCCACGGATAACTCGTCTGCTGGCAGAAACCACGGACGTGCGCGTTCGCTGCCGCGATATTCTGACGTTGCTGCTGGTGTTCGCCGAAAGAAATCCTGGCTTCGCCAGGCTTATGGTGGGTGAACCGCTGCAGGGTGAAAACGAGCGCTTGCACGCTCGCATGCGGCAAGTGTTCGAGCGCATACAAACCCAATTGCGACAGATCGTACGCGAGTGGGCGCTGACCCAAGTTCCGGCACCAGAGTTGACGGTGAACGCTGCTGCCGCGCTAATGTTAGCGGCCGCTGAGGGTCATATCAGCCAGTTCGTGCGTAGCGAATACCGAGACGCGCCAACTCAGTACTGGGACGCCCAGTGGCCTGCGCTGGCGAATGCGATATTCGGACCACATGATCGTTAAGCCAGTGAATCCCCGTCCGCTGCGACAATTGTCTTAGAGACATGGCATAGACGAAAGAGCAGCAGAGCCCACTGCGCCAATAGGTACTTTCGAAGTGCGTTACAGGTGCCGACGCGAACGCGTCTAGCTACGAGGGGGTTCTACTAGAGGTTATCTGCCAACTGCGGATCTTGCAGATCAAACAGCGGGCTCTTTGCCGCCTGCTCGCAGTCCCCGAGTTCGAAAATCTGACGATCGAGCTCGTAGCCGTTACGCGTTTCTTGCTGTTCGTCTTGACGCTGCGTAATTTCTATTTCCAGATTCTTAATCTGATTTTGTGCGCGCTCCAAGTTCCCCACCAGTATGGGTGTAACGCCACTACCACTGCGTTCCATTCGCGCCGCTTGGTCTTCTAGCTTGGAGCGTTGGCTGCGCAAATGGGTGAGGTTAGCTTGGGCGTTAACGATGCGCGTTTCTAACGATTGCAGGGTCTTGGTTTCTGCTTTGTCAATATCGTCGTCGGACTCGTACATGGTTTGCACTCGCCGCTGGGCGATCTCGCATACGCCAACGCGGCGTTCATGCTCAGCCTTGGCAGCCGCTTGCTTGGGCGTCAGCTGCGGTGCCACGGTGCGTACCAAGCGCCCCGAGAATGAGTCGATCACCTCGTAACCCTTTGGCACGCGATCGTTGGGAATGCTGGACGATATCTCTAGGCCGCCATCGGCATTGCGGTAGCGATAGAGCTGGCCGGCTTGAGCCGTGGAGACGATGAGCATACTCAGTAGCCCAATCCCTAGGACACAGAGGTTACGCAGCGCTAACGAGCGCGATTGCAATTGGGGGCTTGTGCTTTTCATAAGCTGGCGATGCAGTATTGCGATTGGTAGTTGATCATTCGCTGCTTTAATTCTCTCTGATTTGGGGCAGAGTTTTCGAGCACTCCGTCACTCTCTAGAGTCGAAGCGTCAAGATAGTGAACCAGGTCAGCTAAGCTGATCAAGCTCAGTACCGGCACCTGCAGTTCTTCGGCGAGAGTGGCGACTGCAGTGAGCTCACCAGGACCCCGTTCCTGTCGATCCATGGCGATGATGACGCCTTCGATCAGGCCACCGGCCGCTTGTACCATGCCAATGGCTTCCCGCAGCGCAGTGCCCGCGGTCAGCACATCATCCAACAGCAGAACCCGGCGGCCGCGCATTTGCGCTCCCACCAGATGCCCGCCCTCGCCATGGTCCTTGCGCTCCTTGCGATTGAACGCAATGCCAACGTCCTGGCCATCGTCGGCGAGTGCGGTAGCAACGGCAACGGCCAATGGAATGCCTTTGTAGGCGGGGCCAAACAACACCTCAGGAGAGAAACCTGCCTGCCGGATTTTCTCCACATAAGCGCGCGCCAACTGTGACATGGCTGCGCCGGTACACAGCTCGCCCAGATTAAAAAAGTAAGGGCTTTGACGACCCGATTTCAAGGTAAATTCGCCAAACTTCAACACCTGCTGGCGAATCAGCAGTTGAATCAGTGGCTGTGAAGTCTGTTCGCTCATCTCTAACTCACCGTACTCAGAACCTGTTTACACTGTAGCTAGGCGTTTGCGCTGCTCGGTAAACAGCTCGCCAATGCCTTTGCGTGCAAGCGCCAACATGTTGGCCAGTTCTACATCAGAAAAGGTCTGCCCTTCCGCAGTGCCTTGAATTTCAATAAAGCCGCCACTTTCAAGCATGACGACGTTCATGTCAGTCTCGGCGTTGGAGTCTTCGGCGTAGTCGAGGTCGAGCACCGGCTGTCCTTGCCAGATGCCCACGGATATAGATGCCACAAGCTCACTGAACGCGCCCTGAATTCCCTCTTTAGCCAGGGCGTCCGCTACGGCCAAGGAGGCCCCAGTGATTGATGCTGTGCGCGTTCCGCCGTCCGCCTGCAGCACATCGCAGTCTATGCGTACCGTACGCTCTCCCAGGGCTCTCAGATCAATGGCAGCGCGTAGCGATCGGCCAATTAAGCGCTGAATTTCTAGGGTTCGGCCAGATTGCTTACCGCGGGCGGCCTCGCGATCACTGCGGGTATGGGTTGAACCGGGCAACATGCCGTATTCAGCGGTTAACCAACCGCTACCCTTGCCTCGCAGAAAGCCGGGCACGCCAGGTTCGACGTTTACCGTACACAACACCCGAGTGCCGCCGAACGAGACCAACACCGAGCCCGGGGCGTGACGAGTGAAGCCCTGCTCGAAGCTGACATCACGCATTTGATCTTGGGCACGGCCGCTTGGGCGAGGGCGAACTGCAGCGTTGGCCATAGGGGTCCTGAGGGTTCGGAATTAGTCCAGTATACTAGGCTCCTGTCCCGAAGAGGGCATGAGGCCCGAACTCCTTTGGGCTGGCGCTCATAGGGGCGCTCCCAGATCGCCCGATGACAACCACTCGACAGGTACGTTAAATGGCTCAAAGCATGACCGCCTTTGCCCGCAGTCAGACCTCAGTCAGGGGCAGGACGATCACCTGGGAGATGCGCAGCGTCAATCATCGCTTCCTTGAACCGCAGATCCGCTTACCCGATGCCTTGCGTGGTCTCGAGCATCCGCTCCGGGAGATCGTTCGCAGCCATTTAAAGCGCGGCAAAGTCGACGCTACGTTGCGCATTGAGATGGAAAACGTCGGCGCCGAAGTCGCGCTGAATCGGCCGCTACTCCTCAACCTACTGGCTGTGCTTGAGCAGGTGCGCAGGGATGCACCGGAGATCGGACCGCCCAACCCCATTGAGCTGCTGCGCTGGCCGGGCATCATCGGCGATCAATCGGAAGTGGAGCAAGAGTTTCTCGGCACCTCAGTGACCGATCTGTTCGAAGAAACGCTAACCCAGCTCATCGATTCCCGGGCCAGAGAGGGCGCCGCCCTAAATAAGGCGATCAGCGACCGCCTGGATGACATCGAGAAAATCGTTTTAGAAGTGAAAACGTTGACCGAAACCCTCGCGCCACAGATCAAGCAGAAGCTGCAGCAGCGCTTAGATGAGTTAACGGCCAACGTCGATTTCCAGCGTCTAGAACAGGAAATCGCCTTGTTGGCTCAACGCGCCGACGTCGCCGAGGAACTCGATCGCCTGGCCATTCATGTTGAAGAAGCGCGCGGCAGTCTGCGAGGTCCAGGGCCACACGGTAGGCGTTTGGACTTTCTCACTCAGGAACTCAACCGCGAGGCCAATACCCTGGCATCGAAGTCTGTGCTCGCCGAAACTTCCCAACGGGCCGTAGATCTAAAAGTCATCGTCGAACAGATCCGGGAACAGGTGCAGAACGTCGAATGAGCGCAGACGATCACGCTGGTCTGCTGATTGTCGTCGCCGCGCCGTCTGGCGCCGGCAAGACCAGTTTGGTCGAAGCATTGTTAGACAGGGATGAATCTCTGTCGGTGTCTGTATCTCATACCACGCGACCCAAGCGTCCCGGCGAAGTTGACGGCGAGAACTACCACTTCGCCTCTCGCGCCCAGTTCGAAGCACTGGTAGCGGCCGCTGGCTTCGTAGAACACGCCGAAGTCTTTGGCAATTACTACGGCACCAGCAAAGCGGCCATCGCAGCCCCCTTGGCCGCAGGCGCTGACGTGGTGCTGGAGATCGATTGGCAGGGCGCACGTCAGGTCCGCGGCGCGTTTCCAGAGTCAGTAGTCAGCATCTTCATCCTGCCACCCTCTATGGGCGCCTTAAAGGAACGACTAACCGGGCGCGGTCAGGATCAGCCCAAGGTGATTAATGAAAGAATGGCCAAAGCTGTGGCAGAAATGTCTCACTTTGCCGACTTCGACTACCTGGTCATCAACGATGATTTCGATGTAGCAAGTCAGGAGCTACTGACCATCGTCGCCGCCGAGCGGCTGCGCCTGGTACGTCAACGGCGCCGCCACGCCGACCTGATTCAAAGCCTGGTAACCGGCAAGCCCGAATAGACCAGGGATCCTGCTGAGTGGCACCTTGTCAGCGGCGCGCGCCGCCGCTAAAATCCCGCTCCCTTTTCGCTCCAACTAGGCCCCCATGGCACGTATTACCGTAGAAGATTGCCTCGAAAACGTGGATAACCGCTTCCAGCTGGTCATGCTGGCCACGCGCCGCGCCCGCCACCTGCGAGACTACGGTCTAGAGCCATTGGTCCCAGCGGAAAACGACAAGCACACTGTGCTTGCGCTGCGAGAAATCGCCGAAGGCCTAATCAGCAACGAAATGCTTGACGAGCAAGAAGCCTCCCATGAGGATGAGCCTATCAGTCTCACCTTTGGCCTAGGAGATGGCGGCGAGCCCACAGAATTCTGAGTCCTATTTCGTTGCGAAGCTGGCGGAGTATGGCCGGCGCGCTGAGGTTGCTGAACCCGTCACTATTGATGAGTTCGTCTCCAAGCTAACCGCTTATCTGCCACCGGCCCAGGTGGCGTTGATCCGCAAAGCCTACGTCTACGCATCTGTTGCCCATGAGGGTGCGACCCGCCGTACGGGTCATGCCTACATCACCCATCCTCTGGCAGTGGCCAATATTCTGGCCGATATGCGCATGGATCACGAAACCTTGTGCGCGGCACTACTACACGACGTATTGGAAGACACCGAGATCGCCAAAGACACGCTCGGTAGCGAGTTCGGAATGGAAGTTGCGGAACTGGTAGACGGCGTCTCCAAGCTGACCAAAATGTTTCGCTCCAGAGCTGAAGCCCAGGCCGAGAACTTTCAAAAGATGGCCATGGCCATGGCCAAGGACATTCGGGTCATCATCGTCAAGCTTGCCGACCGCTTGCACAACATGCGCACCATCGGCGTAATGAGTCGGGATCAGCGCAAACGCATTGCTCGAGAAACTCTCGATTACTACGCCCCCATCGCCAACCGCCTGGGCATGAACGCCATCAAACAAGAATTTGAGGCCCTCGGTTTCCAAGCCCTATATCCACTACGCGCCGATCGAATCGAGCGTGCAGTACAAGCGGCTCGCGGTAATCGCAAGGCGCTCATGGAAGAGATTCACCGTTCCATTAGCAATGCATTGGAGCGGGAAAATATAGAAGCCAGTGTCGAAAGCCGGGAAAAGCACCCCTACTCCATTTATCGCAAGATGCGCAGCCAGCATAAATCGTTCGACGAGATCATGGACGTGTTTGGGTTCCGCATCGTTGTAGCGCAAGTCGACCAGTGCTACCGCGCTTTGGGCGTGGTCCATAACCTGTTTAAACCGGTTGCTGGCCGCTTCAAAGACTACATCGCGATTCCCAAGGTCAACGGTTACCAGTCGCTACACACCACATTGTTCGGCATGCAAGGTGTACCAATAGAGGTGCAGATCAGGACAGAGCACATGGCACAGGTAGCGCATAGCGGTATCGCCGGTCACTGGCTCTACAAATCCGCCGAGGAAGATTTCCAACCGGCGCAGCATCGGGCCCGGCAATGGGTCAGCAATGTTTTGGACCTGCAAGCTCAAGCCGGCGATCCGCTGGAGTTCATCGAGAGTCTAAAGATCGACTTGTTCCCGGACGAGGTCTACGTGTTCACGCCGCAAGGCGACATTCTCGAGTTGCCGCGGGGCGCCTGCGCCGTCGACTTTGCCTACGCAGTACATACCGACATTGGCAATCGCTGCATCGCTTCGCGCATCGATCGCAATCTAGCGCCACTGTCGCAACAGCTGCAAAGCGGGCAGAGCATCGAAATCATCACCGCCGAAACCGCGACGCCCAGCCCGGATTGGTTAACCTTCGTAGTCTCAGGTAAGGCTCGCACCGGCATCCGCCAAGCCCTAAAAGCCCAGCGAGACACCGACTCCATCGCTTTTGGCCGCCGACTACTCAATCGCTCCTTGTCGGCAGACAACAAAACCCTTAACGATCTCGACTTTCGGCGTCTGCGGCGTGTCTTTAAAGACTTCGGGGTGCGCAAGCTCGACGAGCTGTTAGCCGCCATCGGCAACGGCGAGCTGATGTCCTACGTAGTCGCTCAAAAGTTGCTGGCCGCCGACAACCCAGACTATCAAGGCCTGATGGTGGAAGACGATGGGCCGGTGGCGATCCGCGGTGGTGAAGGATTGGTGATCAACTACGCCCGCTGTTGCGGCCCGGTCCCCGGGGACCAAATCGTTGGCCGCATGACGCCCGGCAAAGGTTTCGTGGTGCACGTCGAAACCTGCTCGAACATGGCGGACATACGCCGCCGCAATGCTCAAGAAATCATTCCCGCGCACTGGGCAGAAGTCGTGGAAGGTGAATACTTAACGACGGTACGAATCGATGTTGAGCGCAAGAAGGGTGTTATCGCCCAGCTTGCAAGTGCAGTGGCTGCCGCAGACGCTGGCCTAGACAACATCAGTGTCGAAGAACGCGATGCAGTGCTGTCTAGCATTTCTGCTCGCATTACCGTGCACGATCTCGAGCATTTGAATAAGGTGCTGCGGCGCCTACGCAACATCCCGCAAGTTCAATCCACTGTCCGTGTGAGCGGATGAGCCTAAGCAATGAGCAATAAGCCGGTGACAGAACGCACAACCATCAGTACGGATCTCGCACCCGCAGCCATTGGCACCTATTCCCAAGCTGTGCGGGTCGACCGAACGGTTTACATTTCTGGGCAAATTCCTCTAGAACCAGCAACCATGACCTTGGTCAGCGGTGACTTTACTGAACAAGCCGAGCGAGTGTTCGAGAACCTGAAAGGGGTTTGCGAGGCCGCGGGCGGCGATCTATCTCACTGCGTCAAGCTCACCCTTTACCTAACTGACCTCGGCAACTTTCAGGCTGTCAACGAAACCATGGCACGCTATTTCAGCGAGCCGTTTCCGGCGCGTGCGGCCGTTGAGGTCGCGGCATTGCCAAAGGATGCGCAGTTTGAAGCCGACGCCGTAATGGTGCTGCCGGACTAGGCGCTTGCCTCTGCTTCCCTCTGCGCCGGTCACCAAACTTAAGGGTGTAGGCCCAAGCCTCGCCGAAAAGCTCAAAACCCTAGGCGTCACGCGCGTAGGTGACTTGCTCTTGCACCTGCCGCTGCGCTACGAAGATCGCTCGAAAGTGACGCCGCTACGCAGCGTACAAGCCGGCAACGATGTCTTGATTCAGGCCCAGGTGGTCGACAGCAAAGTCACCTATGGTCGACGCCGAAGTTGGCTGGTCACGGTTGAAGACGGCAGCGGTTTTTTGCATCTACGTTTCTTTCACTTCAATACTCAGCAACAACGCTCGCTGCAGACTGGTATGTATGTACAAGCTTTTGGCACGGCACGCTTTGGTGGCGCTGGGGTAGAACTGGTGCATCCGGAATACCTCACCAGCCGCGAACCCTTTACCCCGCCAGAACCCGAGCTAACGCCGGTGTATCCGACGACTAAGGGACTGGGTCAGTTGCGGATACGCAAGCTCGCCTTGGCAGCTACTACGGCGATTGAACAAACTGAAGGTTGGCCAATGGCGGCCATTCACTTTCTGCATCAACCCCCCGCCGACGCAACAACCCAGCAGATCGAGTTTCAGCAGTCAGAAATTGCGGTGGATGAGCTGACCGCCTATTACCTCATCATGCGTCACCGGCAGCGGGATCGGCAGCAGGAACTGACTTTGGCGCTGCCCTCCGCCACTGCATTGGGTCGCGAGCTGCAAAAACGCCTGGGCTTTACCTTGACGGGAGCACAAAAACGCACCTTAACCGAAGTCCTGACGGATCTCTCTAACGCCGAGCCCATGTTACGACTGATCCAAGGTGACGTAGGTTCCGGCAAAACGGTGATCGCCGCCTTTGCTGCGATTCGAGCAGCGGAGCACGGCGCACAGACGGCGTTGATGGCACCCACCGAGATCCTCGCCGAACAACATTACCTAAATTTCTCTGAATGGTTGAGCCCGCTAGGTATCGAAGTCGTACTCATCACCGGCGCCCTCGGCGCCAAAGAGCGTCGCGCTCGTGAAGCTGCCGTGGCCGAAGGTAGCGCTCTGGTAGTCATTGGCACGCATGCGTTGTTTCAACAAAGCGTGGCCTTTTACAAGCTTGGGCTGACCATCATCGATGAGCAACACCGGTTTGGCGTGCATCAGCGTATGGCGCTGCGCGACAAGGGTCGCCTACCCCATCAGCTGATCATGACCGCAACACCGATACCGCGCACCCTGACCATGGCGCTCTATGCCGACATGGCAGTTTCCCTGATCGACGAGCTCCCGAAGGGCCGCCAGCCCATACAAACCGTGGTGATCAGCAACGACCGGCGCGATGAAGTCGTCTCGCGCATTCGTCACGTGCTCGCTGCAGGGCAGCAAGCGTACTGGGTGTGCACGCTTATCGAAGAATCCGAGGTGTTACCGGCTTCAGCGGCAGAAGTCGTAGTGGCGGAGCTGCGCAGCGCGATGGCTGGCAGCGCAGTGGGCCTGCTCCACGGGCGCATGTCGGCGGCAGACAAAGCTGACGTCATGGCCCGCTTCAAAGCAGGTGAGCTGCGGCTGCTGGTAGCGACGACTGTGGTTGAAGTTGGGGTGGATGTAGCCAACGCCACATTGATGGTCATCGAAGATCCAAACCGGCTCGGGCTTGCGCAACTGCATCAACTCAGGGGGCGAGTCGGCCGTGGCAGTTTAGCTTCACACTGTGTGCTGCTATATAAATCGCCGCTCGGTGCGATCGCCCGCGAGCGTTTGGCAGTCATTCGAGATAGTCAGGATGGCTTTTATATTGCCGAACAAGATCTAAAGCTACGCGGCCCAGGAGAACTGCTCGGCGCCAGACAGACGGGCGAGCAGCAATTTCGCATCGCTGACCTGCGCCGGGACGCTGAGCGTATTCCGGAAGTCATCGCTCGGGGTGATGCGTTGTTGCGAGAGGATCCACAAACGGCAGCACAGCTGCTCGCCGTCTGGGCGCCTGCGGATACTGGGGCAATCAACGTCTGACCTCGACAGGAGACAAACGTCTTAGGGCATGAATATTGGGCGATACTCCGGCGCCCAAAGCTCGTAGGTCTGCTGCAGAAAGGTTGTTAAATCGATCAGCTGCGCAACCGACATGCGCTCGTTGAAGTTCGGCATTTTCGACTCGCCATCGGCGTTCAGCGTAGACGGTGTGTTACCTCTGGCAAGGCTCTCGGAAGGGTGAATAATGGCAGTAACCAGTTCGCCATAGGTCTTAACACGGCTAACCCGCCCACCAAGCCGCACGTCCACTTCCGCGAAGGGGCTATTTTCTGCTCGCTCAAGCACGCCCTCTATCCGGTGACATTGATTGCAACCCAACTCAACGAAAGTGGCCTGCCCGCGCTCAGCATCACCTGGTGGGAGCACAAAGCCAGCAGATTGACGGTCACAGCCGCCTAATCCGATAACCAAAGCGACAAAAATGAATCCACCTCGCCACTTCGCCATCTCTACAACTCCATTGGGATCAAACCTGCAATCAGGCCTGAGGATGGATTTTAACCGCCAGCACATCACAACGCACACCGTGCAGAACCGCGTTTGCCGTTGATCCAAGCAGTAGGCCCAGACCATGACGGCCGTGGGTTCCAATCACAATGAGGTCGACATCCATGGTATCCGCCGCACCGCGTATTTCTGCGGCCGGTGGGCCGAGTTTTACGTGCACGTTGTCTGGGCTGATGCCGTGCACGCTGCCCAGCGAAGTCAGCTTCGCCTTGGCTTGATCCACGGCTTCTTGCTCAAACGAAGCCGTTCCCTGACTGATGGGCACCATGTCCAATCCGCCATAGACGCCTGCTAGAGGCCGGACCACGGACAACGCCGATAGCGTTGCACCCACCTGATCTGCCAGGGCTTGAGCCGCGGTGAGCACTTCATCCGCTTCTTCAGTGGTATCTACCGCCACCAGTATGTGCTTGTACGCCATTGCGCCTCCCTCGGGTGCTATCAGTGCAGGCTCACAGGCTAAGGCCGGGTCCGTAGTCGGCGATACTCGCAGATTTACGCAAGCAGTTTCGGTTTCTACGTATACAGCCAGTGACCCACTACGGGAATTACTTAGGTTGATCTCCGCAATCCGAAACCCCATAGAATACGACCATGCAACCAGCGAAATTAGGCGCCTATGCCTCTTGAAAATCCCGTGTTTGAAGCCAGCTATCGACGCTTGTTCGGTGAAGGTGTCAGCATTGGGGAAGACGCTGAAGCGTTTTTTGCACAATTCTATGATCGCTTCCTAGAGTACCCCAATATCCCTGAGCTTTTCGCGGGAGTCGATCTCAGCAAGCAGGTCAGCATGTTGCGGAAGTCGTTGTACCATTTGATTGCCTGCTACCTATTCGATGAGCCAAGCGCCGACTTGCGGCGCCTGGCTGCTGTGCATCGACAGCTTGGTGTGCGCACCGAGATGTTCAACGTCTGGCTGGATGCGCTACTTGCGACGGTCGCCGCCAATGACCCACACTACGATGAGCAGGTAAGGTTGGCCTGGTGCTGGGCGCTCAGTCCAGGTATCACCTATATGAAACTAGCCAGCAGGGGCGACGGACTACTGTGAGTGCAGAAAACGGTCAACAGTGGCTACGCGACAAGGCGCTGGATATTCTCGATGCCGCGGTCGATGCAATTATTACCATTAACGCCAACGGCACCATCCAGTCGGTAAACCGCGCCACGTTGGAGCTATTCGGATTTTCTGCTGAGGAACTCATCGGCCAGCCCATCGAAACACTGATCCCTTTGCCCCATCGTGCACAGCACCAAGGTTACATTGATCACTACCTGCGGACAGGCGAGGCACGCATCATCGGTATCGGCCGCGAGCTTACTGCGCAGAAGAAGGACGGCACGGTGTTCCCCATGTCGCTAGCCATTAGCGAAATCAATAGTGATAGCGGTCCGTACTTTGCCGGGATCGTGCGTGACCTTACAGATCAGAAGGCAGCCCTCGAAGCACTGAGCGAGCAGCGCGAACGGCTTGCGCGGGTGGGGCGGCTAAGCATTATGGGGGAGATGACCGCCAGCATCGCTCATGAGATCAACCAACCGCTCACTGCCATCTCCATGTACGCCCAGGCCTGTGTTCGGCTGCTTGAGAATGATCGCGCTGATCAAGGCAAACTGCGCGCTGCACTGGAAAAGCTCAATAAGCAATCGCTGCGCGCCGGCGCCGTTATCGAACGCATCCAGCGTTTTGTCCGCAACGAGGACGGGCAGCGCGAAACCGTCGACCTAAACCGTCTGACCGAAGAACTGGGTCTACTGGTTTCTGCGGATGCTCGCTTGCACAGCATTGATCTGCAATTCGAACTGGAACCCGATTTACCCCCAGTGTTCTGCGATCCGGTGCAGATTCAACAAGTGATTCTAAATCTGGTTCGCAACGCCATCGACGCCATGTACACCATCAACTGCGCAAACGGCAATCGAATATTGGTTACCACCCGCAGGCTGGGAGCCAAAGGAGTCGCCCTGTCTGTGCGTGACTGTGGCACCGGCATTGCCGAAGACCAACAAGGCAAAGTGTTTACCGCCTTTCACAGCACTAAGGCTGAAGGCATGGGCATGGGACTGTCTATCTGCCGATCGATCATTCAAGCCCACCTCGGCAAGCTAACGTTTACTAACAACGCCGATTATGGCTGCACATTTACTTTGACTTTGCCACTGGAGACCGAACATGACTGATCAGCCGATGGTATACATCGTCGATGATGACGAGCCGGTGCGCGATGCTATCGGCATGTTGCTAGATACGGTGGACATCGAGTACCAGAGCTATCCAGATGCGCAAGCGTTTCTCGACGCCTACGATCCGGAGCAGCAAGCCGCATTGGTGTTGGACATTCGCATGCCTGGTATCAGCGGACTGGAGTTGCAGGAAAAACTGTTGGGGATGGCCGCACCCATACCCATCATCTTCATCACCGGGCACGGTGACATTCCCATGGCTGTGGAAGCGATGCGCCGTGGAGCCGTCGACTTCATCCGCAAGCCGTTTCGCGACCAGGAATTGCTCGACAGGATCAACGAAGCACTGACCTTGGGTGAATCTCGTCAGGCTCAGCACGACACCGTGGTTCGAGCACAACGCCTGCTTGAAAGCCTGACTCCCCGGGAACAGGAGGTTTTCACCCGAGTCGCCAGCGGGCAGGCAAACAAGGTCATTGCCATCGAGCTTGGGATCAGCGAGCGCACGGTGGAGATTCATCGAAGCCAGGTCATGCGCAAGACCGAGTCTCGTTCCCTGGCAGACCTGGTACGCCTGAAGTTGAGTCTGGAATAGCCCGACTCGGGCCAGCGGTGCTGACCTAAGGGAAATTTCGGATATGGCCAAGGGCGACGGCGATTTAGCGTTACGCCTTATGCCAGATACCGAATTCAGTCTGCACTCACGCGTCGTCTGCGTGCTGGAGCCCGATGCAGCAGTACGGGACAGCCTGGTGGAGTATCTTTCGCTGTTTGGCGAGCAGGTCCATGCCTTCGAAAACGGTCAGGACTTTAAGACCACACTGCCAACGCTCGCGGCACGTTGCATCCTTTGTGCCGCGGAATTACCCGACCATCGAGGCGTGGAGCTGTTTCAGTGGCTGCGGGTCAAGCACCCACGGGTGCTCTTTGCGCTGACGGTTTCTAGCCATCAGCATGCGGTAATTCGCGAGGCACACGCGGCGGGGGTGGCCCACATCCTGCACAAGCCACAATTGCTCAGCGGTGGGCTGGCCGAGTTTCTCGATCATGTGCAAACTGCGGACTCGACTGACCCGGAGCGAACCGATGAGCCCCAATCATCTGCTGACCATACTCGATAAGCCCAAGCACGCGCAGACCGCCCTGGATCGCAGCCTGGCGATACAAGCGCAAACCGACGCCAGGGTGGATTTGGTGTCTTTCTGCTGGAACCCTTTGACGAGCCGCGGCAGTGGCGTCGACGCGGCGCAGCGTAAAGCCATCAAGACCAAGATGATCAAAGATCGCAAGGCTTGGTTGCAGGCCCTTTTAGCCGGGCGAGCGACCAATGGCCAACCCATCGACAGTGAGGTGGCTTGGACCGACGATATTGCTGACTGGGTGGCATCCAGGGTCGAAAACGGTATCGATCTGGTCGTAAAGTCTGCTCACCCCTCCAAGACGTTGCTGCATACACCACTAGACTGGGCGCTGCTGAGCACCGTGCAAGCACCAATGCTGTTCGCTTCCTCGCAAGCGCGTCGGCTACCAGCTAAAAAGGACCGAGCGGTGTTGGCAGCCATCGATTTGCGCCACGCAGACCCACTGCACAGGAGACTAAATCGACGGGTGCTGGCTGCGGCAGCACAGATTGCCGAGCTACGCGAGGCCAAGTTGCATTGCGTTTGTGCCATTGAGCTGTCTACCGTGCTGCGCGACCTGGATGTGATTGACGAGCGCGCAGTAAAACGCAGGTTGCTACAGCGTTCAAAGGACGAGCTGGAGCAATTGCTCGCAAGACACCCTGTGCCAAAAACCCGGCGTCACTTCCCTATAGGCAAGGCCGGCCTGACGGTGAACCAGATCGCCCGCAAGCTCAAAGCCGAGGTGCTGGTTGTCGGCACCAATGCGCACCGCACCAGGATGCGCTTAGGTTTGGGAAACTCCGCACAACGCATACTCAGCCGCGCAGTTTGTGACGTGCTGGCTGTCAGCCCCTAACCAATAACCTCGAGGAGGAACCTCTAGAGCACATTCGGGTTCCCCTTATAGCGGCTATAGGGCTCATTTTTATACTTCCCGCACGCCAAGCCAGATAGGGCGCCCGGCATCGCTGGGCCTAAGGGAAGTGTGTGTCGGAAGAAACAAGCTACGATTTAGGGGTCGTGCGGCGCTTCGCCGTGATGACCGTAGTATGGGGAATTGTGGGCATGGGCGTCGGGCTGTTGATCGCAGCTCAACTCGCTTGGCCAGTTCTTAACTTCGACATTCCGTGGCTATCTTACGGTCGCTTACGGCCACTGCACACAAATGCGGTCATTTTTGCGTTCGGCGGTTGCGCACTCATGTGTACCGCGTTTTACGTCGTCCAACGCACCTGCCAAACCAACCTGTTCGCAAGACCGCTCGCCGAGTTCGTATTCTGGGGTTGGCAACTGGTCATCGTCAGCGCCGCCATCACCTTGCCACTCGGTTTCACTACTACCAAAGAGTATGCCGAGTTGGAATGGCCGATCGATCTGCTAATTGCCGTGGTTTGGGTTTCTTACGGCATCGTGTTTTTCGGCACCATCGCCAAACGTACGGTATCTCACATCTACGTCGCCAACTGGTTTTTCGGGTCCCTCATCATCGGGGTTACGGTTCTACACGTATTCAACAGCCTGGCGATCCCCGTCTCGGCGTTTAAGAGCTACTCCATCTTTTCCGGCTCGGTCGACGCCATGGTGCAATGGTGGTACGGCCACAATGCTGTGGGCTTTTTCTTAACCGCTGGCTTTCTCGGCATCATGTACTACTTCGTGCCGAAACAGGCCGAGCGGCCCATCTATTCCTATCGTTTGTCGGTGGTGCACTTCTGGGCACTGATCGCCATTTATGTCTGGGCTGGGCCACACCACTTGCATTACACCTCTCTGCCCGACTGGGCACAGAACTTGGGCATGGTGATGTCTTTAGTACTGCTTGCACCGTCTTGGGGTGGAATGATCAACGGCATCATGACGCTGTCCGGCGCGTGGGACAAACTCAGAACCGATCCGATCATGAAGTTCTTGATTGTCGCACTGTCGTTCTATGGCATGTCGACGTTCGAGGGACCAATGATGTCAATCAAGACCGTCAATGCCCTATCGCACAACACGGATTGGACCATTGGTCACGTGCACTCTGGCGCCCTGGGTTGGGTGGCCATGATCAGCATAGGCGCGATCTACCATCTGATCCCCATATTGTTCGGGCACAAGCGCGGCGATATGTACAGCGTCAAACTCATCAACTTGCATTTTTGGCTGTCCACTTTGGGCACGGTGATCTATATCGCCAGCATGTGGGTCAACGGTTTGCTCCAAGGTCTAATGTGGCGCGCCACCAACATCGACGGCACTTTGACTTACAGCTTCTCCGAATCCGTCGAAGCCAGTTACCCGGGCTACTACGTGCGTTTCATCGGTGGCGCCATTTTCTTTGTCGGCATGCTGATCATGGCCTTCAACGTTTACATGACTGCGAAGGGGCGTCATCGAGTAGAGGCCCCCGCGCACGCCACGCCATTGGTTGAGGCCGACCCGGCAACCACGGAGGCACACGCCTGATGCATGATTGGATCGAACAACACGTCGGTGGCTTGATCGTGCTGACACTCATCGCTGTCAGCTTCGGTGGCATGGTGGAGCTCTTACCGCTGATCTTCAATCAGCACAAAACCCCGGCCATAGAAACTCTTAAGCCCTACGACGCTGTAGCGCTTGAGGGTCGAGACATCTATATGCGTGAAGGTTGCGCCGTTTGCCATACCCAGATGGTGCGTACGCTCAGAGACGAAGTTGCGCGTTACGGCCACTACTCCGTAGCGGGAGAAGACGTCTACGAGCACCCGTTTCTGTGGGGCTCCAAGCGCACGGGCCCGGACCTGGCGCGAGTTGGCGGCCGCTATAGCGACGACTGGCACCAAGCGCACCTGCTGGATCCACGCTCCGTGGTACCGGTGAGCAACATGCCGGGCTATCCCTGGCTGTTCGATGACGTCCTCGACGGTGCACATACGGCCGACAAAATGCGCGCGCTCAGAATCATCGGTGTGCCATATACCGATGCGGACATTGACGGCGCCGCGGCTGCAGTACAGGGCGTCACCGAAGCAACTGCGCTGATTACCTACCTGCAAACCCTGGGCAAAGACATGAAGAACTTCGGAGCAAGCCAATGACCGCCACCTTGTTCTCACTCATCAGCCTAACCCTGGGTTTCGCTGCGCTGTTGTATTGGGTGCTCAAACCTTCAAACCGCGGGCGCTGGGAAGAAGCCAGCCAGCTGCCCTTCTCTGCAGCCGAGACTGGGGAGCGAGATCGTGACTAGCGCATGGCACTGGTTTGTTATTGTCGGAACACTTGGCAGCCTAGCCGCTATGGGCTGGTTGTTGCTGGCCAATCGCCAAGCTGCCACCAAACCCCACGAAGCCCATGAATGGGATGGCATCAGCGAGCTGGATACTCCACTACCCATGTGGTGGGTGGGCATGTTCGTGGCGAGCATCGTGTTCGCGCTTGGCTACCTGGTTTACTACCCCGGGCTCGGGAACTATGCCGGAACCAGCGAGTGGCGTTCGACGGATCGTGTTAGCGCAGACCAGCAGGCTCATGCCGCGCGCTTCGAGCCGTTGTATGCCGAGCTAAATGCGCTACCGGATGCCGAATTGGCCGCTGATCGCCGCGCCCGACAAATCGGCCGGCGCTTGTTTCTCAACCACTGCTCAACCTGCCACGGCGTTGCCGGCCAGGGTAGTTTCGGCTTTCCTAATTTGACCGACTCGGAGTGGATCTGGGGTAGCGGCTTAAGCAACGTGCAAACAGCGATCCTTAACGGACGAACTGCGGCGATGGCACCCTGGCTCGCCGCTCTCGGTGAAGATGGCGTTCAAGATGCCGCGCAATTCGTCCGCTCGCTGAGCAACCAAGAACACGACGTTGCCGCCGCCGAGCGCGGCAAGGCTCACTATCAAACACTGTGCATCGCCTGCCACGGCCCAGCTGGAACCGGCAACCCGCTGCTTGGCGCTCCAGATCTGACCAACGACATCTGGCTATACGGTGGCTCCCTGGAGCAAATTGCCTTTACCGTGCGCAATGGCCGCAACGGCAACATGCCGGCCCACGCCGAAATGCTTGGTACCAACAAGGCCCGGATTCTCGCAAGCTACGTGAACAGCCTGAGTGCCCAGTAGTGACGGCGAACCAGCGCATCGATGCCATCGAAGTCGAGGTTGAAGGCTTTGCGCCGGTTGATCTGTACGAGCGACGAGAGAAGATCTTTACTCGCTTTGTCGGCGGCTTCTACCAGCGCTTGCGGTTTTTTACTGGCTGGCCACTGCTGCTGGGTTACTACCTAATCCCGTGGATTAACTGGCAGGGTCGCCAAGCGGTACTGTTTGATCTTCCCGCACGCCAGTTTCACATTTTTGGCACCACCTTTTGGCCGGAAGACCTGTGGCTGTTGGGCTGGGTGTTGATCATCGCCGCCTTTGGACTGTTCACGGTCACCACCATGGTAGGTCGCCTATGGTGCGGATACACCTGTCCACAGACCGTGTGGACGGCGATCTTCATGTGGATAGAGCAGGTCACTGAAGGTTCGCGCAATCAGCGTATCAAGCTGGATGCAGCGCCTATGAGCTTTAGCAAGCTGCGCAAACGGACGTTTAAGCACGGCATGTGGCTTGGCATGGCCTTCCTGACCGGTCTGGCTTTCGTCGGCTACTTCACACCAATCCGCGAGCTGTGGCTATCGCTACTGCAACTCGACGCTCACGGTTGGTCACTTTTTTGGGTCGTGTTCTTTACCACTGCGACCTACATCAACGCCGGTTGGCTGCGGGAGCAGGTTTGCATTTACATGTGTCCCTATGCTCGCTTCCAATCCGCCATGTTGGATAAAGACACCTTGGTAGTGTCTTACGATGCGGCGCGGGGAGAACCCCGAGGTTTGCAAAAGCGCAGCGCGGCCATAGCGGCGGCCAGGCTTTCTGGAGGGGTGCCAGGGGTGATCGGTGACTGTATCGATTGCAGTCTTTGCGTACAGGTGTGCCCCACCGGAATCGATATTCGCAACGGCTTGCAGTACCAGTGCATTGGCTGCGCCCATTGCATTGACGCCTGCAACCAAGTCATGAACAAGCTCAACCGTGACCCAGGTTTGATTCGCTACACCACGGAACACGCGCTCAGTGGTGGCACCACCCACTGGCTTCGTGGTCGCAGCATCGGCTACGCGTTGGCGACGTTGGTAATGGCCATGCTATTCGTCTTTGCCGTGCTATCCCGAGCGCCGCTGAGCGTTGAAATAACCCGGGATCGAGGCGCCATGTTCCACCTGCAAGATGATGGCAGCGTGACCAACGACTACTCGCTGAAAGTCACGAATAAGACCAGCAAGGCGCTAACGATAGAGACCACGCTTAGCTCACCTAGCGCTTTGACACTGGCCGCCACCGCGGCATTGACCTTAGGCGCAAGAGAGTCAGAGTATCGAACCGTACAGGTGTTCAGCGGCGCTAATGTGCCCAGTACAATGCAAAGTACGCCAATGGCACTACAGATTTGTGCCTACGATCCGGCCGCTAGCACCGATTCACCCGTGCACTGCATCATGGAGCAAAGTCGCTTCTTTCGTCCTAGTCCAATGCCCAAAGGCCCACGCTAGTGCGTAGCGGTCGCCACGCTAAACCTGCAGCGCTGCTGCTGGTCATTGCCATACCGCTTCTGAGCGTTGCCAGCGGAGCGGTGATGTTTTATCTGGCGCACCGGGAAGATGCCTCGGTACCGCTAGTTGATCATACCGCGGCTGAGCAAACGCCTCTGACCAAGACCAGCTGGCGCGGAGCAGCGAAGCCATGAGTGCCACGGCAATTCGCATTGAAGATATGCACTGCGCCGCTTGCGTCGCGAAAATCTCTCGAGCTCTCGGGCATTTGCCCTTCGTCGATGATTTTCAGGTGAACCCAGTACGACGGCAGATCCATGTCACTCATCACGCAATCGACGGTGATTTTCAGATTCTGCAAAGCATCGAAGCGCTGGGATTCAAGCCAACGCTCAAGCAACAAAGCAACAACGGCGACGCAAACGAGCGCCGAGCGCGAATCAAACGCTTAGGCATTGCCGGCATTTGCATGATGCAAGTTATGATGGCGAGCCTTGCCATCTACTTTGGCGAGTTTTGGGGCATGGATGCTTACGCCAGGACACTGCTCGCCTGGGCTGCTGGCATATTTTGCTTACCAATCATTGGCTATTGCGCCACCCCATTTTTTCGCAGTGCCTGGCGCGCCTTCGATCAAGGCATGAACATGGATGTGCCGATTGCTCTGGCAATCGCCCTGGCGTTCGGTGTCAGCGTGTTTAACCTACTGGCGGATCGGCCGGGAATCTACTTTGATTCCGTTGCCATGTTTACCTTCTTGCTGCTCGGCGCTCGACACATCGACGCCGCGCTGCGGCAAAAAGTCAGCGCCGACGACCAACTGTTCGCCAGCGCACCAAAAACTGTACAGCGCCTCGTCGGCAATTCGACCCAAACCTATCCTCTGGATCGGGTCGCCCCTAATGATCGATTGCTCATCGCCGAAGGCGAGCTGATCCCCGTGGATGCACTGCTCATCGATGCCCAGGCCATGATCGATGAAGCCTCCTTCAGCGGCGAAGCCGAATGGGTATACAAGCACAGCGGCGAACGTCTTTACGCCGGCACCTACAATCGCGGCGCAGCGCTCGTCTGTCGCGCCATAAGCCAGGCCAGCGACAGCCGGGTGGCACAGATCGAGCGACTCGCGGACCACATCAGCCTAGCAAAAGCGCCGCTGGCCAGGCTCGCCGACCGAATCGCCGGCTGGTTTGTTCCAGCAATACTCATCGCCGCCGCCGCAACGACCCTGGGCTGGTGGCTGGCCGGTAGCGGGCAAGCCTTGAGCGCTGGTCTGGCTGTGCTTATTGTGAGTTGCCCTTGCGCCTTGGCCCTGGCCATACCTGCAGCGCTGTCTGCGGCAATGGCACAATTACGGCGCCAGGGCATCTTGCTGACCGACAGCAGTATTCTCGAGTTAGCGCCACAAGTCACCGAACTGTGTTTCGACAAAACCGGCACCTTGACCCTGCCAGAGTTGAAGTTGCTCGAGACTCAGGTACTTGGGCACCTAAGTGAGCGGGACTGTCTCGCGCTGGCCGCGCAACTGCAGAGCTACTCGAGTCATCCCATCGCCAAAGCGTTCAGCAGTGCCCAGGAGCCGGCACCGGTCCAGGAGTTGGAATTCGCATTGAGTCGGCCCCAGGTTATTGCTGGTCAAGGCGTTAGCGCGCTACTGGCGACCGAAGCGCTGAAGATCGGCACGCCAGAGTTTTGCGGCCTAGACGAAGTTGCTGAACCAGGGACAGTATATTTTAGTCTCGCCAGCCGACCGCTGGCTCGATTCCGCCTCGGCGTGGAGATCAGACCCGATACCAAAACCGCCATCGCGCGTTTGCAAGACGCCGGGCTGCACATCACCATGCTCAGCGGCGACCAAGTTGCCACCTGCCGCGATCTCGCAGCGAGTCTTGGCATCGACTTCGCGGGTGCGCTACAGCCTGAAGACAAGCTCAACACCGTCCGCAGTCAACGGCAATCCGGCGCAAAGGTGATGTTCGTTGGCGATGGCATTAACGACGCATTGGCGTTTTCTGAAGCCGACGTCTCCATTGCCACCTTAGAAACCAGCGATTTGGTACGTGCTAAAGCCGGCGCAACGCTGCTCACCAGCCGCATCGGCGCTATTGCTGATCTGTTCGACACCAGTAACCGAGCGCGCGCAGTGATTCGGCAAAACCTTGCTTGGGCAGCGCTATATAACTTGATCGCTATCCCCAGTGCCATCGCTGGTCTGATGCCACCATGGCTTGCAGCGGTCGGCATGGCCAGCAGTTCAACCATCGTCATGCTCAACGCGGTGCGCCTGCTGCGCAAACCCACAACGGAGTCCCGGTGATGGAGATACTCGGTTTGCTCATACCACTGTCCATTGTCCTGGTGGGCCTAGCACTGTGGTTTTTCGTTTGGGCCGCCGATCACGAACAGTTTGACGATCTCGATCGCCATGCATTGGACATATTTGACGATACCGGGGAGGAATCCTGATGAAGCCCTTTTTTCACGCATTGCGGTTGCTGGTTCAGCCAGTACACGGTTGGCGCATCATCGCCGACGCCGATCACTCACTCGCATCGGTGCTGCTCTGGCAGACCATTCCCATGGCGCTCATTCCCGCGGTTTGTTGGTACTACGGCGTCTCTCAAGTGGGATGGCAGGTCGCCGGTGAAACCATGCGTCTCACAGCCGCCAGCGCAATGCCGCTGTGCGTGCTGTTCTTCCTCGCCATGGTCAGCGGCGTTTTGTTCATGGGGTTCATGGTGCGATGGATGTCTACGGTGTATGGCAAGGAAAGCACTTTCGGAACTGGGGTAGCGCTCATCAGCTTCACTGCAACACCGTTTTTCATATTTGGCCTGCTGGGCTTGTACCCCCTGCTCTGGCTCGACATTACCCTCGGTGTGGCGGTGGCCTGTTACTGCATCTTTTTGCTGTATCGCGGCGTTAGCCCCATGATGCAGGTGCCAGAAGATCGCGGCTTTCTTTATGCCAGCGCACTGTTTGCCGTTGCCCTGGTTGCCTTCGTTGGCTTGCTAACGGCCACAACGCTGCTGTGGGAGTTCGGTCCCGCACCGGAATACACCTATTGAGGTTGTAGCCGACACATCTGGTAGTCCTCGTCTTCAGGCTGGCCATTGGCGCCGATGTAGCGGCGCCGAGCGATGACTTTAAACCCATAGCTTCGATACAGCTTCTGCGCACCGTGATTGTGTTCCCAAACATCAAGAAAGACCCGGCGCGCCTGACAAACCGGCACCAGCGCTAGCACCGCATCCATGAGCTGGTGGCCGATCCCACGACCCTGAGCGTCCTTTGCAACATAGAGTCGTCGCAAATCCTGATCGCCCGGATCAGTTTGTAGGTCGGTAAATCGTGCTGGTCCGATCTGCACATAGCCCAGCAATTCTTCAGCTTCATCCTGGCGCCGTTCCAGCGCCAGCAAAATGGCATCTTCCCCCAGCGCCTGAGCAAAGCGCGCAAGCGCTAGCTCCTCTTCCACATAGCGGGACGGTTCTTCCGGATCACGGTAGGTGTGAGCGAACGCAGCTAGCCAAGTTTGCACCGCGAAAGCTTGCAGCCGCGCCAGATCCTGCGCCATCGCGGGTCGAATGATGACCGCTTTAGTCGGCGGCCTGGACACGGGCTGGGATTACTCGACCGGCATCAGGGTCATTGAAGATCGACATGTCCAACTTACCTTCGCTACGCGCAACGATGGTCGACACCGTGCCGTCGCCAGTAACGTTAACGACCGTGCGCAGCATGTCCAGCAGGCGATCAACACCGATGATTAAAATGATGCCCTCCACGGGCAAACCAACCTGAGTCAGCACCAAGGTCAAAGTCACCAAACCCACACCAGGAACCGCGGCTGTGCCAACGCTCGCCAACGTTGCTGTCAGCACCACCGTGACATAGTCGCCAATGCCTAGCGGCACCGCGTAAAAGTTAGCGATAAAGACCGTGGCCACACCCTGCATGATGGCCGTGCCATCCATATTGATGGTGGCGCCTAGAGGGACGGCAAAAGAAGCGACCTCGTTTTTGACACCAATGCGTTCTTCGACAGTGCGTAGGGTCACCGGTAACGTCGCACCACTAGACGAGGTGCTAAACGCCACCAACTGCGGTTCACGCATCTTCTTGATAAAGGTCAGCGGGTTGAGCCGAGCGAACCCGGTGAGTAGCAGCGGGTAAACCAGACTGATTTGTACCACCAGCGCCGCCACCACAGTAAAAAAGTAGCCGACCACATGCAGGATTTCAGCAGCACCCACGGTAGCAAACAGCTTTGCCATCAAACAAAACACGCCATAGGGGGCCAGTTTGATCAACAGGGTAATTAGCTGCATCAACACTTCGTTGACATCAGTAAACCAACTGAGCACACGAGCACCGGGCTCTTGGGCCTTAGACAACGCGATGCCAAATAGCAGCGCAAACACGATGATCTGCAGCATCTTGCCTTCGGCCATGGCGGCCACCGGATTGGTTGGAAAGATGTTCACCAGCGTGTCTTTGACACTAGGCGGATCAGCAGGGTTGTAGGTGACCTCTACCGGAGGCGCTTCGGCGCCCTCGCCGATGCCAAAGGTCAGCGCGATCGTTAAGGCGATGGTGACTGCAACGGCGGTGGTGAGTAGATACATACCCAGGGTCTTGCCGCCCAAGCGCCCGATGCTACCGGTAGCGCCTAAGCTCGCGGCACCGCAGACCAGGGACACAAACACCAGTGGCACCACCATGACTTTGAGGCTGGCGATAAACAACTTACCGCCGGCGTCGAGCACGTCGCCAATGAGGACTCGGTTCAGGAAATGCTCAGCGGATAGACCAAGCGCCTGGATGCCAACGCCTAGTAGCAGGCCCGCCACCATGCCGATCAGAATGCGTACGGTCAGGTTCATGGCAGCGATCCTCGCTCAGGGGATGGTGCGCCGGAGCGCAGCGTGCGGGCAGGCTCAGCCGATCTCGATCATCTCAAAATCGATTTTGCTGACGCCGCATTCCGGGCATACAAAGTCTTCCGGAACGTCTTCCCACTTGGTGCCGGGGGCGATGCTCTCTTCTTCACATCCTTCAGCTTCGTCGTAGATCCAGCCGCAAACGATGCACTGCCATTTTCGCATGTTAAGCCTGATGCCCTGGGGGCCCTCTTCGGAAAGCGCGATAAACTACTTGCCCACCGCCTAAAAAGCAACGCGACAGGCTTTGGCCCGCGGCGGGCCAGGCCTATCGCTGGTTGCAGCCAGAGCAGACAGGCTACTATAGGATCCCTGAGACCACCTGGGCGGGCCTAGTTGCCTGCTCTGGGGTCAGATTGACGCAAAGTAGCCGTTTGCCGGGAATTGCGCCACTTCTCATGCCCTGCTGGGAGCCGTTTCAATCAGCACCGTATCCACCTCGCCACCTGCAAGCAAGTTCACTGCCTATGCGGCGCTCATGCGCGTTGATCGGCCAGTGGGCACGTTGCTGCTGCTATGGCCAACACTCGGGGCCCTGTGGGCTGCCAGCGGCGCAATACCATCACCCCTGCTGCTAGCAGTGTTTATTGCAGGAACATTCTTCATGCGTTCGGCAGGTTGCGTCGCCAACGACATGGCCGACCGAGATTTCGATCCCCATGTGGCGCGCACCCAAAATCGTCCACTCGCTACCGGGGCATTGTCCTTGGGCGAAGCGGGCCTGGCGCTGGTAGTGTTGCTGCTGCTAAGTGCAGCAATGTTACTGTTTTTGAATAATTTGACCCGAATGTTCGCTCTGGGCGGATTGTTGATCGCCCTCAGCTACCCGTTCTTCAAACGCTTTACCTACTTACCCCAGGTGCCTCTCGGCGCAGCCTTCAGTTGGGGTCTGCTTATGGCCTACTCCGCGGTGCAGGCTGCGGTGCCGGCGGAAGCCTGGTTGCTATTCATTGGCAGCGTGTTTTGGATCGTCGCTTACGACACCCAATACGCCATGGCAGATCGCGAAGACGATCTGCGCATCGGCGTCAGATCCACAGCGATTCTCTTTGGCAACGGCGATCGTTTCGCCATCGCCATACTGCAGTTGGCGTCACTGGCCTGTCTGCTGTTGTACGGCCAGCGCGCAGGCTTTGCCTTGTTCTATTACTTGGGTCTCGGAGCAATGGCCTTGCTGTTCATCTATCAACAGCGAGTGATTCGTAAGCGCGATCGCACCGCCTGCTTCAACGCTTTTAAGAACAATGTCTGGGCAGGGTTTGCGCTGTTTCTCGGCATTGCCTTCGATGTGCAATTCGCACCATTGATCGTCGCGGCGGAATAACAACGTTTTGCTCGCTCTGCTCGACCGTTTTACGGAACTGACCGGCCGCACGGTCGCCTGGTTAACAGGGGCGATGGCAGTGCTCACCGTGCTGGTCGTGGTGCTGCGCTATGCCTTTGGCGAAGGCACCATTGCACTGCAGGAGTCCATTACCTACCTCCACGGCATCGTTCTCATGTTGGGTATGGCCTATGCGCTCAAGCACGATGCCCACGTTCGCGTTGATCTGATCTACGGCAAGTTGTCGCCGCGGGGACAGAGTTTGATCAACTTGCTCGGCCACTGTCTGTTCCTCATACCTGTAGCGGTAACGCTGTTGTGGTCTAGCCTGCCATATGTCCGTGCCAGCTGGCGCATTCTGGAAGGCTCTTCTGAAGTAGGCGGCCTACCGGCAGTGTTCTTGTTGAAAACCCTGATCCCGGTCATGGCCGCGCTGCTTCTGCTCCAGGCCCTGGCAGAGATCATTCGTCAATTAGCGCGTTTGCACAGCGCACGGCAAACTTGATGCTCGAGTGGGTACCGGTGGCCATGTTTGCGCTGGTCTTCGTGACGCTGCTGCTGGGCTACCCCGTCGCACTCACCTTAGCCGGCGTTGCCCTCACCTTCGCCTGGGTCGGTGTTGCGACCGGCCACTTTCAAACCGGCGATCTGGGCTTCCTACCCGGCCGCATGTTTGGCGTCATCACCAACACGACGCTGATTGCTGTGCCACTGTTCGTGTTCATGGGCGTGGTGCTGGAACGCACTCACATTGCCGAGAATCTGCTAAAGCAGATGTCAGCACTGTTCGGCCGCATGCGCGGGGGTCTAGGGCTTTCGGTGCTGCTGGTAGGCACGCTGCTAGCTGCAAGCACCGGCATCGTCGGTGCAACTGTGGTCACCATGGGCTTACTGGCGCTGCCAGTGATGCTGCAGCAAGGCTACCGCGCAGAGCTGGCGACAGGAACGCTGTGCGCTACGGGAACGCTGGGCCAAATAATTCCGCCGTCCATCGCGCTGGTGCTACTCGGTGACGTGCTGTCGAACGCCTACCAGCAGGCCCAGCTACAGCAGGGCGTGTTCGCGCCCAAAACTGTGTCCGTGGGCGATCTGTTTGCCGGTGCTTTGGTCCCAGGGTTGATACTCGTAGGCCTCTACCTCAGCTACCTGCTCCTGGTGAGTTGGCTGCGACCCCAGTGGTCACCGGCGGCTACTCAGGGCATCGAAACCACATCGTCCCAAGCCCCGCAAAGCAGCTTATTCATTAGCCTCGCGGCACCCTTGCTACTCATCGTCGCAGTGCTCGGCTCGATTCTGCTGGGTATTGCCACACCCACCGAAGCAGCGGGTGTTGGCGCGATCGGTGCGTTGCTGCTGGCCGCCACTCTACGCACGCTCAACCTGGAAGTTCTCAGACAGGTGAGCGACGCCACCCTCAAAACCACCGCCATGGTGTTTTTCATACTGATTGGCGCTTCGATTTTCTCTTTGGTGTTTCGCGGCTACGGCGGCGATGAGCTAGTGCAGAGTTGGTTCGAAAACATGCCTGGTGGCCGCTGGGGCGCGTTTGCCACTGTCATGCTGGTGATCTTCTTGCTGGGCTTCATGCTGGACTTCATCGAAATCACCTTCGTGGTCATTCCCATTGTTGGGCCGATCTTATTGGCCATGGATTTCGACCCGATCTGGCTCGGTGTGATGATTGCGGTCAATCTACAAACTTCGTTTCTTACCCCGCCCTTCGGTTTTGCGCTGTTTTATCTGCGCGGGGTAACGCCGCCCTCTGTACCCACCGCTGCGATATATCGAGGCGTGGTGCCGTTCATCCTCTTGCAGATATTGCTGCTTGGGGTTCTTATTCTGTGGCCAAATTTGGCCACCTGGCTGCCTCAGTGGGTATACGGCAATGGCTAACGACGTTTCAACAACCGCCCTTCGCGGCTTACGCATCTGGGATGGCAACGCCGTAGCCGACGCCGATACGCTGATTCTGGCGGGTGGCCGGATCAGCGCCATCGG